>JANXRL010000005.1 GCA_025352985.1 Verrucomicrobiota bacterium
CGCCACGGTCAACAAGCCCGTCGTGCCGCTGGCCGATCCAGAATCCGATGCGTTGACCGCACGGCTCAAACAAATCCCTGCCCGTCTCGCCGCCCTGCGCAACCAGTATTACGATCCCGCGAAACAACCCGGCTTCTTCGCCGGCTGGAGCTTTGACCGCACGGTGAAAGGCGCGTTTGCACCTCTTCCCGGCAGCGACCCCGCCGCCTCACCGATTGCGCTGGGTGAACGCAAACCAGTCGATGGCATGAATGGCCGCCGCGCCGTGGCCATCGGCCCGGAATCGCTGCGATCAACTCTGCCCGTAACCGCGGAAATGAAGGGCACGCCCTTCACCATCGCCTGCTGGGTCAAGACCAAGGCCGGGCCGGACATGGGCAAATACCTCAATGTCGAAGACACCTTGGGCTCCGAATTCATCCAAGGTAACCTAAGAATCGGCGCACGCGACGTCATCAGCGATGGATGGTCCACCGCCATGGTGTCTAGCTGGACCCACGTCGTCTTCACTTTTGACGGCACCACCGCCTGTCTCTACCGCAACGGCATCCTCATGTCCTCGGCCCCCCTGCCCGCCGGTGGAAAACTTAACCTAGGCAAAAAGTTTTCAGTCGGCGGTAAGAACGGTTACGGTGACGCCGAGACAAGCGTCCAAAGCATCTATTTCTACAAAACCGGATTCACCCCCCAGGCCGTGGAAAACCTCTACCTGTGGGGCAAGTATGCCCCCGCCTCGTTCGCCCAATCCTCGCTTTGACCGGCTCTTTATTCCGTCCGCATCGCCTTCGCCCCCGACAGCCGCTTGACCGTCGCCAAAACCCAGCCTGATTTTATTTTCATCTGATAAACTAACCGCCCCCGTTCCCATGAAATCTGTATCGTTCACCCCCGCATCCCTCCGCATCGCTTGCCTCGCCTTCTTGGTCATTATTACGTCCCTAAGCGCCCGCGCGCTCACGGCTGAATCTCCCCGTTGCGAAGCCCTCAACCGCCCGCTCGGAATAGACGTCATCCAGCCCAGACTTTCTTGGCGGCTCGAATCTTCCGAACGCGGCGCCCGTCAGACTGCCTACCGCCTGCTCGTCGCTTCCAGCCCGCAAATACTTGCGAAGGACAAAGGCGATCTCTGGGATAGCGGCCGGGTAACCTCGGCCGAAACCTTCGGCATCGTCTATGCCGGCCAACCTCTCGCCTCCGACGAACAATGCTTTTGGAAGGTCAAAGTATGGGACCAGGATAACCGCGAATCTCCCTGGTGTCTTCCCGCGCTCTGGACGATGGGCTTGCTCAAGCCGTCCGACTGGCAAGCGACATGGATTGGTTTTGACGAAGCGCGCGCCGCCCTCGCTCCGCCCACCAAAGAAACTCCGGTCATCCTGCCTCCCCCCGTCCAACTTCGCACGGTTTTCAGCGCCGATAAAACCGTAGCCAGCGCCACCCTTCACGTGGCCGCCCTCGGCCTGGCCGACGTCTATCTCAACGGCCGCCGTGTGAGCGACGATGAATTCGCCTCCGGCTGGACCGATTACGCCAAACGCGTTTACGCCCGCACTTACGATGTCACCGCCGGCATCCGATCAGGAAACAATGCTATCGGCGCGATCCTCGCCGACGGCTGGTATAGCGGCTACGTGGGATATAAGTCCCAACGAGATCACTACGGCAAACACCCGCGTGTGCGTCTTCAGCTCGATCTCGTCTATGCCGACGGCTCGCACGCCACCGTCGCAACCGGTCCCTCCTGGAAGGCCGCCACGGGCGCGCTGATCGAGGCCGATTTCCTCAAGGGCGAGCGCTTCGACGCCCGCCGCTTGGACGCTTGGAGCGAACCGACCTACGATGATCGCACCTGGTCTCCTGTGGTGAGCGGCGCCGAGGTCTCACCCGTCGTGCAATCCCACCCGGGACCGCCCGTGGTCGCCTTCTCCGAGCTCAAGGCCAAGACCATCACCGAGCCCGCGCCCGGGGCTTACATTCTGGACTTCGGCCAAAACTTCGCCGGCGTCGCCCGCCTCAAGCTCGCCGACACCGTCCCCGGCCAGCAGATCACCCTTCGCTACGGCGAACGCCTCAATCCCGACGGCACCCTTTACACGAAGAATCTCCGCAGCGCCCGCGCCACCGACACCTACTTCTGTCGCGGCGATGGCGGCGAGACTTGGCAGCCGCGTTTCACCTATCACGGCTTCCAATATATCGAAGTCACCGGCCTCGCGCACAAACCGGACGCCGACACCGTAACCGGCGTCGCCCTGAGCAGCGATACCCCCGTGGCTGGCGACTTCTCCTCCTCCAACCCACTGTTAAACAAACTCCACGAAAACATCGTTTGGACGCAGCGGATGAACTTCATCGACATCCCCACCGACTGCCCGCAACGCGACGAACGCCTCGGTTGGACCGGCGACGCGCAGATCTACATCCGCACCGCCTCCCTCAACACCGACATCCAGGCCTTTTTCACCAAATGGCTCGTGGACCTCGCCGACGCCCAGCGATCCGACGGCCAGTTCCCCATGGTCGCTCCCCTCAAAGTCGCCGGTGGCGATGGCGGTCCCGCATGGGCCGATGCCGGCGTCGTCTGCCCCTGGACGATCTACGACGTTTACGGCGACCGCCGCATCCTCGAAACCCATTACGAAGGCATGACCCGCTTCATCGCCTTTTGCCAGAAACGCTGCCAGCCCGGACTGCTTCCTCCTGACAAATTCCACTGCTTCGGCGACTGGTTGAGCATCAACGCCAAAACCCCTTCGGACGTCATCTATCTCGCCTACTTCGCCCTCAGCACCCGCCTCACCGCCCAGACCGCCGCGGTTCTTGGTAAAACCGAGGACGCCGCCAAATACCAGGCCCTGTTCGAGCAGATCAAGACCGCCTTCAACCAAGCCTACGTCTCCGCCGATGGTCATATCAAAGGCGACACCCAGACCGCCTACGTCCTCGCCATCGTCAACGATCTCCTCGACGCCGATAAAACTCAGCTCGCCGCCAAATACCTCGTCGAAAACATCGAGGCACGCGGCGGACATCTGTCCACCGGCTTCATCGGCACCAAGGATCTCATGCTTGCCCTAGCCAAAATTGGTCGCAACGACGTCGCCTACCGCCTCGCTGTAAACACCACGTTTCCGTCGTGGGGCTTCTCCATCAAACAAGGAGCCACCAGCATTTGGGAACGCTGGAACGGCTGGACGCCCGACAAGGGCTTCGGTGATGCCGGCATGAATTCCTTCGCCCATTATTCCTTCGGCGCGATCTACCAGTGGATGATGGAAAATATCGGCGGCATCCGCACCGACGGCCCCGCCTACCACCGCATCCTCATCGCCCCGCAGCCCGGCGGCGATCTCACCCAGGCGACGACCCGCTACGACAGCGTGCGCGGCCCGATCGAAACCCGCTGGAGTCTGCACGACGGGCAGTTCGATCTGGACGTCACGATCCCGCCCAACACCACCGCCACCGTGCGCCTCCCCGCCAGCGACGCGTCCAGCGTGAACGAAGGCGGACGCCCGGCCGCCCACTCACCCGGTATAACCTTCCTCCGCACAGAAAAAGACGTCGTCGTTTATTCCATCCTTTCGGGACGATACACGTTCTCCTCTAAACCCTGATGAAGTCCCACCACCGTAGGGAATTTCCGCCTTAAGCACACACGCCCAAAAAAACCGGCCCCGGTCGGCGGAGGCGATGGCAAGGGTCTTGCCACCCCAGCGTGAACGCGGACACTCTTCAAAGTCCGCGTCTTTCACCCCACCCTCCCCATGCGTCTGCCCTTCCTATGTCTCGGCGTGATAAACGCGATTTTATCGGTGCCGTTCGTCGTCGCCCAGCCCTCCGACGATAAGCCCTCGCTGATCGCTTCGAGTCCGACCACATTTTGTAATCCGCTCGATTTGGATTACGAGATCCAGCCCGACCCCAAAATCGCCTACCGGGAAGCCGCCGATCCCGTGTGCGTTTTCTTCCAAGGGAACTACTATCTCTTCGCCTCCAAATCCGGCGGCTACTGGCGCTCGCCCGATTTTGTGCATTGGCAACTGATCACCCCGCTCAACCTGCCGCTCGACGACTGGGCACCCGCCGTTTTCATCTATAAAAACGCGCTCTACTTCATGACCACGCACGATGGTCATATCTACCGCAGCGCACGCCCCGAAGACCCCGGCTCCTGGACCGTCGCAGGCAAGGTTCGCGGCGACCAAGACCCCGCGCTCTTCCTCGACGACGACGGCCGGGTTTACCTCTATTACGGCTGCCACCCATTCGGTCCCATCTCCGGCGTCGAACTCGACCCCGAACACTAGTTCGCCGAGATCGGCTAGCCGGTCGAACTCCTCCGAGCCGATCTCCAAGAACGCGGCTGGGAATGCGCCGCCGGGGATAAATTCAACGGCAAACGCCCCTACATCGAGGGAGCCTGGATGACCAAACACGACGGCCGTTACCACCTCCAATACGCCGCCCCCGGCACCCAATGGAAAGCTTACGGGGACGGCGCCGGCGTTTCCGACCACCCGCTCGGCCCCTTCTCCTACGCGCCCAACAGCCCCATCTCCTACAAGCCCACCGGTTTTCTCGGAAGCGCGGGCCACAGCGCCACTTTCCCCGACCGGGATGGCCGACTCTGGCGCATCGTCACTGCGCTCATCGGCAAGAACCACGGCTTCGAGCGCCGCCTCGCCTTGTATCCGCAGGGCTTTGATCCGGCGGGGCGCATGTTCACCCGCACCTTCCTCGGCGATTACCCGCAGTTCCTGCCCGGACAAAAACCGCAACCCGCGCTCGGCAACTCTCCCGGTTGGATGCTGCTCGGCTACGGCCAGCCCGCCACCGCCTCCTCCTCGTTGCCGGACCACCCGCCCGAGTCAGCCTGCGATGAAGACATCCGCACGTGGTGGAGCGCCGCCGGCACCGCACCCGGCGAATGGCTCACCCTCGATCTTGGCGCCCAAAAAACCATCCATGCCATTCAGCTCAATTTCGCCGAACAAGACATGACCGCCCGAGGTCGCACCGCCGGCTTCGCCCAGCGCTACCTGCTGGAATATTCAAACGACGCGAAGACCTGGTCTATCCTCGCCGACCGGCGGGATAACCACCGTGACGCTCCCCACGACTACCTGGAGCTGCGCCGGCCGCTCAGTGCTCGCTACCTCAAGCTCACCGATACCGGCACCCCCGGCGGCGGCCGTTTCTCCGTGCGCGGCTTGCGCGTATTTGGTCTAGGCGCGGATAAGGCTCCGCCCGCCGTGACCACGCTGACCGTTACCCGCGATCCCACCGACCGCCAAAAAGTCATCCTCTCCTGGCCGGTCGTGGGCGGCGCCTCCGGGACGATCATCCGCTACGGCGTGGCCCCCGACGCGCTTTGGAACCAATACGAGGTGCGTGACAAAACCACGCTGACCATCCAAAGCCTCAACGCCACCCCCGGCTATTGGTTCGCAGCCGATGCCTTCAACGAATCCGGCGTGACGCCCTACGCAGGCCGAACCGTCGCCACCCCGTAAATTAAACCGCCTGACGTTCACCTCTCTGAAACCAATATGAAACCTACGTTCTCCCCCTGCCTGTCCCTTGGACTTCTTTTGTCACTTGCCCAACCTGTGTTGGCTGCGTCCACCGCGACCTCCGCAACGCCACCAGCGGCGGCCTTGTCCGCCTGCGATGTCTCTTGGAACACGCTCGGCAAAGACTCAGCCGACTCCATGCCGCTCGGCAACGGCGACATCGGCCTCAACGTCTGGACCGAGCAAAACGGCGACCTCCTCTTCTACATAAGCAAATCCGACGCGTGGGCCGAGGACAACAACCTCGTGAAACTCGGCCGCGTGCGCGTTTCCCTTTCGCCCAATCCCTTCACGGCGGGCGCGCCCCTCAGCCAGACGCTGCACCTGCAGGACGGTGCCGTCGAAGTCACCGTCGGCACCGGCGCTTCCCAAATTGTGCTCCGCGTGTGGGTGGATGCTAACCACCCCGTCGTCCGCGTCCAGGCCACCTCAGCCCAAGCCGTCGCCATGAAAATCACGCTCGACCCTTGGCGCACGACCCCCGGCGAAAAAGTCTCCGCCGACACAGTGATCCCCGGCGATAAAAACGAAATCTGCTGGTATCATCGCAACGCCAAGGCGAAGGACCCGCACCTCGTCAACATCACGTTTGGCGCGGTCATGAAAGGCGACGGTTTCGTGCGCAGCGAAGGCAACACGCTCCAGTCCGTCCAACCCGGGACCACGCAGCAGTTCTCCGTTTACCCACTCACGGCGACTACCCCGGACGTCAACGCCTGGCAGGCCAAGCTCGCTCAACAAGTCGCCGCGCTCGCTCCGCTTGACCTGTCGTCATGCTGGGCCGGGCACCAAGCCTGGTGGCGGCAATTCTGGAACCGCAGTTGGATTTTCATCCAAGGCGACGACGACGCTTCCAAAGTCACGCAGGGCTACACGCTCCAACGCTTCATCACGGCCTGCGCCGGTCGCGGCGCCTACCCCGTCAAATTCAACGGCTCCATCTTCACCGTGGACAACCCCTCGGAAAAAACGGGCAAGGACAAGGTCACAGGCAAAGACATCACCGGGCCGGTCACCGCCGACTTCCGCGCCTGGGGCGGACAATACTGGTTTCAAAACACCCGCCCCATGTATTGGCCGCGCCTCGCCGCCGGCGACTTCGACGTCATGAAGCCGTTGTTCGCGATGTATGCCAACAAGCTCCCCGATACCGCCGCCCTCGTGAAAAAATATTACGGCCACGACGGCGCCTATTTCGCAGAAACCGCGCCGTTCTGGGCGCAGATCCCGAACATGCCTCCGGAGTTTAAGGGCAAATACACCGACCGTTACTTCACCCCGATTCTTGAGCTGAGCGCCATGATGCTCGATTACCACGACTACACCGGCGACGACGCCTTCGCACGCGACACCTTGCTCCCCGTCGCCAAGGCCGGTCTCACATTCTTCTCTCAACATTTCCCCCGCGACGCCGCCGGCAAGCTCCTCCTCGAAAAAGACAACTCCATCGAGATGTTCTGGGACGTCACCAACCCGCTCCCCGACATCGCCGGCCTGCACTACGTGATCGGCCGCCTGCTGGAGTTGCCCCCCGCGTTGCTCGACGACGCCACCCGCGCCGAGTGGACCAAGCTCCAGTCCATCCTGCCGGAGATTCCCACCGGTGTGAAAGACGGCAAACCCGTCCTCCTCCCCTACGCCGGTGAGCAGACCCAAAAATCACACAACAGCGAAAACCCCGAGTTCTACGCCGTTTATCCCTTCCGCATTTACGGCGTCGGCAAGCCCGGCCTAGAACTCGCGCTCAACGCCTTCGCCATCCGCCTCAACAAGCGCACCGGCTGCTGGCACCAAGACGTCGTGGACGCACCCATGCTCGGCCTGACCGATCTCGCCAAGAAAGACGTCACCACCAACTTCACCACTTTCGACCCGCGCCTCCGCTTTCCCGCCTTCTGGGCGCGCGGCCACGACTATATGCCCGACCAAGACAACGGCGGCCAAGGCGAACTCGGCCTCCAGAAAATGCTTATTCAGTGCGATGGCCGCAAAATCCTCCTGCTCCCCGCCTGGCCCGCCGAGTGGAGCGCCGATTTCAAGTTCTGCGCGCCCTTCAACACCACCGTCGAAGGCCGCGTCGAAGGCGGCAAACTCACGATCCTCAAGGTCACCCCCGAGTCCCGCCGTGCCGACGTCGTGATTTATTCCAAGTAAGCCTTTTCTCTTTACGCTAATTATCGCCGCCATGCGTTGTAACAACCCGGTCATCCCCGGTTTTTATCCGGCCCCCCGCATCTGCCGCAACGGAGCCGATTATGACCTCGACCGATCGGCGCGAAAAATTGACGGGTTCGACGGCATCGGGCCCGAGGGCATTTGCGAAGACGACGTGGGCCAAATGTCCGCCTGGTTCATCCTGGCCGCCAGCGGTCTCCACCAGTCCTGTCCCGGCGATCTGCGCTTCGAGATTTTCACACCCCTGCTCGACAAGATCACCGTCAAGCGCGACCTGAAAGATACGAAGGGCGACACCTTCATCGTCGCGCTAAAAAACAACTCCCAGGACAACGTTAATATTCAATCGGCTGGCCTCGACGATAAACCGTTAAATCGCTGCTGGCTCGGCTACCCGGAAATCTCCACCGGGAGAACGCTTGAGCTTATTCTCGGGCCAAAACCCAACAAATTATGGGTGCCCCCAAGCGAGAACCCATAGGCATGTTATGCGCTTCGCGCCCCTTTATGTTTAACCGTAATTTACCCATCATCATCCGTCTAACTTTCGCTCTTTCCGTTTCGTTATTTACACTGGCCCGGGCAAGCGCGGCCACTCCTCAGGACTTCCCGTTTCTTAACTCCGATCTCCCCGTCGCAAAGCGCGTGGATGACCTCATTTCTCGTTTTACCCTCGACGAAAAAATCAGCCAAACGATGATGGCGACACCCGCGATCCCGCGTCTGGGTATCGCCAAATATCACTGGTGGAACGAGGCGCTGCATGGCGTGGCCCGCAACGGCACGGCCACGGTGTTTCCGCAGGCCATCGGCCTCGCCGCGACTTGGAACACTCCGCTCATGAGCGAGGTCGCCGCAACCATCTCGACCGAGGCGCGCGCCAAGCACAATGCGCTCCTCGCAAAAAACCCCGCCGACGGCTCGGCGATTTACCAGGGCCTCACGATCTGGTCTCCCAACATTAATATCTTCCGTGATCCGCGCTGGGGCCGCGGACAGGAAACGTATGGCGAGGACCCGTTTCTCACGGGCAGCATGGGCGTTGCGTTTGTGAAGGGACTTCAAGGCGATGACCCGCGGTATTTGAAAACCGTGGCCACGCTCAAACATTACGCGGTCCATAGCGGACCGGAGAGTGCGCGTCACAAATTCAATGCAGTCGCCTCTGAGCGCGATTTGTTCGAGACCTACCTGCCGGCCTTCGAGATGGGGATTCGCGAGGGGCACGCCTCGTCGGTGATGAGCGCCTACAACGCGATCAACGGCGTCCCGGCACCCGCCAACACCTTCCTCTTGCAGGATGTCCTGCGCGGACGCTGGGGCTTTACCGGCGCAGTGGTGGGCGACGTGGACACGGTGAGTGACCTCTTCTCCAAAAACGGACATAATTTTTCCAAGGACGCCGCCGAGGCCAGTGCCGTTGCCATCAAATCGGGCAATGACCTGTGCAGCGGCGGAACCTACCGAGCACTGCCCGATGCGCTGAAACGCGGTCTTGTCACCGAGGCCGATATCGACGTGGCGCTGCGTCGCCTTTTCGCACTGCGCTTTCGTCTCGGCGAGTTCGACCCGCGCGAGCACGTCGCCTACGCGCAGATTCCGGCCTCTGAAAACGATTCGCCCGCGCACAAGGCGCTGGCCGTCGAGGCGGCGCGCCAGAGCCTGGTGTTGTTAAAGAACGACGGCGTGCTGCCCTGGAAAATCGCCGCGGTGCGCACGGTTGCCGTGATTGGGCCGACCGCGGACGAACGCGCCGCGTTGCTAGGAAACTACAGCGGTTCCCCGTCCAGCCATGTGACGTTGCTCGACGCATTGAGGGCGCGGCTCGAGCCGAAAGGCGTGCGCGTGCTGTATGAGCGCGGTGCTCCGCTCGTCAAAGGCTTCCGCGAGCAAGGCGTGCCGTTTACCAAAGGCACCCTGTTCACCGACACCGAGCGCACGAACCCCGGTCTGAAGCGGGAAGTTTTCCCGGCGGCCACGTTTGAAGGCGAACCGGTGTCAAAGGGCGTTGATGCCCGCGTGGATTTCCAGTGGAACAGTTTCGTGCCCTTGCCGGACATTCCGGTGACAGGCGCCGTCATTCGCTGGAGCGGCGTGATCGTGCCGCCCACCACCGGAGATTACGTGCTCAGCGTTACGGGCACGGGTGCCTTTCGCCTCTTCGTGGAAGATCGTGCGGTGGTGGACGGCTGGAAGCCCGGATCCGAACGCACCATCGGGACTGTGCTGCCATTTACGGCCGGGCAGGCGCGTTCGGTGCGCTTGGAATACGATCAGGGCAAGTCCGGCGCCACGATCCGCTTTGGTTGGAAGCCGCCCGGCGGCGACGACGCGATTGATCACGCATTGGCGGCCGCTCGTGAAGCGGACCAAGTGGTGCTCGCCTTGGGCATCACGCCCGACCTCGAAGGCGAGGAGATGCGCGTCAATGCCGAGGGCTTCGGCGGCGGCGACCGCACGAGCATTTTGCTGCCGCGTTCGCAACGCGAGCTATTGGAAAAAGTGTCCGCGCTCGGCAAACCCGTCACCGTGGTGCTCACGACCGGTAGCGCGTTGAGCTTCGATACGGACAAGGCCAACGCGATCCTCTGCGCGTGGTATTACGGGCAAGGTGGCGGTCAGGCGGTGGCCGAGGCGCTGTTGGGCGAAACCAATCCCGCCGGCCGCCTGCCCGTGACCTTCTATCAGTCGGAGGCGGACCTGCCGCCCTTCGATTCCTACGCGATGGCGGGCCGCACTTATCGCTACTTCACCGGCAAGCCCCTCTACGCCTTCGGTCACGGCCTGAGCTACACCACCTTCTCCTATGGAAACCCGGAAGTGTCCAAAACCCGGGTCAAGTCCGGAGACATCCTCCAGATCAAAGTCCCCGTGACGAACACCGGATCACGATCCGGGGATGAAGTGGTGCAGGTTTACGTTCACGCCGTGAATCCGCCGGTGCCCATGCCGCTGCAATCCCTCGTAGGATTCCAGCGCGTAAGCATCAATGCTGGCGAAACTAAATCGGTTACCCTCGCCATCGCGACCGACCGCTTCCGTCGCTGGAATGAACAAACGAATGGCTATGTAATCGATCCCGGTGCGTATGAACTCCGCGTAGGTCGCGCCTCGGACAATATTCTCCAATCCATCCAAGTGGTGGTTCCTTAAGACATGCATGAATCTCCACACCGGCACCGGAGTGATCGCATTTCTCTTACCTGTCCGGCCTCCCTGTAGCCCGGTTATCAATTCGGGCTGGTAGGCGAATCTCGAAAACGTCATGCAGCAATTATACCCCGGCCTGTCGCTAAAACTGTTTTTATCCCTGGCCCCATTTTCCCGGACTACGTCCACCGCGATCTCATCCACTCCAACGGCGACCTTGATCCCCCGAGATGTCTCCTGGACATCGCTCCGCCGTCGGCACTTACCTCACCCTATGTCTTTCATTCACCGCCGCTCCCACACCGCCCTCGCCCCAATGACATCACGACTCCTACTCCTCGCGCTCTCGCTCACCGCCGGACTCGGCTCGGGCAAACTCTCCGCCCAAATCGTAAACGTCTCCGTGCCGCTCGACACCGAGATGATCAAGGCCAACGACAACTTTGGCTACACGCCCGAGGAAATCCAAAAGCTGTTTGGTGCGCCCGAAGTCTTCACCTACGACTATACCGGCTTCGCGAAGGAACTCGTCAAAGCCCCGCCCGCCCCCGGCGTGCATCCACGCGTATTGTTTTACGCCGAAGAATTGCCCGCCCTGCGCGAAAAATTCGCCAAAACTAAGCCCGGCAAACTCGCGATGGAAGGCATCCGCGCAGCCCTCGCCGATTTGATCTCCGGCCCGCAGGCCAAATACGCGAAAACCTATGCGGACGCCGTCAACGGCGTGGCCAATCCCGATATCGCCTCTACGGAACCCGCCTGCGCCATTGTGAGCGAAACCTTCCGCTGTTTGATCGACCAAGATGCCGAAGGCGGAAAAAAAGCAGCCGCCGCTTTGACCACGTTGGCCAGACTGCAAACCACCGCGCTGGACGCGGCCTTTGCCAAAGACGACCAAAAGGACGGCGCGCCTCCCCGGCTCCGCGACTATCAACGCTACAAGGGATACACGTTTTCCGGCATGATCGGCCTCGGCTACGATTTCGCCTTCAACGCCATGACACCCACCCAGCGCACCGTCGTCCGCACCCTGCTGACGAAAGCGACCGCCGACATGACCGCCATCGGCTGCGAAGCCCTGCCTGCCACGCCCGCCGCCACGTCGAACTGGATTCCCATGCACATGCCGATGATCCTGCTGACCGCATCCATCGAGGACGAACCGGGCTCCGACCCCGCCACCTATAAACGCTTCGTCTCCGGTTACCAACACTACCTCGGCGCAGGATTTTTCCCAAGCGGCGAGATGTTTGAAAGCATGGGCAAAAATTTTCTCTTCGCGGAAAACCTATTGGTCATCGGCAACCGCGGCGACAATCTCATCGCGCTCCAAAAAGTGCGGCAGCAAGTCGTGAATTATTATATGAACGCGATGGACCCTTGGGGCGGAAAATTCACGTTCTTTGATTCACTCGGGGGGCGTGGCAATTCGACGCCGATGCAGGACGTCATGATCGTAAAGCGGATGTTTCCCAACGATCCCGCCGTGGATTTTGTGTATCGAAACGCCGTGGGCGACGACTACGCCTTCTTTAAGGGCAAGGCGCACTTCGGCCATCCGCTTCTTCTGGACGTATCGTTGATGCGGGCGGTGTTTTGCGTGCCCTACGACGAGAGCAAGACCTTCGCGCAAGCCCAAGCGGCGGCGGTGCAAGCCAAGGCTCTCACCTATTTCAGCGACGACACCGGCAACCTCATCACCCGCGACGCCTGGACCTCCGACGCCACCGTCCTTCACTTCCTCACCCGTTGCGTGGCCGGGGGTCACGTCTATGCTGATCGCTCCAGCTTCAACCTCATCGCGATGGGCCGCCACTGGGTCATCTACAAACCCATGCGTCAGGTGGAGGAACACTACGCCCCGAAGAATCGCTCGGTGATTTTGATCGATGGCCACGGGCCCGGCTACGCGATGGGCAAGTCCGTCGGCCTAGCCGACCAGCCCGGCGCAACGTTTATCGCCACCGACACCAAACCCGCGTTCGATTGGACGACCGGCGGCAACAACCGCTTCCCCAAAGGCGGCGTGCCCAGTCCTTTCACGGGCAATGATTTTCGACTGAACAAAAGCCCGAAGCCCTGGATGAACATTTCGTGGAGCGACCTCCCGAACTGGCAGACCTCGAAGAAAGGCTCGGAGCTTTGGCTGCCCCATTATCCCGTGCAACGCGCCTTTCGCACCGCCGGACTCGTGCGCGGCAAACATCCCTACGCGCTGGTCATTGACGACTATCAAAAAGACGCCGATCCGCACACCTACGACTGGGGCATGATTCTGGAAGACGACGTGGTGCAGGTTTCCACGACTCCAACCCAGACCATCCTCGGCGAAGGCAAGACCGGCCCCGGCGCCCGTTATCTCCTCGTCCGCGTCTTGAACGCAAACGGGCTGGAACCCGGCTCCATCACCGTGGGCAAATATGACCTGCCAAACCCGCCGCAAAAGCGCCTCACCCTGAACCGCCTCAGCGTGAAAGTGAACACCGTCGCGCCCGATTTCCGCACCTTGCTCTTCCCTTATCGCGAGGGCGAGGAACAGCCGAAGACTCAGTGGAATGCCGACAAAACCAAATTGAGCATCGAATGGAGCGATCAGAAAGATTCGCTGGAGTTCTCCAAGCCCGCCGATGGCCGCACCCGTGTGCGTGTGCTGCGGGACGGCGGGGAACTGATGGATATAAAGTAAGGCCCTCTCGCTCCAGATTAACGAAACTCCCTGATACCTCATCCATGAAGCCTCTCATCCCTTTGTTTTTTGCCTTTTGTGTCCTCGGCGGTGCGGCCCTGCGTGCAGAAACGGCGGCGGCCGCCAATTCTGAGAACGATCGTATTTATCAGTATTTTGCGCCGTGCACCGCGCCCAAATCGCGGATGAATCTGGGTGCGTATCTTTGGATTCCGCCGCACACGCCGAAAATCCGCGCCGTCATGGTCGCCGCGCACAACGGACTTCCGATCAATGTCCTTCAAAGCCCCGCCATCCGCGCGGTCTGCCGCCAATACGGCATTGCTCAAATCCTCCTCACGCCTTGGGCCAGCGACATCGGTGGCGTGATGCTGAAGGATTTTTACGACGTCACCGATCCTGAACGCACGGACGTTTACGACGGCTACCTGCAACGGCTGGCGGATGTGTCGGGGCATCCCGAACTGATCACCGCTCCGATTGTTCCTCTAGGTCACTCTGCATTTTGCGACTTCCCCTTCAATGCGGCCATTCGGCGTCCGGCGCAATGCTTGGGCGCGATTCCGATCAAGGCCGGGCTGCCCGATGTTTACACCCCGTATGCCGTCGGCGGGAAGGCCAAGAATCCTGATCCTGCGTTGGCCCTCCGCTACGTTCCCATTCTGTTTGTGACCTCGGGCAGCCAAGAAACCGTGGGCTGGAGCGCCTATCCGCACGCCTATGGGACGTATCTGAGCAATTACCGCCGTGGCGATCATGACGACAACCCCGGCACGGCCTACGAACCTCACGCCGAACTTTTCAGTTCGTGCTGGGACATGACCAGCGGACATTTCGATATGCTGCCGCGCAACTACCAGTTCGTAGCCGATTGGCTGGTGGCAATTGCCTCCGCCCGGTTGCCCGAAAAAGTGGGTGATCCCCTGAAAAATCTGACCCTGCGTGACGGCTGGTTATTAAACCCGAAAATCCCCGCGTCCGGCGATTTGCCCGTGGATTACGCGATGCCCGCAACTTACTTGGACTACAAAGGCCATCGCAACGAGGCGTTGTGGTTTCCCAACGAAAAGCTCGCGCGCACGCAGTTCGAGCTCGGGCGCGACGAACCGCGCAAGGAAATAGAATTGTTCACATTCCTCGATCCGGCGGGACAACCCATCAGCCTCGCACACGGTGCGATGGCTCCTCTGCCCAATCCCCAAGCGTTGTTGCATGACGACGGGCTGCTCACGCTGACCACGTATCATTTCACGACCCCGCCCGACATCTGCACGGTGAAAGATAAAGATCACGCCAAGCATCCCGAACAGCCCCACACGATGCAGAACGTGCTTTTCCCGGATAAAACCAATCTACCCACCACCGCGATTCCACTTCGGTTTGATGAACACGGCGGCGTGTTCCGTCTCGTCCGCGCCGACACATTCAAGGACGATCGCGGCGTGACGGAAACGCGCCTGACCCTGCGCCTCAAGCGTCACCGCATCGGCCCCGACAATGGATTCAACATGTCCTTCGTGCGCGTCTTTCACGAGGGCGATACAACGTTCTCCGCCGCCGGACGCACCTGCCAGATTTCACTGGCGCCCTCCGATGCCATGAAGAAGGCCCCCGACCAGACGGTGACCTTTCCTGTCGTGACGGATGCCCCGGCCACCTCCGCCAAGATCAAGCTCTCGGCCCAGAGCTCCTCCGGTTTACCCGTCGAATACTTCGTCCTCAAGGGCCCCGGAGTCATCGAAAACGGGGAGTTCGTTCCGACGGAAGTTCCCGAGGGATTGTCCAAACCCATTGAGGTCACCGTGGGAGCGTATCAGGTCGGCCTCTTCAAAAAAGAGGGCGGCGTGAAACCTTCCGCCACCGTTTTCCAAACCTTTCGTCTCACGCCCTGACCATGAAACGCTCCTCAACGATTAGGCGGTCTGTCCTAGTTATGATCCCGTTGTTCCGCTGCCTTTACGTCACCACTCTGATCACCTCGTTGGGCTTGCTGATATCATTCGCTCTTCCGGCGATACTTTCTGCCCAGGCTAATGACCCCAAGGATGTCGCAAATTTGGCCGTTCCTTGGCCGCCTGCTCGTGACCCGAAAGATTCCCCTTTCGCAAAGCTACCCTCCACGTCCTATGCCGCAAACGGCAAAGACCTCCCTAATCCAATCTGGGGAGAGATACAGCCCGAGGATTTCGGCCCGAACAAGGTGGTTTTTGACCAGTCAGGGGTGCGTCAGTTAAATCAAATTCCCGCTCCAGGCATCCATCCCAGAATATTCTGCACGCCTGCGGATCACGACGATATCAAGCGCCGTTTAAAAGAGACGCGCTGCGGCCAGGAATCTTGGAAAAATCTGCTCTGCTATGTGAATTATATGAACGGTTCCTACGATCCGAAGGCCGACTACGCCAAAGCAACCGAAGTCGCCGGCTCCGAAGAAGGAAAGTTGCGGGGTATCTTCAATGATCTACCGGGACCGAAGACAGCGAATGCCGCCAAGCGTTACCAAGCGCTCTGCGCTGGAGATATGACCGAGAAAACGGACGGGCTCTGGCAGGTGTTTCCCTTGGAAGCCTTCCGATGCTGGATCGAGAATGATGGCCCGTCTGCGAAAACGCTGGCCGCGGCGGTGACGACTGCTTTGAAAATCGACCAAGCCCGCAGAAGTGCCGATTCCAGTCGAAAGGCAGGACCGCTGGAACAGCCGATTGCCGGCATCCACTTGGCCTATATCTACGACTTTATCTACAATTGGCTGAATGCGGACCAGAAAAAGGCGATCCACGATGAATTGGCCAACGGCACGTGGAACCACGACAATTACGGAACCTTCAACGACGCCAGCCTCAACCGTAGCAACTGGGCCACGTTTTCCTTTTGGTTGATCGAGACCCTCGCCATCGAAGGCGAACCCGGCTTCAACGATCTGAAAATTCGCGGCATCTACCGGGGGTGGCGCAATCTCATGACTTACGGCTGGTTTCAATCGGGCGCCAACTACGAAGGCGAAGCCAAAAACCAACTGGGCGGCGATGGTATTCTAGCACTGGCGATCCGGTGCAAAGCTTACGGATTCGATAACCTTGCAGGGCATCCCAACGTCCGCGCGAATGTGCTGAATTTTACCCCTAAAAGCATTATCCCGACTCGGGATGGATTCGTGAAATACGATCTGCTCGGGGGATGTCATGCGAAGCCCCTACCAGTTGATCTTCTCGCCCTAAAATTCTTGTTTCCAAACGATAAAACCATCGACTTCGCCTACCGATGCGCCGTTGGGGGAAATTACGAAAACGTCCCCAGTCGTTCAAAGGCCGGAAGCTATGATGCCACGAACTGGGGTGGCTATTTCCATCCCATTATTCCCTTCCTCGTTTTTGCTTCGGACTTTGATCCCGCAAACAACGATCCTGCGAAGCTCGGCATCGAGAAAACATTTTTCTGCGGCGACCGGGCCCTCATGATGACGCGCAGCAGCTGGGATACGGACGCCCTGATGGTGAATCTTCACGTTCGCCAAGCCAACGGAGGCCACCCCTTTGCTGATCGTAACTCCATTATGATCGCGGGCGCAGGTCGTGTCTGGGCGCCAATCTATGGAACGGGATACGAAGCCGGTAAGAATATTAACAGTGCGGTCGTGGTGATCGACGACCACCCCCAGGCCGACCACACACCCGCGAGAATGGTCGATTTTGTGGACTCAGCGTTGGCAACCTTTGCAGTGGGTGATGCCAAGTATGCCTGGGAGTGGAACTGGAGGTTCAACGAAACTTGGGGAAAGCACGGCCATTATACCAAGGAAGATTACGACAAGGGCACCATCAAGTTGGATAAGGGCTGGGAGTTTGAAACGCATACCGTCAACGATTTCAGCTTCACCAAGCATAGTGACGCATTCTTGAACGAATCCCTAGCTTTGCAGCCTGATTGGCTGCGCACCAAAGGTTCCATAACACCGATTGCGCGAGAGATAAATTACCCCGTGCAATATGCCTTCCGCACTGCGGGACTGGTGCGCGGAACTCATCCTTACGCGCTCGTCATCGATGACATCAAAAAGGACGACAAAGCGCACACCTACGCATGGTTTTTCCCCATCGAATACGACGTGCAGATAGCCAAAATCAACAGACCCAGTGAGCATGAAATGGATGTTTTCCTGACGGGCAATGATCCTCGGCAGAAGACGGTGCCCCGCTCGAGTCTGCAGCATCCCAGTGAACCGCTTCCTTTCGTTCGAGACGCCAATCAATCCATCCCGGTCGGCCAGCCCATGTTGCTGATGCGATTCCTGAACATTAACACTATCACCTCTGGCAACGCATCCAAGGACGTCGCTACACCCACGATTCTTGAAGATTCCCCGCCACCCAACTTTAAGGGGAGCAATGCACAGCGAGTTCGCCGCTTGGTTGTTCGCGCGCAAGCGATCAACCCTGAGTTCAAGGTTCTCATTTATCCCTACCACCAGGGCGATGCGCTTCCAAAGACTGCGTGGATCAACAAAGGCGCGGTGGCGGTTTCATGGCCGGCACAGAACGATATCTTACAGTTCACGCCGACCGCTTCCGGGAAAACCAATCTGAAAGTCACGCGCAGCGACGAGACGCTTGTCTCCATCGACAAACCCCTAGAGCCATTCAAATAAGTGCGACCTCGTGAGAACAGGTTAATCTAAGCCCATCCGTTACTCACGCACGGCCCGACAACCCCAACCATGAAAACGATACGGCAGTATTTTGTGCCGATTTTGATTAGCTCAACACTCGCTTGCCTCACCCGCGCCGATTCGTTGCGTCCTATCAGTCCTGACAAACCTGCGGCCGTGATGACTGCGGTCACTATCACGGCCGCCCCGCCGCCCAAGCCGTTGTTCGATCCGCGCACCTACGGCGCCAAGGCCGACGGCACGACCTACGACACCGTCGCCCTCCAGAAAGCCATCGACGCCTGCGCCGGCACCGGTGGCAGCGTTTACCTTGCTGGCGGTCGTTTCCTCTCCGCCGAACTCGTCCTGAAGGGCCGTATGACGCTCTACATCGAAAAGGACGCCGTCCTGCTCGGCGGCATCGAAGCAGCCGACTATCCCGAGCACATGCCCATGAAGACTGCCGCCAAAGATCTTCGGCGCAGCCTGCTCTTCGCCGACCGCGCCGACCACCTCGTGCTCGACGGCGACGGCGTCATCGACGGTCAGGGCAAGTTCGTCAAGATGACCGGACGCGAATGGCTGCGTCCGTCCCTCCTGCGCATCTTTA
>JANXRL010000031.1 GCA_025352985.1 Verrucomicrobiota bacterium
GGGGTAGGAAACGCCGTTGAACTTGGTCGTGTGGCGGCGGTTCCAGAGCGGGTGGACGGGGTGGGCGTTACCGGCCGCGTCGTAGGCGTGGAGTTTCTTCGGGACAACGGTGTAGGCGCAGCGCGTGCCGGTAAAGCCGGCGGTCTTCGAGAAGCTGCGGAACTCGATGGCGACCTCGTCGGCGCCGGGGATTTCGTAGATGGAGCGGGGGATCTGCGGATCGCGGATGTAGGCTTCGTAGGCGGAGTCGAAGAGGATGAGGGCCTTGTTGGCCTTGGCGTAGGCGACCCAGGCCTCGAGCTGCGCGCGGGTGGCGACGGCGCCGGTGGGGTTGTTGGGGAAGCAGAGGTAGATGAGGTCGGTGGCGACGGAGGGGATGGCGGGCACGTAGCCGTTGGCGGGCGTGGAATCGAGGTAGGTGATGCCGGCGTAGCGGCCGTCGAGGTTCGCGCCGGTGCGGCCGGCCATGACGTTGGTATCCACGTAAACGGGGTAAACGGGATCGGGGATGGCGAGCTTCAGACCCTCGGTGGCGAAGATTTCCTGAATGTTGCCGCAGTCGCACTTGGAGCCGTCGGACACGAAAATCTCGTCGGCGGAAATGGGGCAGCCGCGGGCAACGTAGTCGTTGGCCGCGATTGCTTCGCGAAGGAAGGCGTAGCCCTGCTCGGGACCGTAGCCCTTGAAGGTGGCGCGGGCGGCCATCTCGTCCACGCCGGCGTGGAAGGCCTTGAGCACGGAGGGCGCAAGCGGCTCGGTGACGTCGCCGATGCCGAGGCGGATGACGGGCTTGTCGGGATGGGCGGTGGTGTAGGCCGTCACGCGCTTGGCGATGTCGGAAAAGAGGTAGGAGGCCTTTAGTTTCAGGTAGTTTTCGTTGATGCGAATCATGGTGGGACGAATGAAAGATGCGTAAGAGTGGGCTTTGACGGCGAAAAACTTGAATAAGCGGCGCGGCGGGGCTTAGTTCAAGCCTCGCGTTTCCCCGCGACCCCCACGCTTCATGCAAACCATCACGTCGGTTTTTGAGATGCAGACGCTGGCCGAGGACCTTCGGTCCAAGGGCCAGATCATCGGCCTCGTGCCCACCATGGGCGCGCTTCACGAAGGGCACGTGAGCCTCATCAAGCTCGCTGCCGAACAGGCCGACACCGTGGTGGTGTCCATTTTTGTGAACCCGACGCAGTTCGGGCCGAGCGAGAATTTTTCCAAATACCCGCGTTCGCTGGAGGCCGACGTGGCCGCGTGCGAGGCGGCCGGGGCGGACATCGTTTTCGCCCCCACGGTGGAGGAGATTTATCCGAAGGGCTACTCGACCTACGTCCTCGAAGAGCACATCGCCAGGCCGCTTGAAGGCGTGTCGCGCCCCGCGCATTTTCGCGGCGTCACCACGGTGGTTGCCAAGCTTTTCAACATCGTGCGGCCCGACCTCGCCGTGTTCGGCCAGAAGGACGCGCAGCAGGTCGCGGTCATCAAGAAGATGGTCGCCGACCTGCATTTCACGGTGGACGTGGTCGTCGCGCCGACACTGCGCGAGCCGGACGGTCTCGCGATCAGTTCGCGCAACCGCTATCTCACCGCAACGCAGCGCACCGAGGCCCTCGTCATCCACCGCGCACTCCGCAAGGCCGCCGACATGGTCGCCGCCGGCGAGTGCCGCGTGGACCGGTTGATCGCCGAGGCCACGCACCTGATCGCGCAGCATCGTCGCGTGCGGATGATCTACACGTCGATCGTGGACCGGACGACGATGGAGGCCGTGAAAAGCGACATCGTCCCCGGCAAGGTTGTCATGGCCATCGCCGCCTGGGTTGATGAAATTCGCCTGATCGACAACGAGCTCCTTTGATTTCCCCGTGAGCAATTCCTTCGACGTCCTCGTCATCGGTAGCGGCATCGCGGGCCTGAGCTTCGCTCTCAAGGTCGCGCAAAAAGGCCACTCGGTCGCCATTCTCACCAAAAAAGCCAAGGCCGATTCCAGCACCAACTGGGCGCAGGGCGGCATCGCGGTCGTGACCGGCCAGACCGACGACTTCGACAAGCACGTCAACGACACCCTCGTGGCCGGCGACGGCCTGTGCGACGAGAAGGTCGTGCGCGAGATTGTGCGCGACGGCCCGGCGCGCGTGAAGGAGCTCATCGATCTCGGCCTCAAGTTTTCCCGCGACGCGGACGGCAGCTACGACCTCGGCCGCGAGGGCGGCCACAGCGAGCGCCGCGTGCTGCACGTGAAGGACATGACCGGCAAGGCCATCGAGTCCGCGCTCATCAAGGCGCTCTCCCGCGAGCCGCGCATCGCGATGTTCGAGCACATGTTCGCCATCGACGTGATCACGCGGCGCAAGCTCGTCGGCGCCCGTTCGCGCGGGGCCGACCGCGTGCTCGGCGTCCACGCGCTCGACGTGCGCGACGGACGCGTGGTGACGTTTCGCGCGCCGGTCGTGATGCTGTCAACCGGCGGCGCCGGGCAGGCTTATCTCTACACGACGAATCCCGACATCGCCACCGGCGACGGCATCGCCATGGCCTACCGCGCCGGCGTCGAGGTTCGGAACATGGAGTTCATTCAGTTCCACCCGACCGCGCTCTACTCGACGACCGCCGCACGTTTTCTCATTAGCGAGGCTGTGCGCGGCGAGGGGGCCGTGCTGCGCAATCTCGCCGGCGAGGCCTTCATGAAGGGTTACCACAAGATGGCCGATCTCGCCCCGCGCGACATCGTGGCCCGCGCCATCGACACCGAGATGAAGAAATCCGGGGCGCCCCACGTGTGGCTCGACATTACGCACCGCAACGAGGCCTTCCTGCGCACGCGCTTCCCGCAGATTTACCAGACCTGCAAGCGTCTCGGCATAAACATCGCGAAGGACATGATCCCGGTCGTCCCCGCCGCGCACTACACCTGCGGCGGCGTTGCCACCAATCTCTCCGCCGAAACCTCCCTCGGCGGCCTCTACGCCTGTGGCGAGGTCGCCTGCACCGGCCTGCACGGCGCCAACCGCCTCGCGAGCAATTCCCTTCTCGAGGCCGTCGTCATGGCCAACCGCGGTTCCGAGTCGGTCGATCACTACCTAAAGGCCGCCCGCAAACTTCCCAAGCCCGTCATTCCCGACTGGGTAGACCTTGGCGGCGGCGACATCGACGAACGCGTCGTCATCGCGCACAACTGGGACGAACTCCGCCGCACGATGTGGGATTACGTGAGCATCATGCGCACGACCAAGCGTCTCGAACGCGCCCGCACGCGCATCGCGAATCTTGATCGCGAGATCGGCGAGTATTACTGGAATTTTTCCGTTGATGCGCGCCTGCTCGAACTGCGCAACATGATTCAGGTCGCCGAGCTGATCGTCGCCTGCGCGCTGCAGCGCAAGGAGAGCCGCGGCCTCCACGCCATCACCGACTACCCCAAGCATCGCAAAGTCGCCCGCGACACGTGCGTTCTGAAAATGTGACGCGCCCGCCCTGCGTCCCGCCGCTTGGAAATACGATTACGGGCGCAGCTGTTTCGTTGGCTTGATTGGCTTGGGCGTCGGGGATCATGGCTTAACATTTTACGTGTTTCGATCCCCTCATTCAGCCTAAATTGATAGATTTTGGTGGAAATCTATCAAAATCTATCATTTGTTACTACCTTATCTATGTCACCCCCTACGACACCCGATCCGAAAACCCGCATGCTCGACCTCTCGCACCAGCTCGGTCGCGAAGAACGAAAACTCGCCATCCTCGGCGAGGGCAACACCTCCGTCCGCCTTTCCGACGCCACGTTTGTCGTGAAGGCGTCCGGCTCCAACCTCGCCACGCTCACCGCGGCCGGCGTGACCGAGTGCCGCTTCGACAAGCTCGTCCCGCTGCTCGCCGCCGATGAGATGACCGATGCTGCCGTGGACGAGGCGCTGTTCGCCGCGCGCGTTTCGCCTGATTCCAAGAAACCTTCTGTCGAGGCCATTTTTCACGCCTACCTGCTCACGTTGCCCGGCGTGAATTTCGTCGGCCACACGCATCCGATCACGGTCAACCAGGTGCTCTGTTCCAACCACGCGCAGACCTTCGCCACGCGCCGCTTATTCCCCGACGAGATTGTTTGCTGCGGCGTCGAGAGCGTGCTCGTGCCCTACACCGACCCGGGCCTGAAACTCTCCCAGGCGATTAAGACCGCCGTCGAAGCATACATCGCCCGCCTTTCCCGCGCCCCCCGCATCATCCTCCTCGAAAACCACGGCCTCATCGCCCTCGGCGCCACGCCCGAGGCCGTCCTCGCCGGCACCCTCATGGCTGCAAAAGCCGCCGAGATTTTCATGGGTGCCGCCGCCATCAGCGTCGCGCCCCGTTTTCTGTCACCCGCGCAGGTCGAGCGCATCGCCGGCCGCCCCGACGAACACTACCGCCAGAAAGCCCTCGGCCTCTGATCACTCTCATCACTCAACTCTCAACTTTCCGTCCTACCCACACCCACCATGTCCTCCTACAAATTCGTCAACTTCCTCTGGGATGATGCCAAGGCCTCCTCCCTCGATCCCGTCGGCCGCCTCATCTACCGCTCCAACCTCCTCGGTAGCGACCAGCGCATCACCAACACCGGCGGCGGCAACACCTCCGCCAAGATCCAGGAAAACGACCCCCTCTCCGGTGCCTCCACCGAAGTCCTCTGGGTCAAAGGCTCCGGCGGCGACCTCCGCACCAGCACCCGCGAAAACTTCTCCTCCCTCTACCAGCAGAAGCTCCTCGACCTCCAAAAACTCTACGCCTCCCGCCCCGACAAAGGC
Source organism: Verrucomicrobiota bacterium (assembly GCA_025352985.1). Classification (GTDB taxonomy): domain Bacteria; phylum Verrucomicrobiota; class Verrucomicrobiia; order Opitutales; family Opitutaceae; genus Rariglobus. The sequence goes on from JANXRL010000031.1 coordinate 4,770, forward strand.
CTGAAGTCGCAGGCCGAGGACGACATGGTCGGCATGTTCTCCCACGCCACCTTCAACCTCAACCCCCGCGCCTCCTCGATCGACACCACCCTCCACAGCTTCCTCCCCGGCAAGCACGTGGACCACATGCACCCGAACGCGATCATCGCCATCGCCGCCTCGGCCAATCGCGAGAAACTTACCCAGGAAATCTTCGGCGGCCGGATGGCCTACGTCCCCTGGATGCGCCCCGGTTTCGAGCTCGGCCTCGCCATGCAGGAAATCGCCAAGAAACAGCCCGCCATCAAAGCCATCATGATGGGCCAGCACGGCTTCATCTCGTGGGACGACGACGAGAAGACCTGTTACGCCCACACCCTCGACTTCATCGAGACCGCCGCCGCCTACATCGAGGCCAAATACGCCGCCAAGGGCGGTGACGCCACGGCCTTCGGCGGACAACTCTACGCCACCCTCGACCAGGAAAAGCGCAACGCCACCTTCGCCGCCATCCTCCCCTGGCTCCGCGGCCAAGTCTCCAAGGAAAAACGCTTCGTCGGCACCGTGCAGGACGACGCCAAGATCCTCCGCTTCGTCAACTCCAAGGACGCCGCCCGCCTCGCCGAACTCGGCACCAGCTGCCCTGACCACTTCCTCCGCACCAAGATCAAGCCGCTCTACGTCAACTGGAACCCCCAGACTGAAGACCTCGCCGCCCTCAAGGCCAAGCTCGCCGCCGGCCTCGACGCCTACCGCAAGGACTACGCCGCCTACTACGCGAAGTGCAAACACGCCAATTCGCCCGCCCAGCGTGACCCGAATCCCACCGTCGTTCTCATCCCCGGCCTCGGCATGATCGCCTGGGGCAAGGACAAGTCCGAGAGCCGCGTCACCGCCGAATTCTACAACTGCGCCGTCGAAGTCATGCGCGGCGCCGAGGCCATCGACACCTACGTCGCCCTTCCGCTCCAGGAAGCCTTCGACATCGAGTATTGGCTCCTCGAAGAGGCCAAGCTCAAGCGCATGCCCGCCGAGAAAGAACTCGCCCGCCAAGTCATCGTCGTCATCGGCGCCGGCTCCGGCATCGGCAAGGAAACCGCCCACCGCCTCGTCAAAGAAGGCGCCCACATCGTGTGCGTTGACCTCAACGCCGCCGCCGCCGAAGCCACCGCCAAGGAAATCGAGGCCAAATACGGCGTCGGCATCGGCGTCGCCGGCACCGGCGTTTCCAACGTCGGC
>JANXRL010000063.1 GCA_025352985.1 Verrucomicrobiota bacterium
ATTTCTTCGCCACCCGCAAGGACGCGCTGCTCACCGAAATCCGCACCAAGGCCGCCCTCGACAAGGACCTCGAAGCCAAAATCGAGGCCGCCATGAACGAGTGGAAGCCCACCTTCGCCGCCTAAGCTCATTTTAGATTATCGATTCCTGATTTAAGACCGGCCCCGGCCAGTCGTCAAAAATCCCAAATCGTAAATCCCCATGGCTTCCACACGTGACATCCGCCGACGCATCAAGTCGGTCAAGAACACCCGCCAGATCACCAAGGCGATGGAGCTGGTGGCTGCGTCGAAGATGAAGAAGGCGCAGCAGGCGGCCCTCGCCGGCCAGCCCTACGCGCAGCTCCTCTCCAACATGCTCGCCGCCCTGGCCCCGCATGTGAGCGACAACCTTCACCCCTTCCTCGTCCGCCGCGCCGTCAAGACCCGTGGCGTCCTCCTCATCACGTCCGACAAGGGCCTGTGCGGACCGCTCAACGCCAACCTCTTCAAGCTCGCCTCCGAGATCAAGACGCCGGTCAAGTTCTACTCCATCGGGCGTAAAGGCACCCAGTTCCTCGCCCGCACGAAACGCGACCTCGTCGCCGATTTCCCCGTGCAGGACCGCGTGCCCTTCAGCGAGATCAAGGTCGCCGTTGAATTCATCACCCAGCAGTATCTCGATGGTGTGATCGACACCGTGGAAGTCATTTTCCCGCGTTTCAAAAACACCTTGGTGCAGGAGGCGGTCATCCGCCCCGTGCTCCCGCTCGACAATCTCCGCGAGTTCCTCGCCAGCCTCCAGCGCCACGCCGGCGTGGTCGCCGCCGAGGAGATCAACCGCAACCAGCCCTTCGAGTTCGAGCCCGATCCCGAGACCGTCCTCGGCGCGCTGCTGCCGTTCTACGTCAGCCGCGAGATCTACCAGTTCGTCCTCCTCACGCGCGCCTCCGAGCACAGCGCCCGCATGGTCGCCATGAAGACCGCCAAGGACAACGCCACCAAGCTCGTCGGCGAGCTCACCCTCGAATACAACAAAGCCCGCCAAGCCGCGATCACCCAGGAAATCCTGGAAATCGCCGCCTCGTCGTTCTCGGCCGCCTGATCCGTTTTCCAAATCCCTTTTTTAACTAAAACCTGTCCCCACCGTTCATGAGCAACACCGGTAAAATCGTCCAAGTCATCGGCCCCGTCGTTGACGTCCAGTTCGCGGAAAACGCCATTCCGCCCATCTACCAAGCCCTCACCGTCGAGTTCACGGTTTCCGGCAAGGCGCAGGTTCTCACCCTTGAGATCCAGCAGCACCTTGGCGAAGGCGTCGCCCGCGCCATCGCGATGTCCTCCTCCGAAGGTCTCGTGCGCGGCATGTCCGTGACCGACACCGGCACACCCATTTCCGTCCCCGTCGGCGACGGCATCCTCGGCCGCATCTTCGACGTCACCGGCAATCCCGTGGATGGCCGCGGCCCCGTCCCCCACACCAAGCGCTACCCGATCCACCGCCCAGCTCCCGCGCTCGCCGATCAGGACACCAAGGCCCAGATCCTCGAAACCGGCATCAAGGTCATCGACCTCATCTGCCCGTTCATCAAGGGCGGCAAGGCCGGAGCTTTCGGCGGCGCCGGCGTCGGCAAGACCGTCGTCATACTCGAACTCATCAACAACATCGCCAAGGCCCACGGCGGTTACTCGGTGTTCGCCGGCGTCGGCGAGCGTTCCCGTGAAGGCAACGATCTCTACCACGAAATGTCCGAGGCCGGCGTCATCGACCAGAAGGATTTGTCGAAGTCGAAGGTCGCGCTCGTTTACGGCCAGATGAACGAACCACCCGGCGCCCGTATGCGCGTCGCCCTCTCCGCGCTCGCCATGACCGAGTATTTCCGCGACGAGAAAAACCAGGACGTGCTGCTCTTCATCGACAACATTTTCCGTTTCTCGCAGGCCGGCTCTGAAGTGTCCGCGCTTCTTGGCCGCTCGCCCTCCGCCGTCGGTTACCAGCCCACGCTGTCCTCCGAGATGGGTCTCCTCCAGGAGCGCATCACCTCGACGAAGAAGGGTTCCATCACCTCCGTGCAGGCCGTTTACGTCCCTGCCGACGACTTGACCGACCCGGCCCCCGCCAACACTTTCGCGCACTTGGACTCCACCATCGTGTTGGAGCGCTCCATCGCCGAGCTCGGTATTTATCCCGCCGTCGATCCCCTCGCGTCCGTCTCGAAAGCGCTTGAGCCGTCCATCGTCGGCGAAGAGCACTACCGCGTCACCCGTGAGCTCCAGCGCGTCCTCCAGCGCTACAAGGATCTCCAGGACATCATCGCGATTCTCGGCCTCGACGAACTCTCGCCCGAGGACAAACAGACCGTTTACCGCGCCCGCAAAATCCAGCGCTTCC
>JANXRL010000079.1 GCA_025352985.1 Verrucomicrobiota bacterium
GTTGGGCAGGGCGAGAGCCTTGTCGATGACCTTGAGTCCGGATTTCCCCGGCATGCGCAGATCGGTTAAAATCACGTCAAACTCCTGCGATTCGAGCTGGTTGAACGCCTCCTCCGCGTTGGCCGCCATGGACACGTCATAGTCGTCCTCGAGAGCCTGACGAAGGCCGTCGCGGGTGTGTTTTTCGTCATCTACGATGAGCACGCTGGAGAGCATGCAGCTATAAACGCGCGGAACCTTGCTTGGGTCAAGGCGTCGGCTGCCGACATTTTCCATAAATTTATCATCGCAGAAATAGTCGCGAAAGGCTGAACTAAAGTGATGCGTTTTATTACCCCTGCATCGCTTGCATGCGTTTTCGTGAGTTTGATGATTACCTTTGAGGCCCGGGCCCGCGTGGGCGAAACCCAAGACGAGTTTGAGCATCGCATTCTCCAGCCATTCGTAGGCAAGTTCATGCCGAGGGATAAAAATGCCGATCCGGCAAAGGAGGAGGAACTCACGCGACAGCAGCCCTTCAACGATTTCCGCGAACATTTCCCCGAGGGCACCCGCGAGCGCAAATATTGGAAATCGGCCATGCCCAACATGCTCAGCAACGAAAATGGCTGGCGCGTGCATGTGTTTTTTCTTGAGAACCACTCCGTGCTCGAAGCCTACCAGCGAGTAGGCGATTCGCTCAACCAATTCGAGATCGAGAACCTCCTTCGCGCCAATCATGGCACCGCCGAATGGCGCAAGATCGATCCTGATTCTGATGAGTTTAAAGTCTCGAGCATCGGATGCGACTACGAGCTCGCCGACGGCACCAAGCGCGCCCGGATCATTGGAAACTGGATCATGGTTTTCTCGACGAAACTTGACGCCTACATAAAAGAACAGCTTCGCCTAATTAGCGAAAAGCACGCCAACCTGCAGGCGGAGCGCGCTCGCCAACAGCAGCTCAGCGCGCCCGGCAGCACATCTGGCTTCTGAGCCGCTCCGTGCTCACCTGAGCATTTTCACCCGTCGGTTTTTTTGGGGAAATTGCAGGGTGACCAGCGTGCCCACGCCCTCCTTGCTCTCGACGCCGACCTGCCCGCCGTGCTCGCGCAGGATGCGTTGCACGATCATCAGGCCAAGGCCGTGGCCGCCAGTCTTCGTCGTGTGGTAGGGCTGGAAAAGTTTAACGAGATCCTCCTGCTTAATGCCCGCGCCGGTATCGCCGAAGAGCAGATAAACGTTGTCGTCATCCACCTTCGTGCGGATGCGCAATTTTCCGCCGGGACTCATGGCTTCCATGGCGTTTTTCGTGATATTGAAAAATACCTGCTTGAGTTGGTTGCGGTCGGCCATAACTGCGGGAATCGTAGAAGGTGCCTTCACTTCGACCTGGATTCCACGGTCCTGCAATTCGCGCTGCTGAAAGCTGAGCACCTCGGCCAGAACCTCGGAAAGATTGGTGTCCGCCAGATCGGCCGGACGCGGACGGATGGCGCCTAGAAAATGAGTGATGATGCCGTCGAGGCGGGAAACTTCCTCCTGGCACACTCGGATCGACTCGGCCAACGAGGCTGACTCTTTGTCCTTCGATGCCTTCAGTTTTTTCAACTTACGCTCGATGAGCTGCAGGTGGATCGTGAGCGAGTTGAGCGGATTGCCCAGCTCGTGCGCCACTCCCGCGGCCAGCAACAGAATCGAGGAGGAACGTTCGCTTTCGATGCGGTCCTCCGTGCTCCGTTTTTCGCTAGTAATATCACTGAGGATAACAGCAAAACGCCGCTCGGCTCCACTCCCCTCGCCTCTGAATGGAACCATGTAGAGCCGCACGATGCGCGGTTCGGGATACGTCAGCTGAATCTCGCGGGCGACGACCGGCAGGACGGGCGCTGCATCGCCGAGGGATGCTTCCAACGAAGGCCGCAGGCCAGGCACCAGCCGCCACAGGATGGAACCGGTGAGATCGTCGGTATTTAGCCCAATGAGATTATGCGCAGCCAGATTGGCATATTCGATTTCGCCGTCTGCACTGATCACCAAGACACCCTCCTGCAGCGTGTTGAAAATATCCTCAAACAACCCGTGCTCGCGCACGAGGCGCTGGACGAGGTTGCTCAGATTGACCGGGTCCAACGAATCGAGCCGCCCGAGCACACGATCAAGCGAGGTATGTTTCTTGCCGGCCATGGATGCTTACAAAGCGGACGAGCGGCCGGGTGGCAATCCGGCGTTCATAATTCCTCCCCGCCGAGGAAATTCATCTGGGCCGGATCAACCTGGCCGGAGAGAAGTTTGCGCAGAAACAGTTCGCGGTGCTGCGGACAACGTCCCCGTCTAAGCACGGCGTCGCGGTGTTCCTCGGTGCCGTAGCCCTTGTGCTGGGCGAAGCTGTAGCCGGGGAACTGTGCGTCGAGGTCGTTCATCAGCCGGTCGCGCGTGACCTTGGCGATGATCGAAGCCATCGCGATACAAAGGGAACGTCCGTCGCCCTTGACCACGCCGGTGTGAGGATAGGGGAAATGTTTCAACTTCAGTCCGTCCACGATGATCCGGCAGGAGACCTGCGGACGGAAGGCGGCGATCTCCTCGGGCGAGGCGAAAAGATCCGGCTCGGCGGCCGGTTTTTCAAACACGCCGGGCGGGTAGATGCCTTCCAGCGCGCGGCGCATGGCGAGCTTGGTCGCCCCGAGGATGTTGACCTGCTCGATCTCGATCACGTCCGCTTGGCCGAAGGTCGCGTGAATCTGCCCCTCGGCGACGAGCGCCTCGAAATCGAGCCAGAGTGCGTCGCGCTCGGCGGCAGTGAGCTGCTTGGAATCGTTGATACGACTGGCGTTCGCGGTCGCCCAGCGACCATCGAGAAAGGCGCGCGTGACCAGCACCGCACCCGCCACAACCGGACCGGCCAGTGCTCCCCTGCCCGCCTCATCGACGCCGATGAGCTCGGAGGCGCCTTCGATCTGCTTGAGATCAAACCCGCGAAGCTGGCGGCGCTTAGAGGTAGCCATACGAACGGTCAAATCAGTCGCGACCAAAGCCGAAGCGTTCCTTCGGCTCGGGTAGCGGCAGTTCGTCGAGTTTGCCTGCCTCCTTTACGACCTCGTAGGCGGTGCGGAAGTGGAGCTTGGCGTAGTCCTTAAGCGCATGGACTCCGAGCTTGCGGATGATGTCGTGCGCCTGCGCCCGCACCAGCGGTCCGGCGCCTTTCTGGAGTTTTTCACCAAACTGCTTTGAGAGTTGGTGCATCTGCCGGACGAATTCGGCGCGGGCCACGATGGAGGCGGCGGCGACGACCGGATCGGATTCCGCCTTGGTGCGCATGCGCAACTCAAAGTTCTCCACCTTTTTTTTGGCGAGTTCACGCTGCACGAGCGGCTGCTCGGTAAACTGGTCGAGCAGTCCCCACTTCACGGGTTTTTCAGCGAGTGCTTGCGAAAGCGCGGTGGCATGCTGCCACGCCAGCAGCAGGTTCAGATTGGCGCGCGGACGGGCCATGAGCTCGTTGTATTTCTGCATTCCGCAGAAACACACCTTTACGACGACGCCGTGCGTGTTGCGGATGATGTGGTCTAGCTCGATGATCTTGGCCTCCGACATCTTTTTGGAGTCCTGCGCGCCCGCCTTGCGCCAAGCTTCGATCATGGATTTTTGCCCAATGACGGTGGCCGCGATCACGGGACCAAAAAAGTCGCCCTTGCCGCTTTCGTCGAGGCCGGCGTGCGTTTCGAACCAATCGGGATGCAGCACCTCATCGTAACCAAATTTTGCAGCCTTGGTCACCTCGGGTTCAAGCACGTCGCGAACGAAGTCTTCTGTGCCTTTGCCGGCGATCACGACCTTACCGCTCGTGTAGGCGGACAGGTTGATCTTCGCCGACTCGGCCTTGTAGGCGAAACGCGTATAGGCGACCTCAAACGGATCCCAGTGGCGTGCCTTGCAGATGGCATGCAGCACCTCCATCTGGGCGTCGTCGAGCTTGATGGTGTAGCTGCTGAGCTTCTTGGGTTGGTCGGAGTCGTCGTCCGGCATTTTCGGCATACGCCATTGGCCACAAAAAGCGCGGAAAGCACAAAAAGAATCTGCATTGGCTTCGCCGGTGAATTTACGCCTTGTTGGGGTTTTCCACCGTGGCCCAATCGTTCATTGCCCAAAAGACCGCCTTTCAGCACGCCCTGCTAGCGTGGTATCGCGTGCATCAGCGCTCCCTGCCCTGGCGCACCGAGCCGTCCCTCTACAAGACGGTCGTTAGCGAGCTTATGCTCCAACAGACGCAGGTGAAAACCGTCCTCCCCTACTTCGCCCGCTGGTTGGATACTTTTCCCGATTTCAAGTCACTCGCCTCTGCTTCCGAGGACCGCGTGCTCAAGCTTTGGGAGGGTCTCGGCTATTATTCTCGCGCCCGCAATCTCCACAAACTCGCCAAGGCCGTCGCCGCCATGCCCGCGCCGCCCGCCACGCCGGAGGGCTGGCAGGAGTTGCCCGGCATCGGCCCCTACACGGCGGCAGCGATCACCAGCATCTCGTTCGGAATGCGGACGGCCGTCGTCGATGGGAATGTCGTGCGCGTGCTCGCCCGGCTCACGGCCAATGCCACCGAGTTCAAAGACGGCACAAGCGCGGTCAAAACCTTAACGCCGCTCGCGAACGCCGTGCTCAACCCGGATGCTCCCGGCGATCACAACCAGGCGATGATGGAACTTGGCGCCACCGTGTGCCACCGGCAGAACCCACTCTGCACGATCTGCCCAGTTCTCACGTTTTGCGCAGCCGCCAAACAGGGCGAACCCGAGGCATTCCCCGTGCTCACGCCAAAGATCATCGAGCAGAAAGCGGTCACACGAGTCTGGTGTATTCGCGACGGAAAATTGCTGCTTCACCGAACAGCGGCTGGCGCCAAACAGCTGGCCAATCTGCACGAGCTGCCAACGGCCGAGCATCTCGGACTGGAGTCATCGGCCTTCGATAAGACCACTTTCGTCGCCAAGAAAAAACGCGGCATCACGCGCTTCACCATCACCGAGTCGATCCACCGTTCGCCTGCTCCACGCGGCAAACTAGCCGAGGGTTTAGTGTGGGTGTCGGTCAAAGAAATCGAAACTCTAACGTTGTCAGGCCCGCATCGCCGCTGGGTCACCGAGCTTCTTGTCGCTACACGGTGATCAACGCCGGCATGGGCCAAGAGATCAGCCGCGTGCCCACAGCGACCGGGAACCCTCGCACAAACTCTCCTGCGCCCAGCATTTTCCCTCCGGGACGTTGCATCCGCAGAAAACGCACCACGCCCCCGCCTGTCGCCACGCGCAGCCCTTTATCGTCGGCGCCAAGCATTTCGCCCGGCGTTCCGGAGCCATCCACGACATCGGCGAGACCGATCTTCACCGGCTGTCCGGCGATTTCCACGCTGCACGCCGGCCAAGGGAAAAGACCGTTGATGCGCGCCGCTAATGTCGTGGCAGGTTCTTCGAAATCCAACACGCCATCACCCTTCGAAAGCTTGCGACAAAAAGTCGCGGCCGCGTGGTTCTGCTCCACGAACACAAGTTCACCAGCCGAAAACTTTGGCAGCGCCCTCGCCAGCAACGGCACGCAGGCAGACGAGAGTTTCGTTTCTATTTCCAACGCGGTGTCGTGCGCATCGATAAAAACCCGCTCGGCGTCTGCCACCGGACCGGCGTCGAGCTGTTTCACGATGCGCATGAGCGACACGCCCGTCTCGCTTTCGCCGCTGGCGACGGCGGTTTGAATCGGCGAGGCGCCGCGATACTTCGGCAGCAGCGATGTGTGCAGATTCAAGGTGCCGAGCCGCGGCGTGTCGATGAACGACTGTTTTAGAATATGCCCGTAAGCCATGATGAGCGCGACGTCGGCTGAAAGCGCGGCCAGTTGCAGGCGGACGTTGTCGGTAAGTTTTTCAGGCTGATAAACGGGCAAGCCCCTGGCGAGCGCCCAAGTCTTGATGCCGTTGGCGGCGATTTTTTGTCCGCGACCGAAAGCACGATCGGGCTGCGTGAACACCGCCGTCACTTGGCCGACCGCAGCGCCGTCTCCGGCCAGCCATTCTAACAACGGCAGGGCGATGGGGTCGGATCCGAAGAAGACGATGTTTATAGGTTCGGGCACTTCACTTCAGCGTTTTGATCCACTTGCCGACGGCGACGGACAACGCGGCGAACGCCGCATCGGTCGAAGGCTTGGCGAGTCCGTCGAGGACCACCCAGTTCTCGGTGTGGAAAACCGTCTCATCGGGGGCGAGCTTCACCAACGGACTGAGGGTCTCGAATTCTATCATCTCTCCGTTGGTAAACGTCTCAAACGGGCAACCGAGATCAGGATAAGAGGCGCCCTTGATCACAGGGGCGTATTTCACGAACGTAACGCCATCCACCCAGTAGGCGGACCAACCGGGATAGTTTGTGATACCAAACTTTTGGGCGGCTTTAGCCTTCTTGACGTCGATGCCGATAAAGTCTCGGTGCAGGTCCCACACGGGCAGCGAGAGATCGGTGTAGGTCCACGGCACGAACGAGTAGCCGGGAAGCAGATCACCGTCGGCATGGTTGCCCTTGGGCAGTAACGGAAGCACGCCGTAGCCGCCGCCGCGCAGCATGGTGAGCGCCCAGGCCGCCGTCTCAACCGTCCACAGGCCGTGGTTGGTGAGCGCGTGCGTGACCTTCACGGTGCGCTCGCCGGACAGCTCGATCTTCATGGCCTTTTGCAGGCCGGTCTTTTCCTCGGTGGGTTGCGCTAGGGCGACGCCGTTTTTCAGCGGCTTGACCGCTAGCGGCTCGTCATCGGGCTGGTAGGTGCGGACGATGTCCTCGGGCGAGTGCCAGAGGCGGTGACCGCCGCGCAGGTAGTAGCCGTGGTAGCGTTTCTCGTCGGCGGGGAACTGCAGGAACAGGTTGCCCGCCTTGGCGCCGATCTTAGAACGCAGCGACACGATGCGCGGGCCGACGTCTTTGGTGACGATCAGCTCGAGCGCCTGGGTGGAAAACGCGAGGGCTTCGCCGCCACGATAATCAGTCTTCGAGGGTTTCATGTTTGGAGTCTTCTTCGTAGGCGGCCTCTTCCCCTTCCTTCCATTTGGGCACGTGGGCCTCCGGGAGTTCGAGGCGGGCCTTCTCCAGCGCGGCGCGCTTGGCCTTGCCGGAGTAAGGCGTGCCCTCTTCGTGCTTCTCCTTGCCGACGAGTTCAAAATACATCGGGCAACCATTGAGCTCGAATGCGTCAACCAAGCCGGCCTCAAGATACCGGCGATACTGCTCGGTGAGCTTCTCCTCGCGGTTGCAAAAAATCTTGATGCGGAACGGGCGGTTGCCGGTCTGCGTGGCGTAGTAAACGCGGAAGCGTTTTCCGCCGACGGCGGGCGGAGGCGTGCGCTCGGCAAGGTAGCCGATGACCTTGTTGAGCTTCGCCGTGGGCAGCTTGATATCGAGGATGCGATTCAGCTTCACGGCCGCGTTGAGCATGCGGTCCACCTCGTAGCCGCTCATGGCGGACACGAAGATCAACGGTGCGCCCGGCGTGAAGAACAGGTTGGCGAGGATGGCGCGCTCGTATTTGAGGCGGTATTCGCGCTCGGTCTTGAAGTCATGCAGGCCCCACTCGGGCGCGCAGTCAGGGTCGAGGCGCTTCTTGAAGGCTTCCTTCACGATGTCCCACTTGTTGATGACGATGACGATGGGCTTGCGCTCTTTGATGGCCTCGCCAGCGATGGCCTTGTCCTGCTGGGTGACGCCGTCGATCGCGTCGAGCACAAGAAACACCACGTCGGTTTCTTTGATCGAATCGAGCGAACGCAGACGGGAAAAATACTCGACGGGCGAAGCGAGCTTGGTCGCGGCCTTGATGCCGGCGGTGTCGATGAGCTTGAACGGATAATATTTACCGTCACGTCCCTTGAAATCGAACGGCAGCGAGACGGCGTCGCGCGTGGTGCCTGGGACGTCGCTCACGATGAGACGGTCGCTCTGGAGGAGACGGTTGCTCAACGAGGATTTGCCGACATTCGGGCGGCCGATGAAGCACACGCAGAGCGGGTCGGCGGCGGTCTTCTCCTTCGTCTCGGTCTCCTCGGGAGGGGGACCGAGACGTTTGATGATCTCTTCGCGCAGATAGGATTCGCCCGTGCCGTGTTCGGCGGAAACGAGGAACGGTTCTCCTAGGCCGAGGCGGTAGGCTTCGGCTTTGTCCACCTTCGAGTCGTCGAAGTCGGCCTTGTTGATGACGAGGAGCACGTTCTTCTTCGACTTGCGCAGCATCTGCCCGATGCGCGTGTCCAGCGAGGTGAGCCCCTCGAGGCCGTCGATCACGAACAAGATCAGCTCGGCGGAATCGATGGCGAAGCCGACCTGCAGTTCGGAGGCGGCGGTCAACGCGGCGGGCGTGACGTTGCCGTCGGTGAAGCCGAGGCCGCCGGTGTCCATCAACGTGAAGGCACCGTCCTCGATCTCGGCGGTAATGACGTCACGGGTCACACCGGGCTGGTCGTGAACGATGGAGATGCGCTTCTTCGCCAGCCGGTTGAAGAGGCGGCTTTTGCCGACATTGGGTCGGCCTACGATGGCAACGGAGCGGTTCATATTGATGGAACCAAAGACAATAAGAGCCGGAACTGGTCGGGCACAAGCACGGAGGCGGACTCAAAAAAGACTGTCCGCAGAATGCTGATTTATCCCGTAATCCGCGTGCCGTTCATCTCCTACGCATTCTCTTTACGACGCCAGAAGGCAAAGCCTAGAACCACAAGACCGAACAACTCCGCATATGTCGCGGGTTCAGGAATGGCGGCGGCAGTGTAGACCAAGGTAATCGTGCCATCATCCTGAATAACGGAAAAGACACCCGTGTAGCTGTTGTAAAATCCAGTTAAATCTATCGCGACCGCATCGCCGTCAAACCCCACCACTGTATTAGCAGTTATAAAATCCCAACGATAGCTTTGATCGGGGTCGAAGTCCCCAGGAGAGCCCAAAAGTTGAAGCGTAAACGGATCTCCGGTGGTCGATGAAAACGTCAGTTGATTTCCCACGGTCAGCAAATCCCAGTCGGTTCCGGCCGTGCCCGTGGCCGCAGTTATATCAAACTGGAAAACCGATCCGGCCCCCATTTCCACATCGCCGGTCACATTCAGGGCCGCCACCGAGCGGGTGAAGAAATCCTTGGGATCGACCATGCCGCCGCCGGATACACTCAGGCTGCCTACCGTGCCGTTACCGGTGATCCTGCCTCCAGAAACCGTGACTGCCCCCGCATAAACCGCATCGGTGATCTGCAGCACTCCTCGTTGGGTGACGCTCACTGCGGCCGCATCAAGCTTGCTGTGGTTGAAGATCGAGAGCCGGGCCGTGGTTCCCGAGGTGCTGGAGCCCACCGTCAAGGTCCCGTTAACATGCCAGATGGCTCCGTCCGCCACGTCGCCATCGTCAAGCGAGACGTTTCCACGGGCGTCGATCGTCGCATTGCCTGTCGTCAAAATACCACCCGACATGGCAAAATTCGCCGCGCCGGCCCCACCTGCGGAGAATGTCCCGTCTACCTTCCAACTCGCGCCCGTATCTAAAGAGCCGAACAGCGACAGTCCCTCCGTCTGACCGCCCAAGGTGACATTGCCGGTCGTGGTGATGACAGGCGCCCTCGGTATGATTGAATCCGCCACCGTCGGCGATGTAGTCGCCCGTGATGGCAAGCAACGCACTTGAACCATGGGCATCCATGTAACCACCGGTGCCCTGAGTGACCGTCCCGCTCGTGAGTAAGGAGTTGTTAAGCTCAACCCTGCCTCCGCCTATTGCGCCGAGGTTCAGGGTGCCGTTCACCACCCAACTGGACGCGTGTCCAAGGATAACAAAACCATAACTTGAATCCCCTTGGCCGAGCTCCGCCGAGCCGGTGGTCAAAGTGGCGCCATTCTCGATATAAAAATTGGCTGCCCCATTTGTCGTCGAGCCGATCTTGAAATTGGCGGCTTCCATTACATTGATGGCTCCGCTCACGGAAAGCCCTACTGTGTTGATGGTAACATCCGTCGACCTCGTCGGCACTCCCGACGGATCCCAATTTGCGGAAGTAAACCAATCGTTATCGTGATCCAAATCCGCGCCGGTGAAATTACTCTGCGCGCAAAGAGAGGAAATCGGAACGGCGGCGAGGAATAACCAGAGCCGCTCACGTCGATCAAAAATTAATAAGCTCATTTCCGAAAGTAAGCTTAAATCAGACCATCCGTCTAGTCCACAAACCATGGGATACGGAGCCGATCCTTACCATGCCCTTGTCCGGTCTCATGACCGATCGCGACAGTCACCGCGCACGTTCCAACCATCCAAAACGACTCGCCTCGAACGCCTTACTTGGCCGTTGTCTGCACGAAACGCTCGATGCGGTCGCATGCGACGATAAGTTGCTCGTAGCTCGTGGCGAAACACGCGCGAACGTGGCCCAGGCCGTTTTCCCCGAAGGCGGCTCCGGGGACGACCGCGACCTTTTCCTTTTCGAGCAGGCCGAAGGAGAACTCCTTTTCGGTCAGCCCGGTGGCCTTGACCTCGGGGAACGCGTAGAACGAGCCGCGTGGCGAGTGGCACTTGAGGCCGATCTCGTTGAAGCGGCGCACCACGAGATCGCGGCGGCGGTGATACTGCTCGCGCATCTTCAGCACGCTGTCCCAGCCACGCAGCAACGCCTCGAGGGCGGCCTCCTGCGCGACGATTGACGCGCACAGCATGGTGTATTGGTGGACCTTCATCATCGCGTCGATGAGGACGGACGGGCCGCAGGCGTAGCCGATGCGCCAGCCGGTCATCGCGAAAGCCTTCGAGAAGCCGTGAAGGAAGATCGTGCGCTCAGCCATGCCTGGCAGGCTGGCGATGCTGGTGTGAACGCCGTCGAAGGTGAGCTCCGAGTAGATTTCGTCGCTCATCACGAGCAGGTCCTTCTCACGGCAGAAGTCGGCGATCTTGGTCAACTGCTCCACGCTGCACGTGCCGCCCGTGGGATTGCACGGCAGGTTGAGCATGAGAATCTTGCAGCCCGGCACCCAGGCGGCGCGCAGAGCCTCGGCGGTGAGCGCAAAACCATCCTTCGCGTAAGTCGGCACGGCCACGGCTTCGCCATGCACGAGCGTGATGCTCGGATGATAGGAGACGTAGCAGGGCTGGTGAAACATCACCTTGTCGCCCGGATTACAGAGGGCGCGCAGGGCGAGGTCGATCGCCTCGGACACGCCCACGGTCACGAGAACCTGATCCTCGGGCCGATAGGAAACGCCGAAGTGGTCGTTGACGTAGGTCGAGATCGCGCGGCGCAGCTCGATCATGCCGAGGTTGGACGTGTAGTAGGTCTTGCCCTTTTCGAGGGCGTAGATGGCGGCCTCGCGGATGTGCCACGGGGTGACGAAATCAGGTTCGCCCACGCCGAGGGAGATCACGTCTTGGCCCTTCATCTTGGCCACGAGCTCGAAGAAATCACGAATGCCGCTCTTGGGCAGCGAGGCCACGTGGCCCGCCACCCAGCGTTTTGGGTCAGCGCTCATGGTGATGTTTTATGGGGCCACGTTCAGACGGGAGGTGGTCGCCTCCGCCTGCTCGATGAGGAAGCCGCCCTCTTTGTAGGAGCGCAGCATAAAATGGGTGCTGGTGGACAGCACGCCTTCGAGCGTCGAAAGTTTTTCCGACACGAAGCCCGCGACTTTCTGGAGGCTGGAACCGTCCACGAAAACCAGCAGGTCGTAGGCGCCCGACATCAGGTAGCAGGCCTCGACCTCGTCGAAGCGCGCGAGGCGTTCGGCGAGACGGTTGAACCCACCGCCGCGCTCGGGCGTCATCTTGACCTCGATCACCGCGCGCACGGCGACACCTGCGGCTGCCTCGCGGGAAAGATCGAGCACCGGACGCCAGCCGAGGAAGATTTTATCTTTTTTCAGCTGCTCCAGGTGCTGTTGAACTTCGGCCTCGGACAGGCCGACAACCTGCGCCATTTGCGCGGTGGTAAGGCTGCCGCCTTCGAGTAACAGCTTAAGAACAGGGTTCATGGGAGGTGGAGAATCACAGAAGAAAGAAGCGGGAATCCACACAATTCTTCGCCATCTTGCCCGCCGTCGGTTCCGATTCCCTTAAAATTAGTGTTCATAAGCGTCCATTAGTGGTTTCACTCTGTTTCCCTTTCCCATGTTCGAGTCCCTCACCGACAAGCTCTCCTCCGCTCTCCGCAATCTCCGCGGTTTCGGAAAACTCACCGAAGACAACATGGTCGACGCCCTCAAAGAGGTGCGCTCCGCCCTGCTCTCCGCCGACGTCCATTTTAAGGTCGTCCGCGAATTCATCGAGCGCGTGCAGACCGCCTGTGTCGGCCAGGAAGTCCTCAAGGGCGTCGCCCCGGGCCAGCAGATCGTCAAAATCATTAACGACGAGCTCGTCCGCCTCCTTGGCGAAGGCTCCACCGATCTTTCTCCCGCCCGCCCGCTCAAGGTCCTGATGGTCGGCCTCCACGGCTCCGGCAAAACCACCTCGACCGCCAAGCTCGGCAAGCTCCTCAAGAAACGCGGCTACCGTCCGTTCGTCGTCGGTTGCGACGTCTATCGCCCCGCCGCTATTGATCAGCTCGAAATCCTCGCGAAGCAGGAGGAACTCGGCTTCTACAGCGACCGTGTCTCCAAGGACGTGCCCGTCATCGGCACGGCCGGTCTCGCCGCCGCCCAAGCCGCCGGCGCCGACGCCATCCTCTTCGACACCGCCGGCCGCCTCCAGATCGACGCCGACCTCATCGAGGAGGTCAAAAAACTCAGCGACCGCCTCAGGCCCGACGAAATCCTCCTCGTCGCCGACGGCGCGCTCGGCCAAGAAGCGGTCAATGTTGCCAAGGCGTTTCACGATGCGCTCGGCCTCACCGGCCTCATCCTCACCAAGCTCGACGGCGACGCCCGCGGCGGCGCGGCCCTCTCCATCAAGTCCATCACCGGCGTCCCCATCAAATTCGTCGGCACCGGCGAAAAGACCGCCGACTTCGACACCTTTTATCCCGACCGCCTCGCCTCCCGCATCCTTGGCATGGGCGACGTCGTTTCCCTCGTCGAACGCGCCCAGGAAAACATCGACCAAAAGGAAGCCGAGCGCATGGCCGAGAAGATGCGCAAGGCCGACTTCAACCTCGAAGACTTCCTCGCCCAGCTCCAGCAGATCAAAAAACTCGGCTCCATGCAGAGCATCATGGGCATGATGCCCGGTATGAGCGGCGTGCAGCTCCCCGACGACTCCGAGAAACAAATGGCCCGCACCGAAGCTATCATCAAATCGATGACCCTCCAGGAGCGCCGCAAGCCGGAGGTCCTCAACGGCAACCGCCGCCTCCGCATCGCCAACGGTGCCGGTGTGAAGGTCCTGGAGGTCAACCAGCTCATCAAACAGTTCCAGCAGATGCAGAAAATGATGAAGATGCTGAAGGGCGGCGGCGCAAAAAAAATGATGCGCCAGATGGAAGCAATGAAGGGCAAGGGCGGCCCTGGCGGCTTCCCCGGAATCTAAGCCATTCTCACAAGCATCGCTCGTTCAAACTATGAATCATCGCGCGTTCGTCCTCCCACCGCTTGTTGCAATCACCTGTTCGCTGATGGCGTCAGCCGCCTCGGCCAAGGATGAAAGTTTTTTTGGCACCCGTGACCAGCCGGTGGCAACCGCACCCGTCACAGGTGATCTTGTCGTAGTTCCGGTTCTTGCTGAAAAACTTCCCCAAAAAACATTCAAGATTGGCCACGTGGGCGAACCCGGGCAGCCGGCTCACGAAGACCTATCGCTTGTGTTCAAGGCGTTTCAGGCGCAATACACTGCGGGTCAGGACGGAAAAATCCTTTCGGCGGTTCCATGGAAAGACAGCGGACTCTTTGAAATCACCGTCACGCTTCAGCAAGATTCCCAGCAGGGACTTTACCTGCTCGGCAACGATGCCGCGCACTGCATCTTCGTGAAAACGTCCGAGTCTACAGCTTGGGTGGTCGGCGAAAAACTCCACCTCTACGCATACCAAACCGGCCTGCAGGAATGGACTGATGCTGCGGGCACCGTGCAAAAATCGTCGTTATACGAACCGGTCGTATTTCCTTTTTCCTCCGTCCGCCAGGATTCACCTACCCGCAAACAGTTCGTCGCCGCCCTGCGCGCGGGACAAAGTTTTACCGTTCTCGTTCCTGAAGCTGGTGGAAAGGACTCCCCTCCACGGCTAATCGTTCAAAAACTCATCTGGTAACATGGCCGTCACCCTCCAAGCCACGACCTTTGCCACTCACTGCGGCCCCTTCTCGGTTGCCGTCAACGACGCCGGCAGCGTCGTCGCCACCGCCTTTGGTAATCTCACCCGGCTGCGAGAGCGTCTCCCGACAGTTTGTCACTTAATAAGTGACAAACCTGCTTTGACCGCCGCTGTCGAAAAACAAATCGCCGCCTACTTCGCGGGCAAGCGCCGCGCCTTCGATCTCCCGCTCGCCGCGCACGGCACGGAGTTTCAGCAACGAGTTTGGGCCGCCCTCGTGGCGATTCCCTTCGGGGAAACCCGCAGCTACGGCCAACTCGCTGCGTCCATCGGCAAGCCCGGAGCCGCCCGCGCCATCGGTCGCGCCAACGCCACCAATCCCATCTGCCTGATCGTCCCCTGCCACCGCGTGATCGGTGCCGACGGCTCGCTCACCGGCTTCGCCTTCGGCGAAACAATCAAGCGCCAGCTGCTGACCCACGAGTCTCGGCCCATGTCCTGCTGACGGATTGCCAACCACTCTCCATCCGCACAACTTGCTCCCATGAACACCGCGCTCGCCAGCGAGATCAGCCGGCTCACTCCCGCTGAAAAACTCCAGCTTGTGGAGGAACTTTGGGACGATCTGGCTGCCAACGAAGACCGCCTGCCGATTCCCGCATGGCACGAGAAACTGCTCGCCGAAGACCAGGCACGCTACCAAGCCAACCCCACCGAGGGTGGATCATGGCCCGAGGTGAAGGCCCGCATCCTCGGCAAGTCGTGAAACCCCGCCTGATTATCGCCCCGCTCGCGGAGGCCGATATTAAAACCGGGTTTTCGTGGTATGAAGAGCGCTCGACCGGGTTGGGTCGCGATTTCATCAGCCGGGTCGAAGCCAAGTTCGCCGTGATCTCTCAGTCCCCGCAACTCTTCCGCACACGCTTCGGCTCCTACCGCCTCGCCGCCACCGAACGCTTCCCTTACGCCATCTACTTCATTTGGGATGAAG
>JANXRL010000090.1 GCA_025352985.1 Verrucomicrobiota bacterium
GTCCCAGCCTGACTGGACTAATCAGTGGCGGCCTCTACCGGTTCGACTGCATTGAGGAAACATCAGCTGTGGATGGTAGTGGTAAGGAGAGACGGAAACTATATTTAGAGGAATACGCTCAGCTCTGATTAGGCCAGATTAGAGCGTGTTGAGGGTCAGCGCGTCAGGCGATCACGTCTTACATCATCAGAATTTCTTAGACCACTTGCGGTCGTCGGCGATTTCGAGGGGCTTGGTTTCGAGCTGGACGCCGGCGACGGCCGGGTGGGTTCGGAATTCCTGGAATTTGGCGGGGGTTAATTTCCAGCCCAACGCGCCGCTGATGTCGGAGAGGGCGGTGATGCGGTCTTCGAAGAGGAAGCCGAGGCTCGTAAGCGTGGAGCCGGCGGACTTGTCGAGAGTTTGGCGGAGCGTGCGGAGGAAGTCGTTGAGCTCTTTGTGCTGCGGGTGGAGGAGCCAGGTCACGCGCTTGATGTGGCCCATGACGTAGGCTTCGAGCGGGCGGCATTCCTTCACGTTGATGCGCGGGCCTTCCTGGCCGACGATGATGTTGCCAAGGATGACGACCTGCGCGTTTTCGGCGAGGTTGACGGCCCATTTCGCGGTGGCGTCGGCAAACATGTTGAGCTGGAGCGACGCGTTCTTGGTCGAGAGCGTAAACATGAACCACGGGCGGTTGTCCTTCTTCGCGAGTTTTTTCACGAGGTTGCTGGCGATGCCGCAGAGGCGGAATTCGACGCGGTCGCCTTGCTGGAGGAGTTCGTCGGGGGCGAAGGTGTCGAGCGCGTCAGCCAGGCCGAGGTAAGCGTTCATCGGGTGGCCGGTGACGTAAAAACCAAGGAGCTCTTTTTCGAACTGGAGGCGGTCGGCGGAGGCGAAATCGTCCTGCTGCTCGGCTTGGCGGTCGCGCGGGGCGGATTTTTTGGCGGCGGGAGCTTCCTCGGCGAGCATGTCGAAGAAGCCGCTCTGGCCGGCGGCGCGGTCGCGGGCGTTGGCGACGGCGGCGGCGAGGGAAGAGTCGATGTTGTCGAAGAGTTTTTTGCGGGAGGCGCCGCTGAAGTCGAAGGCGCCGGTTTTCACGAGGTGCTCGAGCACGCGTTTGTTGAGGGCCTTGGCGTCCACGCGGGAAACGAAGTCGTCGAAGTCGGCGAACGGGCCGGTTTTCTCGCGTTCTTCGATGACTTTGAGCGCGGCGCCTTCGCCGACGCCTTTGATGCCGGCCATGCCGAAGCGGATTTTCTGGCCGACGGGGGCGAACATGTCGCGGGATTCGTTCACGTCAGGGCCGAGCACGACGAGGCCCATCGCTTCGCACTCGGCGACGAAGTGGGAGACTTTTTCGGAGTTGCCGAGTTCGGAGCTGAGCATGGCGGCCATGAACTCGGCGGGGTAGTTGGCTTTCAGGTAGCCGGTCTGGTAGCTGAGAATCGCGTAGGCGGCGGAGTGAGATTTGTTGAAGCCGTAGCCGGCGAATTTGTTGAGGATGTCGAAGATGGCGTCGGCGGTTTTTTGCGGGATGGCGTTCACGCGGAGCGCGCCTTCGACGAACTTGGTGCGTTCCTTGGCCATGGCCTCGGCGTCTTTTTTACCCATGGCGCGGCGGAGCATGTCGGCGCCGCCGAGGGTGTAGCCGGCGATGACCTTGGCGGCTTCCATGACCTGCTCCTGATAGACCATGATGCCGTAGGTTTCCTGACAGACGGCTTCGAGAAGCGGATGCGGGTAGGTGACGGTGGACGGGTCTTTTTTGCCGCGAACGTAGTCGGGGATCCACTCCATCGGACCGGGGCGGTAGAGGGCGATTAAGGCGACGATTTCGTCCACCGAGGAGAGGCTGATCTGGCGGCAGAGGTTTTGCATGCCGCCGGACTCCAGCTGGAAGACGCCGGTGGTGCGGCCGGAGTTGAGAAGGGCGAAGGTCTTGGCGTCGTCGAGGGGGATTTTCTCGATGTCGAAATCGGGGGCTGAGGAGCGGCGGATGTTGGCGACGGCGTCGGCGATGACGGTGAGCGTCTTGAGGCCGAGGAAGTCCATCTTGAGGAGGCCTAGCTTGCCGACGGCGTTCATGTCGAACTGCACGGTGACGTCGCCTTCCTGCAAGGTGAGGGGGACGAACTCGTCGAGGGGTTTGTCCGTGATGATGATGCCCGCGGCGTGTTTGCCGGTGTTGCGGACCATGCCT
This sequence comes from Verrucomicrobiota bacterium, assembly GCA_025352985.1. Classification (GTDB taxonomy): domain Bacteria; phylum Verrucomicrobiota; class Verrucomicrobiia; order Opitutales; family Opitutaceae; genus Rariglobus. The sequence continues at coordinate 2,183 of JANXRL010000090.1, forward strand.
TCAAGGACGCGGGCGGACTCGAAGATTTTTTTGGCGACGGGATTGCGGTCGAGCTCGGTGCGGAGCTCGGCGGATTTCTCGACGGCTTTTTCGAGGGTCATCTCGAGCTCGTCGGGGATCATCTTGGCGAGGCGGTCGGCGTCGGCGTAGGGGAGGCTGTTGACGCGGGAGACGTCGCGGATCACGGCCTTTGCGCCGAGCGTGCCGTAGGTGATGATGTTGGCGACGCAGTCGTTGCCGTATTTCTGGCGGACGTAGTCGATGACCTCGACGCGGCGGCGCATGCAGAAATCGATGTCGAAGTCGGGCGGGGAAACGCGCTCGGGATTCAGGAAACGCTCGAAGAGGAGTTTGAAGCGGAGCGGATCGAGATTGGTGATGCCGAGAACGTAGGCGACGAGACAGCCTGCGCCCGAACCGCGACCGGGGCCGACGGGAATGTTTTTAGTGCGGGCCCAGGCGATGAAATCCCAGACGACGAGGAAGTAGTCCACGAAGCCGGTGAGGCCGATGATCGCGAGTTCGTAGTGGAGGCGGAGAACGAGTTCTTCGTGCTGGGTGAGGCCGGTGTAGTCGGGCGGCGTCGGTTTCTGGCCGGGGGCGGGCGTGAGGAGCGGCGCGAGGCGGGTGGCGACTACGGGATGCGTGGCGATTTCGGCGGGGTCGAAGCCGTAGCGTTGGGTGAGGCCCACGGCGCAGAGTTCGGCGAGGTAGGCGAGGGGAGCGAGTTGGCGCGAAGTGATCTCGACGGGGAGCGGGTAGCGCGGGTAACGCTCGGAGCCTTTCGGAAAAGGGATCGTGAGGTCGCACATATCTGCGACGAGTTGGGTGTTGTCGAGGGAGTCGGGGCGCTCGCCGAAGATCGTGAGCATCTCTTCGCGGGACTTCAGGTAGAACTGGGAACCGGTGAACTTCATGCGGTTCTCCTCCTCGATTTTCGCGCCGGTCTGGATGCACAACATGGCGTCGTGCGGGGCGGCATCGGAGTGGTTAACGTAGTGAACGTCGTTTGTGCAGATGACCTTGAGGCCGAACTCCTCGGCGAGTTTGAGGAGGTCGGGGATGATTTTAACCTGCTCGGGAATGCCGTGGTCCTGAATTTCTACGAAGTAATTTTCGCGTCCGAAGATTTCGACGAAGCGACCGCAGGCTTTGCGGGCTTCTTCGTAGCGGTCGTGAAGCAAGTGCTGAGGGACGATGGCGGCGAGGCAGCCGGTGAAGCCGATGAGGCCGTCGGCGTATTTGGCGAGGGTTTCGAGGTCGGCACGGGGCTTGTAGTAAAAACCCTTGAGGTGGGCGTCGGAGACGAGCTTGAGGAGATTTTGGTAGCCGGTGAGATTTTTCGCCAGCAGGCCCATATGGTAGTAACTCTTTCCGTCCTCGGATTTGCCGGTCTTTTCGAGCCGGGAGCTCTCGACTATGTAGATCTCGCAACCGATCAGGGGCTTGATGCCTTTGGATTTGGCGGCGTTGTAGAACTCGATTGCGCCAAACATGTTGCCGTGATCGGTGAGGGCGAGGGCCTTCATGCCCATGTCACACGCGCGCTGCATCAGGCGGTCGATCCGGCAGGCGCCGTCGAGCAGGCTGTAATCGGTGTGGACGTGGAGGTGGACGAAGTTCGAATCGGCAGACGGCACGACGGCTAGCCAACCCTGAGCGGATGGCTTCGCAAGCCCCAAGCGGACGCACCGGAAAAAAGCCATTGACGTGCCGGACGCGGTTTGGCCTATTCCTCAGTTTTTCCCCGTAAACTTACGTCATTTTCACCATGTCCATCGAAATCAAGATCCGTAAAAACGAGCCCGTTGATCGCGCCCTGCGCCGCCTTAAGAAAAAGCTCGAGCGCGAAAACATCATCAAGGATGTCCGCGCAAAACGTTATAACGAGAAGCCCACCGAGCGCCGTCGCCGCAAAGTCAAGGTCATGGCCTTCACCCAGATGCTCCGCGACCGCCACTCCAAGTAATCGGCTTCGGTCCGTCTCTTTCCACGACCGCGTCAGCCGAAGTCATTCGGTGACGCGGTTTTTTGTGGTTGTGCGCCACAATTTGTCTGCGCTTTTGAAAGTCGCCGTATGGCAAAGCCCATTCTCGCTTTATCAACCAGTTGGAATTCGTTCCGTCACACCGACGGAATGGAGATGCTTCGTGAAATCGCCGGTCTCGGTTTCACGCATGCGGAGCTTAGTCATGGTATTCGCATAGTGCTCCTGCCCGGAGTTATCCGCGCGGTCGAGGAGGGGATCATCAAGATCAGTTCCACGCATAATTTTTGTCCTCTGCCGACGGGAATCAGCCAGTCGGCGCCTAATCTTTTCGAACCGTCCGCCACGGAGCATCGTGAACATGAGCAATGGGTCCGGCACACCAAGCGTTCGATCGATTTCGCGAAGCAGATGCAGGTCAAGGTCCTCGTGATGCACCTTGGGAGCGTCAAGTTTTGGTGGCTCAACCCCGCTCAAAACCTCAAAGCCTTCGTGCGCAAAAATCCCACGGTTACCGTGCCGGAAGACAAGGCATACCGCGACCTGCTTACAAAATGCTGCGAGAAGCTCCGCAAGCGCATGCCGCCGTATTGGGAACAGGTGAAGGCAAGCATCGAAGAGGTTCGTGTATACGCATGGGAGCGAGGCTTAGTGATCGGTTTGGAAAACCGGGAGAAATTTGACGAACTGCCCCTTGATGACGATTTTCCGGCGTTGCTCGAAAGCATCGCGCAGCCGAATACCTTTGGTTACTGGCACGACACCGGCCACGCGGAGATCAAACATAGCATGGGCATGATCGAGCATCGTCTGCATCTGGAAAAAAACTCCCCTCGGTTGCTTGGTTTTCACCTGCACGACGTGACGCCTGACGGGAAAGATCATCAAGGCATCGGCTCCGGCCGCATTAATTTCAACATGATTAGCGAATTCTGGCGCCCCCATCATCTACTTACGCTGGAACTGAGCCCGCGGGTTAAGGTTGAAGACGTAATTTCCTCCAAGCAGCGCATCGATGCCCTGATCGTGAAGCGTTTTGCGGAATGAAAAATGCGTAAGTCTCCCCGGCTCGGCGCTTGTTTTCACACGGGTTTCGGCGTAACGTCTACTTCCATGTTGAAAACAGTTTATTTTGGTGCGGCGCTGGCCTGCCTTACGATGACAGCGGTCGCGCAGACTGCCGGCACGCAAACCCTGAATTCCGAAGTGGCCAACATGCGTGCCGACATGACCCTGCTCACGCAGCGCGTGGGCGAGCTTTCCCTCCGTGTCGAGCAGCTCGAGCGCGACAATGCCGCCTTGCGCACCCAGACCGCCAGCTCGGCCCAAGCCTACGCCACCGTCCAGCAGCTGAACAATGCAATTGCCGATTTGAACCGTGACATCAAGGCGGGTGATGCCGCCGTCGCCGAGCGCACCGCCGCGCAGATTAAAAAACTGGGCGATGCGACCAACGCCGCGCTCGAGTCACTTTCCAAAAGTCCGGTCCAGCGTGCGACTTCGCCCAACACGTTCAGCACTAACTTTCCGTCCGAGGGCATCAGCTACACCGTGCAAAAAGGCGACACGCTGGCCGTGATCGCCCGCAAAACGGGCAGCAAAACCGCAGACATCATCAACGCCAACAAAATCACCGATCCCTCCCGAATCATGCTGGGGCAGACGCTCTTCATTCCCGGAGGTAAATAAAACATCATGGCTGTTTCCAAATCCCGACTTGGCCGAGGTCTCGGCGGTCTCATCTCAGGCTCTTCTCCCGCCAAACCGGCCGTCGCGGCGACTCCGGCTCCTGCGGCCGCCCTTGCGTCGGCCCCCGGCTTCGCCGAGGTGGCGGTGAACCTCATCGCGCCCAGCCCCTATCAGGCCCGCCGTGAGATTTCTCCCGAGCAGTTGAGCGAGCTGGCCGAGAGCATCCGCAGCGAGGGACTCCTGCAGCCCATCGTGGTGCGCAAGCTCGGCGACAAGTTCCAGCTCATCGCGGGCGAACGCCGCTGGCGCGCATTCCAGCTTCTCAAAATAAAGGTCATCCCAGCCCGCGTGGTCGAGGCGAGCAACGCCTCCTCCGCTGCCCTCGGACTGATCGAGAATCTGCAACGCGAGGGACTGAACCCAGTTGAAGAGGCCTACGGCTACGCCAGTCTAATCCGTGATTTTGACCTTACCCAGGAGGCCGCCTCCGAGCGCGTAGGCAAGGGCCGGGCGACCGTGGCCAACGCCCTGCGCCTGCTCTCGCTCGATGTGGAAATCCAGGGCTATCTGTCGAAGGGACTGCTTTCAGTCGGTCATGCCAAGGTGCTTCTCGGCATAGCCGACGTCGCGCAGCGCGCGGTGCTCGCCCGCCGCGTGCTTGAGGAAGGATTGAGCGTGCGCGCCACGGAAAAACTAGTGCAGGCGAAGAAGGCGGGGACACCTGTTCCCGCTGGCGCTGCGAATCGCAAGGTGCCCGCCGTGGAGGCTGCCGCCATCGCTGGCATCGAGAAAAAGCTCACTTCGTATCTTGGCGCCCGCGTCGCGCTGAAGCATTCCGGCAAGCGCGGCAAGATCGTGATCGACTACACGGGTAACGAGGATCTGCAGCGCATCTTGGAAAAACTCGGCGTGCAAGCCTGAGTGCGGGCATGAGCGCGACCGACGAGCTCAAGCACACGTTGGGCGAGGCTGCCGATGTGCGCGCGCGCATGTTCAAGGTGCGGGTCCCGTTCGTTGCGGAGCTGAAGGATTATTCGTGGGGCAAACTTCGCGCTGATCTGATCGCCGGGGTCACGCTCACGCTCGTCTCCATCCCGCAGGCGGTCGGGTTCTCGATCATACTGGGGGTTTCGCCGATGCCGGTCATTGCATCGGTCGTTGTGGGAGGAGTGGTGGGCGCGCTTTTTTTCTCGTCACGGCACCATGTTTTCGGACCAACGAGCTCGATCAGCCTGATCATCGCGGCGACCGTTGCCGCGAACGCCACGCCGGAATTTAGCGCGCTACCTTTGGCCATTTTGATGGCGCTGCTGATCGGGCTCATCCAACTGGTGGCGGGTTTGGTCAACTTTGGGGAAGTGACCAAGTTCATCTCTCGCTCGGTTGTGATCGGTTACAGCACGGGCATCGGCCTGCTTCTCATTTCCAGCCAGTTTCATAATTTGCTCGGCTATGAAGTGACCGCAGGCCAATCGTTCGCGGCCAATCTTTATCAGGCTGCGTTGCACATCGGGACCGGTCAGGTTTCATTGTGGGCGATCGGCCTAGGCGCGCTCACTTGGATGATTTTTGAGCTGGTGAGGAGGCTGCGCAAAACATGGCCCGAGGCGCTCATCGGATTGGCGGTGCTGGCGCTGGTGGGGAAAGTTTACACTGCGGGTATCGGCGTGACGAGCGCACCTTTCCAAATGATCAAGGACGAGGGCGCGCTTCACGCCATGCTTCCGTCTTTCATGGGGCTCCATCTGGGAGCGAACGAGTGGCGCCTGCTGCCGTCGCTGGTGGGCACGGCAATAGCAGTCGCCATCCTGGGTATGCTTGAGGCGGCCTCGATCACCAAATCGCTTGCCGCCAAAAGCGGCCAGAAAATCGAGCCCAATCAGGAACTCATCGGGATGGGCGCGGCCAATATCGCGTGCTCGCTTTTCGGCGCTGTGCCCGGCTCGTCTTCTTTTGCGCGCTCGGTGGTGAATTATCAAAGCGGCGGGGCCACCCAGCTGTCGTCGATGTTCAGCAGTGCGGCGGTGTTGCTCGTGCTGCTGTCAATCACGCCGGTTTTTAATTTCATCCCGCTGGCGGCGTTGGCGGCACAGTTGATCCGCGTCGGGATACGCATGATCAACCGCAAGCAGATCCGCGTGGCCTGCCGCTCGACGCGGTCGGACGCGGTGGTTTTTGTAGTCACGCTCGGCTCGTGTCTGTTGCTGCCGCTCGACACCGCCATTTACGTGGGCATCGGCGTGGCCCTCGCGCTTTTTCTCCAGAAAACCAGCATGCCCACGCTCGTCGAATACGGGTTCAACGACCAGGGGCAGCTTTCCGAACTCGCAGACCCGACCAAGCGAACGCATTCGCAGATCTCAATCATCCACGTGGAGGGCGAATTATTCTTCGGCGCGGCGGACCTTTTTCAGGACGAAGTGCGGCGGCAAGCGGAGGACCAAAATATACGCGTTTTCATCCTGCGCATGAAAAACGCCCGCCATCTCGACGCCTCTACCGTCATGGCGCTGGAGAGCCTCCACGATTACCTCAGGGATACCGGTCGCCACCTCTTGATTAGCGGCAGTAACGCCGATGTCACCCGTGTGCTCGAACGAAGCGGATTGCTGGCGCAGATGGGCCGTGAGAACGTGTTTCCCGCCGAGGCCAACCTCACGATGAGCACGAAAAAAGCGCTTACGAGGGCTTCGCAGCTTCTCAAACAGGAAGGCATCGGCCAAAAGCCCGAGGTGCGCATCTTCTACGATCGCAAGCAGGGCAAGACGACAGACGGGCAACTCTCGCCGGCCTCTGCGGGTGATCACGACCAGGTGGATGATTATGAAATTTGAAGGTGTCACCGGGGCATTGACAACCGTCTCTCTGTCCGGCTGTCTGACCGTTTATTCATGAGCATTCTCATCATAATTTTCACTGTCGTTCTCCTCTTCACGTCTGTTTTCCTCATTCTCGTCGTGCTGGCCCAGAAGGCCAAAGCCGACGGCGGCATGGGTGCCGCCTTGGGCGGCGGTGCGACCGAGGCCGCCTTTGGCGCCGACACCGGCAACGTGTTGACCAAGCTCACCATCAACGCCGCCATTGTGTTCTTTGTGCTCTGTTTCGGCCTCTATCTTGGCCAAATCTATGTCGTTAAGCACCAGAAGGCAGACGCCCGCGCTGCTTTGCCGACGATCGCGGCTCCCGCCGCCGCGCCCGCGACTGCTCCGGTAGCCGCCAAGCCCTGATTTCTGTGCAACCTGCGTCCCCTTGGACGATTTTCTCAAGGCAGACGGGCTTGCTCGTCTGCCTTGTTGTTTTTGGCGGTCTGCTTACGACCCAATCTTTCGGACAGTCTCGACGTTATCGACCACCCGCTCAATACGTCCAGATTAGCAAACCGGATCAGGCGGAGGGACGGAAAATCCTTGAGGAGTTCCGGCTCAAGGGCATCGCGGGAGATTATTACTTGGAATTTGTGCTCCGCGTTCTACCTCGTCGCGGGGAGGAGCGCACGGTGTCCGGTCGCATGTGGGGCGCCCGCAACGAACGCGGTCCGGTTGCACGCGTAATCTTGCAGCCTGGAGAGATTGGTGCCGAGCGTCGTCTGCTCATTCAAAACGGCCCCCAAAGCGCCCTGTGGGCCTGGCCCGGCGAGAACGGCCAGGTTTTGACACTCGGTGCGACGGCCTTGTTTGCCGCATTGGCCGGCACCGACCTGACCGCCTTCGACCTGCAGATGCCGTTCATTTATTGGAATGATTTTGTGTTTGAAGGTGTGGCTCCGGTGCGCGGACGTCCGGCCCATGTCTTTCTGCTTTATCCTCCGGCGGACATCGCCGGGCAGAAACCGGAACTTTCCGGCGTGCGTGTTTTTATCGACACGCAGTTTGGAGCACTCGTGCAGGCGCAGCAGATCGGCGATGGCAACCGAACGCTCAAGACGATCACGGTTCTCGACCTCAAAAAAATCGATTCCCAGTGGATCGTGAAAACTATCGAAGTCCGCGACGATGGAACGCGCAATAAAACCCAGTTTGAGATCACCGGGGCGGCGCTGGGGCTAGATTTTTCCGGCGGGCTTTTCGATCCCGCCGCGCTTCCGGATGCTATTACGCCTCCTTTCCCGGCGCGCGTTCGCCATTTGAGCCCATGAGCGCGGTCAAAGCCTCTTCGGCTGGTATGAAGGCCGTGGTTTTTGATCTTGATGGCACGCTCATCGACTCGATTCCGTTGGTGCTCCGCGCCTTCATCCATGCGCTTGAGCCCTTTCGCCCCGAGCTGACGGAAGCGGATATTTTCATGCGTCTGGGGGGCCCGCCTGAACGCACCATGGCCGAGCTGGTCGGTGATGACGAGGCGAGGGTGATGGAGGCTTTGCGGCGGCTGGAGACTTTCGGTTTCGCCAATGCTCATCTGGTGCAGCCGTTTCCCGGGATGCGCGACATGCTTGTGGAGTTGCGCGCGCGCGGGCTCAAAATCGCGGTGTGGACCGGCCGTGATCGCACGACCACCGAGGCCATCCTGCGAATTCATGAACTGGCTGGTTTTTTCAATGCGGTGATTTGCGGTGACGATTTGCCCACGCACAAACCTCATCCGGGCGGACTGGAGGAAATTTTTACAACCCTGTCGGTTTCGGCGGGCCAAGCTTTTTTGGTGGGTGACGCCGATGCGGATGTGCTGGGAGGAAGCGCGGCGGGCGTGGATACCTTGCTTATCCGGCATGCGCGTGAACCGGACATGGCCGTTGTCGCCAAGGTGTGGGGGATGGTCGATACGCCGGCAGAGGCCTATCGTATCGTAATGGACCGTGTGGGGCGGGGCCGGGTTGATTTCGTCCGCTGAAATTTAGCGTTGCCCAACGCTTAGGGCTGGGCCTTGTATCGAACAAGTCAGTCCCCAGCATTGCTTTGCTCCAGCACTTATCGCCATGGCTAAAAAATTTGCCCCTACGCCCACCCCGCTTACGTTTGACCTGCCTATCTCGTTGATAGAGAAGATAGAAGCGCATCGTAAGAGGCATAGTCTCAAGTCCACCAGTGAAGTTGTTCGTCTTGCGATCAAGGAATTCAACTTGGATCGATATGAGTCTGACGTGTCGGAACATCGCCAGATTTCCGTTCGCCTGACTGCCCAGACGAAATCAACCCTCGTGAAAGCGGCCAAGAAAAAACATGTCAGCGTGGGGGAGCTTCTCCGCGTGGCGATCGATTCGCTTTCAAGCAAGGCCCCCGCCGGGCCCGCGAAAAAAGGGAAAAAATAACGGCCAACGGCGTCCCTTCTTCTACCAGTCAGTTATTTTCACAAAGCAAGTTCCGACTAGAGCGGGGCTTGCTTTTCGTTTTCCCGCCCCTTTGTTTTAAAGCTCTTATCCATGAGCCAAGCACCCGCGTCTCTCTCGTCCTGGGCACTCAACGTTTCGCCTTCCCCGACGCTAGCCGTCGATGCCAAGGCCAAGGCTCTCGCAGCCGCCGGTGAAGATGTGTGTGGTTTCGCCGCCGGCGAACCCGACTTCGACACTCCCGAGCACATCAAAGAGGCGTGCATCGCCGCCCTTAAGGCCGGCAAGACCAAATATGCGCCGACGCCCGGCATCGAACCGCTCCGTCAGGCCCTCGCCGACAAATATCTCGCCGACTACGGCCTGAAGGTCGCCCCGTCGCAGGTCATCGTTTCGCCCGGCGGCAAGTTCTCCTGCTATCTCACGATCCTCGCGGTGTGTTCGCCCGGCGACGAAGTCATCATTCCCGCTCCGTTCTGGGTAAGTTATCCCGAGATGGTGAAGCTCGCCGGAGCCGTGCCGAAGCTCGTCCTCGCCGACGACTCCACCGCCTTCAAGCTCACGCCCGCCCAGCTCGAGTCCGCGATCACGCCGAAGACGAAGCTCCTCATCATCAACTCGCCCTCGAACCCGACCGGCGCGGTTTACACCAAGCCCGAGCTCGAGGCCATCGTCGCAGTCGCGCTTAAGCACAACCTTTACATCATGTCGGATGAGATCTACGAGCATCTCACCTATGATGGTGCGAAGCACTACAGCCCGGCCACTTTCAGCAAGGAGGCCGAGGCCCGCACCATCATCGTCTCCGGCTTCGCTAAGACCTACGCCATGACCGGCTGGCGCCTTGGCACCACCATCGCCCCCGCGCCCATCGCCAAGGCCATCGCCGAGCTGCAAAGCCAGACCACGTCCAACGCCACCACTTTCGCACAGTTCGGCGCACTCGCCGCCCTCAAGGAAAAGGACAAGACAGATGCAGCCCTCAAGACAATGCTTGTTGCCTTCGACCGTCGCCGCAAATTCCTGCACGTAGAGCTCAACAAGATCCCCGGCGTCAAGTGCCTGCTTGCCGAGGGTGCGTTCTATCTTTTCCCAAACATTTCCAGCTTCGGCCTCAGCTCTGCGGAATTTTGCTCGCGCCTTCTTGAAGCTGAAAAAGTTGCCGCCGTCCCCGGCAGCGCGTTCGGCGCTGAAGGTTACCTTCGACTCAGCTACGCGACCAGCGACGAGATCATCGCCAAGGGCGTCGGCCGCTTGGTGAAGTTCTGCGCTTCGCTAAAGAAATAATCGGCGTCGGCCGTGTTTTCGCTGGATTCAATTAAGGTGAGAACCGGTGTCTTGTTCGTATGCATGGGCAACATTTGCCGTTCTCATGCAGGCGAGGGAGTCATGCGGGCATCTCTGTCATGAACATTTGTCGGGTGGGGCAACTGACTCCCCCGCGCGAATACAAGGCGGCCTTGACCTTGGCTGAAGCGCCGCCCAACTCGATCACACCATGAGCGACCTTCCCGATGACGAAACCTTGTTCCTGAAAACCCTCGTCAAAGCTTCCCGCCAGCGGTCGCATCAAGTGAAATGGGCCGATCGTGACGGCACGGATCGTCTCACGGTGCTTACTCCTGCAGAAGCCTCGCGACTTAACGCTATCGCGCATGCACGAAAGCTCTCTAAATCTGAAGTGCTACGGCAGACGGCGCATATCCCCGTGAATAGCTAAGAGGTCCGAGCCCCAACGATTCTGGTTGCTCGCCGCCCGCAATGTTGACGGCCTTGACATATGGCGCAGAAATACGTTCCCAGCATCAAAGATTTGAAGGCCAACCAACGCTTCCAGCAGAAGCAAAACCTTCCCAAGTCCGCGTTCAAAAAGGCGTCCATCGTTCAGGCTGTTAAGCAGGATAAGAAAAAGTAAGGTAGGGACGAATTCGGTTCGATAGGAGAAGCGGATATGGTCTGCAATTTGAGACCGTTTGAGGTGATGCCGTTTTGGTCGGGTTTCACCCCATACAACCGACTTGGTTTGTCAGGTATGCTCAGCGGAGGCGGGCATTGACGGCGAAAAGCCGTCCTTCCACGCGAACCCACGAACCCATGATCCTGAAATCCAAACTCCTCGCGCTTGCGGTTATCGCCGCCTGCGCCTCGCTCTCAACATTGATCGCCGCCGAACCCACGCATGAAAGCTTCGGTTCGGAAAAGACGGTTAAGGAAATCAATCGCATAGAAATTAAAAACATGCAGGGCGAGCATCTCGGGCACATCAAGGAAGTGGCCGTCGATCTGAGCAATGGCGTGATCGTCGAGGTGCTCGTGGTGTCGGGTGATTTCATGGGTATTGGCGGCAAGATCGTGGCGGTGCCTCCGCTTGCGCTGTCATTTGAGCCGATGACTCAGGTTTACCTGCTCGATGTAAGCCTCGCTGTTTTTCAATCAGCCCCGGCGATTGATCGTTCCGAGTGGCACGACACTGGGCGTAGCGAGCATATCGCAGCAGCTTACAGACTTTTCGGTCAGGAGCCTTATTTTTTGGAGGTGGGGGAGAGGGCTAGCAAAACTGCCAGCCGTCCCAAGGTGTCACTTGGCCACGTTATGCGATCCAATAAAGTTACGGGCATGCCTGTTAAGAATTTTCAGGGTGAAACATTGGGCAAGGTGTTCAGCATGAAGCTAAATATTATCGCCGGTCGCATTCTTAGCGTAGTCATTGTAGCACCAGACACCTCTAAAACTAAGAGCATCGTCCCGGCCATGGCGCTGCGCTTTAACGACACGCGGGATACGCTTCTGCTCGACGATACAAAGGAGGAGTTTGCGAATGAACCGCGCTATTCCTTCACCGTGGCGGCGTATGGCAAAGAACCTCACTCCAAGGAAGAATCCTATGCGGGGCCGCGCACCTCGATGGCGCTCGAGCAGGGTGCCAGTTACTGGGACGCGGATCGCACCGCACGTATCAGCCGGAAAATTTTAGGCGCGAAGGTCAATGCGACAAACGTGCAAATCGCCACCATCAATGGCCGCGTCACCTTGCGTGGTTGGGTAATCACAGACGAAGACCGGCGGTTGATAGGCGATATTGCCATCGCCGCTTCGCGTCTGGAGCTGGTTGACAACCAGATCACGGTTGGCAAGCCAGTTGCCGGCGAAGTCGTTCCCTGACTAATCCACAAACCGTCAGTTTCTCATTCCCAAGCTCATCTTGTTTTGCGCTTCTCTTGGTCGTGTTGGATCTGCGTATCGATCAACGGAAATAACGGTTTTCGCACGCGGATGTGCAAAAAATAAGCGGCGACCCGCGCATCCTGAAGCATCGGTTGCGCCCGCACGGTTTCTGGAGAGGGATAAGGTTCCTCAACGCGCTCCAACGTGAATCCGGCGGCGATGAGCAGGTTCAGCCATTCGCCGATCGGGCGGTGAAAGCGCGGAACCTTAAACTTTGGCAGGCGCGCGCGCATCGCGGCGGGAGCGGTGCCGAAAATCCATTCATCAACATGGCCTCGCGCATCCACGAAGTAATCGCCCACCTCGACGGCATGGACGTTGTCGTCCTCGTCGCGGCAATTGCGGCGGTGCGGTGGATTGAAGCACGGGTGCAGGATAGAGAACTGCAAAAAACCGCCGGGCTTGAGCACGCGGAACGCCTCGGCCAGCGCCAGCTCCGTCTCGGGAATGTCGTGCAGACTCATGAAGGCCGTGGCGAAAGCGAATGAGCCCTCGGCAAATGGCAGCGCGACCGCGCTTGCTTCGCGGTAAACGATTCCCAGAGGCGCGCGCGTCTCCTCGGCCTGGGCTAGGCGGACGAAAACCGGGGCGATGTCGATGGCGGTCATAATGGCGCCTAGCTGGGCTAGCAGACGCGTGTTATGGCCTTCGCCACAGCCGATATCGATGCCGTGCAGCCGGTTCACGGGCGGCAGTATGGTAAGGAAAGCGGGCGTGTTGAGATGGTCGCGGTAAACATCGTATCCGGCCCGCGCCAGTTTCGACCACGCCTCGGCGTTGCCATTCCAATATTCTCCTGCGGTCACGTGATTCATGCGATGGCCTGATTGTGCCGCCTTCCGCCTTCTCGGCAACCTCTGGCCGTCCGCAGCCGCAGCGTTCACGGGGTGGATTTCACGCCGATTTCATATCCGCTTCATTCGGTATTCTTTCAACAGGCGCAGAGTAGGGACACGAAGGTTAAACTTATCCTGCCTTCCTTGACCGAGGCGACGTCGCCTTTTTTTCGTCCGATCAAGTATTCGCTCTTTCCTTCGCTCGGCCTGGCAACACTGGCTGGTTACATCTCGCCGGAGGACGAAATCGAGCTGCAAGACGAGCACGTCAAAAAGTTGTGCTTGATGACCGGCCCGACTTGGTGGTCATCCAAGTTTACATCACTTCCGCGCGCCGTGCCTACCAGATCGCCGACCACTACCGTGCGTCCGGTGCTTATGTCGCCATAGGAGGGTTGCATGTGACGTCGCTGCCGGACGAGACCGCACCACACGCGGATTCCATTTTTTTGGGGCCGGGGGAGGATGTCTGGTCGCAGTTTTTAAACGATTTCAGCCAAGGGGGACCAAAGCCTCTTTACATCTCGACTGTGCGCTCGCTCATCGGAGTGCCGCCTGTGCGTCGCGACCTGATCAAGCGTCATCTCTATCTGGTGCCCAACTCGATCGTGGTTTCGAGGGGATGTCCGCATTCCTGTGATTTTTTCTACAAGGAGGCATTTTTTGAAGGCGGCGCTTCGTTTTATACCCAGATAGTCGATGCGGCGCTTGCGGAGATAGACCGGCTGCGTGGGCGGCATCTTTACTTTCTCGACGACCATCTGTTCGGAAACCGGCGTTTTGCAGGCGCGCTTTTCGACGGGATGACCGGAATGGGGCGGCTATGGCAGGCCGCCGGCACGGTGCAGTCGTTGCTGGCTCCGGGCCTGCTCGAAAAGGTGGTCGCATCCGGTCTGCGCAGTCTCTTTGTGGGTTTGAAACGCTGAGCGTGGTTAATCTGCGTGAACAGGGCAAATCGCAGAATCTCGGGCGCGATTACGGAGCGGCCATTAGGCGGCCTCACGGTCTCGGGGTCATGATCAACGCAAATTTCGTCTTTGGCATGGATGACGATGATCCGTCGGTTTTTGACCGCACGGTGGACTGGGCGGGGGAGAATGGTATCGAAACCGCGACCTTTCACATCCTGACGCCTTATCCGGGGACGATGCTGTATAAACGCATGGCTGCCGACGGACGCCTGCTGCATTCCGACTGGGACCGCTACGATACGCGGCACGTGGTTTTCGCCCGGCGAGGCTACGGCGGATCAGTTGGAGTCGGGCTACTGGAGGGCTTACGAACGCTTCAATTCGTGGAGGGCGATCGCTCGCGGGGCCTCGAAGAAATCCAGTCCGATGGCCGGACTCCGGCATTTTGCCTATGCGGCCGGATGGAAGAAGTTCGAGCCGTTGTGGGACGTGGCGATCCGCACACGGAAGGTGATGCATTTACGCCCCGAGCTTGAACGGGTGCTGGGGGGCTAGCCGCGCGGGAACGCGCCTGAGCGGAACTCCTGACTTTGGCTGGCCGTGGCCCTCGCTCGTCGATTCACTGCTGGGTGATGATGTTTCGTTTCATTTTTCTTTCGCTTGCCGGGTTACTGCCCATTGCCGCCACCGTCCAGACCGCGCCGGCCGCACCGCGCACTCGGGTGCTCATTGTGGATGGTTACAGCAACCACGATTGGAAGCGCACCACGCAATACATAAGGCTGATTCTTGACCGCGCCGGGCTTTTTGAGACCACGGTGACCACTTATCCGCTTCACCAAGACGCCGAAACTGTGGCGCAGTGGGACCCGCATTTTTCGAGCTACGATGTCGTGATACAAACCTGCAACGATCTCAACGGAAACGGGCCGCGTTGGTCTCGCGTCATCGAGAAGGAACTCGAAAGCTACGTTTCCAAAGGGGGCGGCCTTTATGTTTTCCACTCCGGCAACAACGCCTTTGCGGCCTGGCCGGAATACAACCGCATGATCGGCCTTGGCTGGCGCAGCAAAGACTTCGGCCCGGCCCTAACGATCAGCGATACCGGCGCCGTCGTGCGCGTGCCGGCAGGCGAAGGGCCGGCCACCGGCCATGGCAACCGTATTGACGCGCTGATCACGCGGCTGGGAGACCATCCCATCGAACAAAATCTCCCCCGCCAATGGCGCGCCGCCGACATCGAGGTGTATCGCTATTCCCGCGGGCCTGCAGAAAACCTGACCGTGCTTTCCTACGCGACGGACCCGGCGACGAAGCTTAATTTTCCTATCGAGTGGGTTGTGGCCTACAAACGCGGCCGGGTTTTTAACGCCACCTACGGCCACCTGTGGGCCAACCAGGTCACACCTACGGGACTCGAATGCGCGGGTTTTCAGACGATCTTCGTTCGAGCCCTCCAATGGCTGGCGGGCAAGGATATCCCCGCGACTTGTCCGGCTGATTTTCCCGGTGTGGACCAACCGGTGCTGCATTCCTTCGCGCAGTAACAAATCAACGGTGCAAAGTTCGCAATCGCGCACTGATCACTCATTTTTCAGTTTATGCCGTTTTCCTCCCTCGGTCTCTCCGAGCCTCTCCTTCGTGCCATCGCCGATTGTGGCTACACGATACCGACTCCCGTCCAGATTGCCGCAATTCCTGCGGTGCTGCGGGGCAAGGATGTGTGGGCCTCGGCGCAGACCGGCTCGGGCAAGACTGCCGCCTTCGTCCTGCCGATCATCGAGCGCCTCGTGGCCGACGGCCCGCGCGGGCGTGGACGCTTCGTGCGCGCGCTCATCCTCGTGCCCACGCGCGAACTCGCCGCGCAGATCGCCGGGGAGATCCATGATTACGGGGTTCACCTTTCGCAGGACGCCGGCCTCAAGACCCTCGTCGTAGTTGGCGGCGTGTCCATCAATCCGCAGATGATGGCTCTGGGCGGCGGCGCGGACATCATTGTGGGCACGCCTGGGCGCCTGCTCGATCTCATCGAACACAATGCCGTTTCGCTCTCTTCCGTCACCACGCTCGTCCTCGACGAGGCCGACCGGCTGTTTGCGCTCGGCTTTGCCGACGAACTCGCGCGCATCATCGCCCTGCTGCCTGCCCGCCGGCAGACGCTGCTGTTCTCCGCCACGTTTCCCGCCGCCGTGCAGACGCTCGCTGAAAACCTACTGCGCAATCCGGTGCGCATCGCCATTGCGTCTAAGCCAGAGGACAAGCCCGATATCCACCAGCGCGCTATCGAGGTGGACGTCGCGCAACGCACCCAACTTTTACGCAATCTCATCGTGCTTCACGATTGGTCGCGCGTGCTGGTCTTCGTCGCCTCGAAATACGCCACCGAACACGTCGCCGAAAAACTCTGCCGACTGGGCATCGAGGCGGCGGCCTTTCACGGCGAGCTGAGCCAAGGCGCGCGCACGCAGGCGCTGAGCGATTTCAAGGCGAGCCGTGTGCGCGTGCTCATCGCCACAGACGTGGCCTCGCGTGGCATCGACATAGAGCAACTGCCCGTGGTGGTGAACTACGATCTGCCGCGTTCACCCGATGATTATACGCACCGCATCGGCCGCACCGGGCGGGCGGGGGAGAGCGGGGTGGCGGTGAGTTTCATCAGCGCCGAGACCGACGCGCATTTCTGCCTGATTGAGAAGCGCAACCGGCTTCACATCGAGCGCGAGCAGATCGCCGGCTTCGAGCCGCTGGAGACGATCATGCCCGCTCCGGCGCCAACCGGCGGCATCAAGGGAAAACGCAAGAGCAAGAAGGACAAACTTCGCGAAGCCGCCGGCCTCACCCCGACCGCTCCGGCCAACGCCGCGAAACCGTTTGTGCCTGCGCCGGTGGTGGAGTCGGGCGAGCTTTTCCCTTTTTCACGCCGCCCGTCGCAGCCGAGGCGGAGCTAACCAAGTTCAAATAGCACTGGTTTTCGCGGAGCGGATGCATTGAGTCGGGTTAACGAACGATGAAAATCTACTTCATGGGCATTTGTGGGACGGCTATGGGTAATGCGGCGCTGCTGGCGCGCGCGGCCGGGCATGAGGTGCTGGGGGCCGATACGGGTGTTTATCCGCCGATGAGCACGGTTTTGGCCGACGCGGGCATCACTTTGCACGAGGGTTATGATCCGGTGCGGCTCGCGAAGCTGGCACCCGATCTGGTTGTCATCGGCAATTCCATGTCGCGCGGGAATCCCGAGGTGGAGTGGCTCCTGGATGAGCGCACGCTTCCGTTCACGTCGTTGCCGGCGCTCCTGCACGAAACGATTCTCAAGGCGCGCAAGAATATCGTAGTCGCAGGCACGCATGGTAAAACCACGACGACTTCGCTCACGGCATTTCTACTGCGCGAGAACGGGCGCGATCCGGGGTTTCTCATCGGCGGTGTGCCGATTGATCCGCCGATGGGCAATCACCTCGGCACGGCGAGCGATTCGTTTGTGATCGAAGGAGACGAATACGACAGCGCGTTTTTCGATAAGCGCTCGAAGTTCATCCACTACGCGCCGCACATCGCAGTGTTGAACAATCTGGAGTTTGACCATGCGGATATCTTCCGTGATCTGGCCGATGTGCAGCGGACGTTTTCCCACCTGACGCGCATCGTGCCGCACAACGGCGTCGTGGTGATGAACGGCGACGACGAGAACCTGAAGGCGCTCGGCCCGCTGCCGTGGACACGCGTGGTGCGCGTCGGAACGGGTGAGGCCAACGATGTGCGCATCGTGGATTTTTCGGAGAGGCCGGACGGCGTGAGCTTTAAGCTGCTCTGGCGGGGAACGGTCTGGCACGAGGTGAAGTGGACGACCCCGGGGCTCTACAACGCTCGCAACGCGGCGATGGCGGCGACGGCGGCGGGGCTTTCGCTCGACGCTACGAATCCCACGGTGCTGAAGCTGGAGGCGTTGGCGCGTTTTCGCGGCGTGAAACGACGGCAGGAGGTTTTAGTGAACACACCCGCTCTGACTGTGATCGAGGATTTCGGGCATCATCCGACGGCGCTGGCGGAAACGCTCCGGTCATTCCGCAACCGGTTTCCGGGCGCGACGCTGACGGCGGTCTTCGAGCCGCGCAGCAATACCGCACGCACGAACACGCTGCAGGCGGGGTTCATGACGGCTCTGGCGCTGGCAGACGAAGTTTACCTCGGGGCGGTGAATCGTGCGGGCACGCTCAAGGCGGAGGAGCGGTTCGACACAGAAGCGGTGATTACCCATGTGCAGGCGGCGGGTGGAAAGGGCATGAGTGCGGCGACGAATGCGGATCTGCTGGTGAAACTTACCTCTGCGACGCTGCCGGCGGGAGCGGGCGGGGCCCGCGTGGTAGTTTTCTTCTCCAACGGGAGTTTCGACGGCATCATCGCAAAGTATGTGACGGCGGCGAGGGCCGGGTGAGCGCCGGCGAGCGGATCACGCCGGCTTGCGCATTGCGTCGAGGGCGGCGCGGAGACGGTCGATCTGAATGGGCTTCGTGAGGTAGATATCCATGCCGGCGGCGATGCATTTTTCCCTCGTGCCGATCATGGCGTTGGCGGTGATGGCAATGATGGGGATGCGGCGACCGGCCGGCTCCGAAGCGCGAATGACCCGGGCCGCCGACAAGCCGTCGAGTTCGGGCATCTCGCAGTCGAGCAGGATGACATCGTAGGCACCGTCGGTCGCCATGCGGACGGCCTCGTGGCCGTTGCCGGCGATGTCTATCCGGTAACCGAGTTTTTTCAGCATGAACTCGGCGAGTTTTTGGTTGGTGGCATTGTCCTCGGCCAGCAGGACGTGTCCGCGGCTGCCGTCGGCGAGTCGGGCCGAGATGATGGCGACGGGCGTGGACGGAGGAGCGGTTAACTTGCCAAGTCTGGCGGGGATTTCCACGGTGAAGGTCGAACCCTTTCCAGTAGTGCTGACGACACTAATCTTGCCGCTCATCAAGCGTGTAAGCTCCTGCGAGATGACGAGCCCCAGCCCAGTGCCGCCGTAGCGGCGGGTGGTGGAGGCATCCACCTGTGAAAACTTCCTGAACAATCGGTCTAGTTTTTCGGGAGGAATTCCGATGCCGGTGTCGCGCACGGCGCAGCGAAGCAGACCGTGGGAGGGAGCGTCAGGCATGGGCGTCCAGGTCACGTTGAGCACGACTTCGCCGTGCGAGGTGAATTTAAGGGCGTTGCCGATCAGGTTGAGCATAATCTGGCGGACGCGGAGGGGATCTCCGATGAGGACGAGACCCGGCGAGTGGTTCTAGATGCGGAATGCCAGTTTTTTGTCACGGGCGCCGGGCATGAGCAGCACGTGGAGGTTCTCCAGAGCCTCGTCGAACGAGTAGGGGATATGCTCCAGCACCACGTGGCCGGACTCGATCTTGGAGAGATCGAGGATGTCGTTGATGAGAACGAGGAGGGAGTCGGCCGACTTGGACAGGGTGAGGACGAAATCGCGTTGCTCGGCGTTGAGGGGGGGTGTCGAGCAGGAGGCTGGCGAAACCGATGATGCCGTTCATCGGGGTGCGGATTTCATGGCTCATCGAGGCGAGGAAATCGCTCTTGGCCCGGTTGGCGCGGTCGGCTTCTTCCTTGGCAGCGGTGAGGGCGAGCTCGGTGCGTTTGCGCTCTTCGATCTCGGCGCCCATGAGAATATTGAGCGAGCCGCTGGAGATGAGGACGAGAATGAGGATGTAGGCGATGACAAGGCTGGTGACGCGGGCCGTAAGAATGGAGGCGACCCAAGCGCCCGCAGGGAAGTCTACGCCGAGCACGGCTTCGACGTTGCCCTGGTTGTCGAACATAGGCTGGTCAAAGCTGACCCAGGTGCCCCATTCGTCGGTGATGATTTCCTGATCAAAGGACCGGCTGGCCGGCGAGGGCCTTGAGAGTGTTTTCGGTGGGGGTGCCGTAGGGCTCGCCGATGGCGGTGCGCTGTTCGCGTTCGCCCTCGTATTTGCCGTCGTGGTTGTAGTCGGTTTCTGAGTCGGCGATGAACACGATTTTTCCGTCGGGCAGGCGGCGATAGGTGTAGATGTCGGCGACGTCGGGATTGAATTTTAGCCAGGCTTTTTCGCGTTCGATGATAGCGAGGTAAGCGGGGTCGTCGGGAGGGGTTTCCGGGGTGATCTTGGAGTGACCCATCGTCTCAAGCTCGGAAGCGAAAGTGGGGGCGAGGCCGGAGACCAGCTGGCGGATTTGTTCGCGCTCGTTCTTTTCCGAATACGCGGCGAACACCAAACCGCCGGCGACGAGCAGGACTATTAGCGTCAACAGCGAGGTGGGGAATTTCCCGCGACTATTTTTACGACGGATAAAGCGCCGGCTGACCCACAGGGTGAGCAGCGTGAGAACCCCAAAAATCGCCGTATCGATGTGGTAGTTGAGGAAAAAGATGGCGATCATCGGACTTAGCTCAAGCGGAAGAACTCAATCCGCGATGTGACTTAAATACAACCTTTGGCTGCCGGCATCACTTTCGGATCAAACACTCGATGGCGGTGGCAGAGGTAAAAGCGAAGCCAGTCTTAGGGCATAAGCGCGATCATCCAAAACTGGGTCGGAGTGGCCTGCGTTGAAATCACACGGGAGTTCAATCCATGATTTGCAGCCGCCCATTTCCGGTGTGAGCGAGAGGGTGAGCGGTGCGCGCAAGCGGTGAACGCGGACGACGAGCACGTGGAGTCCGGATGGCTGATCCCACTCGAATTTTTCACGGACGGCTGCTTCGGTCCAGAAGTGATGCGCATCGAGGGAGGCGACGTCTTCCCACCGAGTCAGGAAAGCAGTGTGGGTGATGTCGGCGAAATAACGCAGGGTGATCGCAGCGGGCGCGCCGGCATCGATGACGGGTGAAAACCACTTCGGCGCGGAGGGTTTTATCTTTTCACTCTGGGCGTGGAATTGGCTGGGGAACAGCCAGAAGCGATTCGCCTCAACCTGAAAACTGGCGCGGCCCTCGGCGATGCCGCCCTTGCGCAGGATGATGGTTTGCTCGCCGGAACCGAGCGCCTCGATGATGACCAGCCATTCTTTGAAGGCGGGGGACATGGGCGGAGGGAAGTAGTGGGTAGCGAGTCGCCCCGACGAGTCGGGGTAAACTGGGTAGCGAGTAGGCAGAAGTATGAGCGGGTGGGGTCCAGGTGGTTCGGATGCTCGCTACTCGCTACCTACTCATCGATACTTCTCCAGAATCACTGCGCCTGTTTGGCGACCTTGTATTCCTTGGGCTCGACGCCTTCGGGGAGGGCGAGCAAGTCGTAATCGTGGTGGCCGGTGATGGTCACGTCGATGAACTCTCCTACGGGCAGTTCGCGGGGAATGTAAACGCGTCCGTCGATGTCGGGGGCGTCCGCTTCGCCTCGAGCGACGCCGGGTTCCTCGACGAGGACGCGGAGTGTCTTGCCGACGAAGGTGGCGCTGACCGCACCGGAAACCTCCTGCTGAAGAGCCATGGTCTTGTGCCAGCGGGCTTCCTTGATTTTGGCGGGAATTTGGTCGGGCATCTTGGCGCCGCGGGTGCCGTCTTCTTGCGAATAGCGGAAGACACCGAGACGCTCGAACTTGGTCTCGCGGATGAACTGGCAGAGTTCTTCGACGTCGGCGTCGGTTTCACCGGGAAAGCCGACGATGAAGGTGGTGCGGACGGCGATGCCGGGGATGCCGGCGCGGATGCGTTTGATGAGGTCGCGGATGTAATCACCGCTGGTCTCGCGCTGCATCAGGCCGAGCATGCGGTCGCTGATGTGCTGGAGGGGAATGTCGATGTAGCGTGCGACCTTCGGGCATTCGGCGATGGTCTTGATAAGTTCGTCGGACCAGTGGGCGGGATGCGTGTAGAGAAGACGGATCCAGAAGTCGCCCTCGATGGCATTGAGCTGGCGGAGGAGGGTGGTGAGGGCGGTGCCGCGCGAGGAGTCGACGGGCGTGCGCGGGTTGGGGCGCTGCTCCCAGGTGTCCATGCCGAAGTAGGTCGTGTCCTGGGAAATCAGGTTGATCTCCTTCACGCCCTCGGCGACGAGACGGCGGGCTTCGGCGACAACGCTCTCGACGCTGCGGGAGCGGTGGCGCCCGCGGATCTGAGGGATGATGCAGAAGGTGCACGGGTGGTTGCAGCCCTCGGCGATCTTGAGGTAGGCGAAATGTTTTGGCGTGAGGCGGAAACGGGGCGTGTCGTAGTCGGGAATCCAGGTGGACTTGCCCTCGATGAACGAGACGGGGGCGTCGTTCTTGCCGCGTTCCTTGGCGTAGATTTCCTCGATGATGGGAACGATCTTGGTGATCTGGTCGAGTCCGATGAAGGCGTCCACTTCGGGGAGGGAGCCGGGGAGGTCCTTCGAGAAACGTTGGGACATACAGCCGGCGACGATGAGCTTCTGGTTCTTGTTCCGCTTCCGCATGCCGCGGTTCTTGTTCACCTCAAGAATGTGGCCGATGGATTCCTCCTTGGAGGAGTCAATGAACGAGCACGTGTTGACGATGACGACGTCAGCCTTCTCGGCGTCGGGGATTACGCTCATGCCGGCCTGATGGAGGTGGCCGATCATCATCTCGCTATCGACGAGGTTCTTGGCGCAACCGAGGGAAATGAGACTGACTTTGAGCATGGCGAGGCGGCGTGGGCGGACGGGACTTGAGCAGGAGCGGACGAAAAATGGAAAAACCGCGGCTGGAGGGCCGCGGTTTTAAAAGGAGATCAAATAACGGTCAGGTTACTTCTTCGCCTTGGGGGCGGCTTTTTTGGCGGCCACGGCGGCGGCGGCCTTGCGGCGTTTGTGGTAGGCGATGCGACGCTTCTTCTTGATGTGCTTGTTGGATTGTTGGCCCATAGGTTTTGTAAAGTTAGTCGGTGAGAGTGCAGGAAGGGATTGGGGCGAGTCAAGCGCGGCGGTCAGGTTGTTCGTGAATGGTTTTGCACCATGGCGATCGCTCCCGCAAATCCATTCATTCAATCACTCATGACCCAGGAAAACATCCTCTCTTTCACGCCTGAACCGTTTCCGTCCATGCCTTCCGCAGTGAAGGAAATCTTTGCGCCGGAGGTCGTGGCGAGGCTGGAGACTTATGGGCGACAACTGGCCACCGAGGGCGTGATGCGGGGATTAATCGGGCCGCGCGAGGTGCCGCGGCTGTGGGACCGGCATCTGCTGAACTGCGCGGCGATGGCGGAGTTGATCCAGCCCGGTGAGCGCGTGGCGGACATCGGCACAGGCGCGGGGTTGCCGGGGCTGGTGCTGGCGCTGGTGCGGACAGACATCCAGGTGATTCTGGTCGAGCCGTTGCAGCGGCGGTGTGATTTTTTGCAGGAGATGATCCTGCGGTTTAGATTCGGCGCGCGCGTGACGGTGCGGCGCGGGAAGTCGAATGTGATCAAGCCGTGCGAGGCTGACGTGGTGACGTCGCGGGCGGTGGCGACGCTGGACAAGCTCGCGGGCTGGAGTCTGCCGCACGCGAAGATCGGCGGGCGGTTGCTGGCGATGAAGGGTGACCGCGCGGTCGAGGAGTTGGCGGCGGCGGGGGAGGCGTTGAAGCCGTTTGGCGCGGATGTCGGTGCGACGGTGCTGACGTGCGGCCAAGGCTGGCTGGAGACGTCGGTGCAGGTTGTGTGCGCCGTGCGGCGAAAGTGAAAGACGGACTTCCGCGGCTCGGAGTTTTTTAGCACTAATAGAATCGCCCAATAGGGGGATTCGGTTAAATCGTTTAAGGCCAATGGCCTCCACGATTATGCAGAGGGGTGGTTGATGCCGCCGAGGTTCAAACCTGCTCTGCGGCGGTGATGCGACCGCGATCGTCACGGGTCCAGCGGTAGAGGGGATAACTGGAGTCTTTTTTCAAGATATTGAAGAGGTCGGTATCGGCGCGTTTTTGGAGTTCTAGCGAGGAGACTCCGGCAGCTTCGCATGAGAGGATGCGGGCGAAGCCTTTGAAATGTTCGGCGCGGCCGACGATACGGGAGACGTTGTCGGGCAGCGGCGTGGAGGCGGGCTTTTTTTCGAGGACCAGATAGGCGTAGGCCTGACTGCGCAGATCGACGCCGGCGCGGTGGCCGAAGCGGACCCAGTCGGAATCGTTTTGCACGCCGGGCGGAGGGGCGGCGAAGAAGTGGCACCAGTGGCGCTCGTTGCCGGCGGCGAGGAGTCCGCAGGCGCCTTGGTGCGGACAGGGGGCGACGATGGTAAAGGAGGAAGTGAGTGTCTCGCGGATGGTGATGAGCTGGCGGCTCACGGCATGGTTGCCTGGTTCGACCCAGAGGACGGCTTCGGCGCGGGCGACGAGGCCGAGAAGTTGGGCGAGGGCTTCGGGTGGGAGTTCGTTGAGCACGTGGCTGACCACGAGCAGACCGACGGGCTGGCCGGTGTCTGCGAACGGTGCGACGGCTAGGGTGGCGAACTCGGTGTGGGCGCGTTCGGCGGCAAACTCACGGGCGAGCGGCGAGTGATCCCAGACGTGGAGAGAGTCGAACTTATCCGCGCCGAAGAAGGAAAGGACGCGGCGGCCGGCGACGCCACTGCCGCAGCCCCAGTCGAGAATCGAGCGGGTGCGCGGACGCCAGTGGCGACGGATGAGTTCGTGTAGGACGGCGTCCCATTTCCAGCCGATGCGTTCGGCGTAGGTGGCGTCGTAGTGGGCGAGGTCGGCGTGCGACTGCCAGTAAGGGCCGATGGCGGTGGCGCCGCCCAGAAAACCGGCGCGGAGGCGGTCAAGAATGGCCCAGTCGAGTGTTTCGCAGTTCATCGCAGAAGCTATTTGTCACTTAATAAGTGACAAATGTGAAGTGTGGAGGACTTAGAATTGTCACTTATTAAGTGACAAAAGGTGGGGAGTCTTTGGGTCATGCCAAAACGAAGCCGAGGTGGGCGGCGAGGGCTTGGTGGCGGATGCCGTAGAAGGCGGCGAAGGCGCGGATGCGACCGGCTAGCGGCGAGTTGACGTCGCGGGTGCCGCTCGGTGACGGCGTGGTCTTGATCGCGGCGAGCATGAGGTTTTTCGCGGTATGCTCGGTGGAGATGAACTCGAAGACTTTGGTGCGGTAGCCGGCCCACTCCAGGAGCATGGCGCGGAGGGCGTCGGTCACGAACTCGGCCTGGCGTTCCTGGAAAATCCCATGGCGCAGGGCATCGGCGAGGATGGCGGGCGCGGTGAGTTGCGGGCGGAGTTCCTTCTGGCAACAGGGGGAAACCACGAGGAGGCGCGCGCCGGCGGCGAGGCCTTTGGCGAGGGCGTCGTCGGTGGCGGTGTCGCAGGCGTGGAGGGCGACGAGGACGTCGGCGCGGTCGAGGGGCGTGGAGGCGATGTCGCCGGCGGCGAAATGGAGGTTGGCGAGGCCGTTGTCGCGGGCGTGGCGGTTGCAGAGTTCGACGAGCTCGGGGCGGAACTCGATGCCGGTGACTTCGGCGCGCGCGCGGAGGTGGGCGGCGAGGGCGAAGGTGAGGTAGCCTTTGCCGCAGCCCATGTCGGAGATGCGGAGGGGGCGGAAGTCCGGCGGCGTGAACGGAGAGCCGGTGTCGGTATCCGGGGGAAGGAGGGTGGCTTCGACGAGGAGGTGGGCGAGGAGTTCGGTGAACTTTTGGATTTGGCGGAACTTGGCGGCCATGCCTTCGCGGGGCTGGCCGCGGTCGTTGGTCACGCCGAGGGCGCGGAGCCAGGGGGCGTCGGCGGGGACGAGGTGTTCCTTGGCGCGGTCGTGGTGTTCTACGGCAGGGGAGGGAGCGCTGGCGGCCAGCTTCACGTGGAGACGGGCGGTGCCGTCGGAGCGGCTTTCGAGCTGAGCGGTCTGGACGGGCGTGAAGAGGTGGGCGTCGAGGAAGTCGCGGCCGATGAGGGATTCGAGTGTCACGAGTGCGTCGGCAGGCGGGTGGTTTTTGACGATGTCGCGGGTGGCATGGCGCCAGGTGAAGGAGAGGTGCGGACCGGCCTTGAGGGTGACGGGACGGACGAAAAGGTTTTGTAGGGTGGCGTCGGTGCCGCGGTGTTTGCCGAGGGTGAGTTTGACGAGCGTGCCGTCGTGGACGGAGGTGCGGAGAAGGGTGTGGAATTTTTCCACTGAATCTGAGGAGGACATGATCGCGGAGGCGCGGAAGGAGAGAAACGGATTTTAACGCAAAGGCGCAAAGAGCTGCGAAGGGCGCAAAGGTTCGGAGGGGATGCTTTGCGTTCTTGGAATCTTTTCTTGGGGTCTTTGCGTTAAAGGTTTGATGGGCGGTTAAGGCAGGTAACTCGTGGTCATGACTTGAGGGACGGTGACTTTGCCTTTGGGGAGGATGCCTAGGTCTTCGAGTTGGGCGATTTGGGTGGCGAAGCGTTGCGCGGTGATGCGGCCAATGGTGGCGGGGCCGTCGCCGGGGGCGCGGCCGGTGACGAGCTTGCCGTCGAGGATCATGTTGCGGGAAAACAGCATGAATTCGTCGGTGTTTTCGGGGTTTGCTTGCTTGAGGAGGGCGTGGGCGGGCGAGGGGTCGTGGGCGAGATAATCCTGCCAGCCGTGGATGTAGGCGCGCATGAAGGCGCGGACTTGGTCGGGGTGCGAGGCGGCCCAGGGCTTGTTGGCGACGAGCACGGTGTAGGCGTCGAAGCCGGCGTCCCAGGCGTAGAGGAAGCGCGGCATCCGGCAGCCGGCGTTGATGATGTGGTAGGGCTCGGCGATGTAGAAGCCTTGTTGGATGAGATTTTTATCGGCGACAAAGTTGGCGACGGAGAAATTTTGGGGGATGAGCTGGAAATCGATGCCGTATTTTTTCTTCAGGTAGGGGAGGAAGGCCCATTCGGGGCGGGCCATGATGGTCTTACCGTTGAGGTCCTCGAAGGTTTTGACGGGGTTTTCGTCGTGGAGCATGAGGACGGAGGGGTCGTTCTGGAAGACGGCACCGATCTGGATGACGGGAATGTCTTGGGCGATGGCGAGCAGGGTGTTGGTGCTGTCGGCCTGGCCAATGTCAGCCTTGCCGGTGGCGAGCTTCGGCATGACAAAGGCGTTGGGGCCGCCGGGGACGAGTTCGACGTCGAGGCCTTCGGCTTTGAAGTAGCCTTTGGCCTGGGCTTGGTAGAAGCCGCCGTGCTCGGGTTCGGCAATCCAGTCGAGCTGGACGGTGATCTTGAAGGGGGCGGTGGGCGAGGGGGGCGCGGAGCTGGTGGCGGTTTTCTTGGCGCAGCCGGCGAGGGCGATCAGGGAGAAGAGGGGGACGAGGAGTTTCATGCTCAGGGAAGGAGGCGTTTTTATCTGGAACTCAGGAAATCAGGAAACGGATTAAAGGCACGGATCAGGAACGGGATTGGTTCCTGATTTCCTGAGTCTCAAATTAAAGGGATTGGGTGGTTTCGCGAGTGCGGTAGGCGGATTGGAGGTCGCGGGTGAAGGGCTGGGGGATGGCGAGCGTGCGGTCGTCGATGCGGCTGACGGGCATGACGCCGAGGAGGGCGTTGGTCACAAAAACCTCTGAGGCGGCGAGGAGGTCGGCGGTCGTGAGGATGGTCTCGCGGGCGCGGGCGATGCCGAGGAGGGCGAGGACTTGGGCGCGGGCGATGCCGGGGAGCGGGCCGCTGGCGAGCGGCGGGGTGAGGGCGACGCCGTCGCGGACGATGAAGAGGTTGGTGCCCGCGCCTTCGATGACGGCGCCGGTGGTGTCGATGAAGAGGGCTTCGTCGTGGCCGGCGGCGAGGGCGGCGCGGCGGGCGCGGATGTTTTCCAGGTAGTTGAGGGTTTTGTGTCCGCTCAGACCGGAGATGCGTTGACCGATGGGGCGGGTTTGCAGGCGGAAGCCGCGGGCGTAGGTCTCGGGAGAGTAGAGGAATTCGCGGGTGGTGATGAGTTCGCCGATGGTTTCGCCGTTGTTGAAGACGGTGAGCTTGGCGCTGCCGTTTTTGACATCGGTGGCCTTGATGATTTTGGCGAAGCGGTCGCGGAGTTTTTCGAGGGGGAGTTTGTAGGGGAGGTCGAGGGCGTGGGCGCTGGCGGTGAGGCGGGCGTGGTGGGCGGCGAGAAAGACGGGGCGGCCGGCCTGGATTTTTATCGTTTCAAAGAGTCCGTGGCCGTAGAGGAAGCCTTCGTTCTGGGGAGAGATGCGGGCGAAGAAGCTGGAGCGGAGCTTGCCGTCGAGCATGACTTTGACGTCGGAGATGATGGGCATGATTGGGAAATAGTTCTCGGGCTTCGTTCTCTTACGGGATCGCGGGTTGAATGGATCAATCGGAAAGGAGAACGAGAACGTTTAGATTGCGGTGAGGGCTTCGTGCATGGCGCGACCTTTATCGAGGGTTTCCTGGTATTCAGAGGCGGGGTCGGAGTCCCACACGATGCCGCCTCCGACGGAGTAATAGGCACGGCCGCCGGTGCAGGTGAGGGTGCGGATGGCGATGTTGAGGTCGCAGTCGCCGTCGAAGCCGATGTAGCCGATCGCACCGGTGTAAACGTGGCGGCGGCGGGGTTCCAGTTCGTCGATGATCTGCATGGCGCGAATTTTGGGGGCGCCAGTGATGGAGCCGCCGGGGAAGGTGGCGCGGAGACAATCAATGACGTCGCAATCGGGGCGGAGGGTGCCGGAGACGTTGGCGACGAGGTGGTGGACGGTGGGGTGGGATTCGAGGTGCCAGAGGTCGGTGACGCGGACGGAGCCGTATTCGCAGACACGGCCGAGGTCGTTGCGTTCGAGATCCACGATCATGAGGAGTTCGGCGCGGTCTTTGGGGCTGGCGAGGAGGTCGGAGGCGAGGCGGGCGTCGGTGGTCGCGTCGGGGTCGCGGCGGCGGGTGCCTTTGATGGGGCGGGTTTCGACGTGGCGTCCGTGGATGCGGAGGAAGCGTTCGGGGGAGCTGCTGGCGATCTGGACGGGGCCGAAGTTGAGGTAGGAGGCGAAGGGGGCGGCGCTGCGAGCGCGGAGGCGTTCGTAGAGGGCGAAGGGCGGGCAGGGGAGCGGGGTGGAGAAGCGTTGGGTGAGGTTGACCTGATAGACGTCGCCGGAAGCGATGTAGGATTTTATGCGGGCGATGGCGGCGGTGTATGAAGCGGGAGTGTAGTTGGAGGAAGGAACGGCAGGGACGGGCAAAGGCAAAGTGTCACCTAATGGGTGACACTTTGGGTTGGGTGAGGGGGGGGTAGTGACGACGGCGCGAAGGCGGGCGAGGATGGCGGGGGCGGGGGTGGTGTGGACGGGGTTGGCGACGAGCCAGGTGCGGGCGGTGGCGTGTTCGTGGGCGATCACGCCGTCGTAAAAGGCGAACGCGAGGTCGGGGACTTCGGGAAGATCGTCGGGCGACGTGCGCGGAATTTTTTCGAGCTGGGTGCAGAGTTCGTAGCCGAAAAAGCCGACGGCGCCGCCGGTGAAAGGGATGGCATGCGTAGGAATGAAAGTGTCACCTATTAGGTGACACTGTGCTTGGGGGCGGTGGTAGCGGCGGAGGAGTGACTGGAGTTCGGCGAGGGGATCGCCTAGGTGAATCTCGGTATGGCCGTCGAGGGTGATCGTGATGGCGCGGCCTTTGGCGGTGAAGACGAGGAATGGGTCGAAACCAATAAACGAATACGCACCAAGGCCGCCGACGGAGAGTCCGCTGTCGAGGAAGAAGGCGTGCGGGAGACCGTGCAGGCCGGCGAAGAGCGCGGCGGGCGTGACGGCGAGCGGGAGTTCTTCGATGATGACGGACATCAGGCGAGCGCGGCGAGGTTGATGTCGGTGCGGTGCACGCCGGTTTGGTCTGCGCGGGCGAGGTGGGTGCGGATAGGTTCGCCGTGGAGGAGGAGGTCGGGGGCGAGGTCGGCGAGGGGGGCGAGGACGAAGGCGCGTGTTTTCATGCGCGGGTGCGGGAGCGTGAGGCGGTCGTCGTGGAGCGTGGTTTCTTCGTGGAGGAGGAGGTCGAGGTCAACGGTGCGCGGGCCCCAGCGTTCGCGGCGGATGCGGCCGAGTTGTTGCTCGATGGCGAGGCAGAGATCGAGGAGGGCGAGAGGAGCGAGGTCGGTTTCGAGGCGGACGACACAGTTGAGGAAGTCTGGCTGGTCGGTGAGGCCGACGGCCTTGGTCTCGTAAACGGGGGAGACACCGGTCAGCCGGTTCTGCGGGTCGCGGGCGAGCGCGGCGAGGGCGGCGGCGAGCAGGTGGCGGCGGTCGGCGAGGTTACTGCCCAGGGCGAGGTAGGCGGTCGGCACGGGTTTGGCTGGTTTCGACGGCGACGTAATCGAGGATGCCGGCGATGGGCACGGAGGGTTTTTTGACGGTGATCTCGACAGCGTCAACGACGGGGCTGGCGGCGAAGACTGAGTCGATGATGTGGCCGGCGAGGGATTCGATGAGTTTGAAGCGGTCGGTCTCGACGCACTTGCGGCAGACGTTGTAGATGCGGGTGTAATCGACGGTCTTGCCGAGGGCGTCGTTGGCGGCGGCGGCGGTGATGTCGAGGGTGAGGACGAGGTCGATGATCCAGCGTTGGCCGAGCGTGCCTTCTTCGGCCATGGCGCCGTGGTAGCCGTAGAAGACCATGTTTTTGAGATGAATGCGGCCGGTCATGGGAAGGAAGGTAAGAGGAGAACGAGAAAGAGTAAGAGAACGAGAACGATTTTTAGCGGGCGGCGATGAGGGCGGCGGCGATGAGGGCGGCGCGGTGGTTGGCGCGGACGTCGTGGACGCGGTGGAATTGCACGCCCTGGGAAACGGCGAGGGCGGTCAGAGCGAGGGTGCCTTCGAGACGTTCGTCGGGTGGGAGGTCGAGGACGTGGCTGATGACGGATTTGCGGGAGACGCCGAGGAGGAGCGGATGGCCGAGGGCGAGCAGTTCGGAGAGGCGGGCGAGGATGGCGAGGTTTTGAGGCTGGGTTTTGCCGAAGCCGATGCCGGGGTCGAGGATGATGCGTGCGGGGTCGATGCCGGCGGCGGCGGCGCGGGCGAGGGTGCGGGCGAGGAAGGTTTTGATTTTTTCGATGACGTCGCCGGGTGTTGAGGGGAACGACGGGTCGTTGTGCATGAGGATCGCGGCGGCGCCGCTTTCGGCGATGACGGCGGCCATAAGCGGGTCGCCTTGGAGTCCGTGAATGTCGTTGACGATGTGGGCGCCGGCTTCGAGGGCGGCGCGGGCGACGGCGGGTTTATAGGTGTCGATGGAGAGCGGGACGTCGAGCGAGCGGGAGAGCGCGCGGATGACGGGGACGATCCGGGCGATTTCGTCGTCGGGGGAGAGTTCGGTGTAGCCGGGGCGGGTGGATTGGCCGCCGATGTCGAGGATGGCGGCACCTTCGGCGACGAGGCGGCGGGCGTGGGCGAGGGCGGCGGCGGGCGCGAGCAAATGGCCGCCGTCAAAGAAGGAATCGTCGGTGATGTTCAGGATGCCGACGATGAGCGGTTCGGCGCCGAGGGTGAAGCGGCGGTCACGGCAGAGGAGTTCGCGGGGCGGATGAGGCATCAGAGGTCTTTGCGTTGATAGGAATCGTGCCACTGGCGCAGGGCAAACCAGCTCAACGCGACGACGGCGCCCGCGAAGAGGAAGCCGAGGAGGCAGGCGACGGCGGCGGTGGCGAAGAGCGCGGGCAACTGGAACTGCGCGCTGTAGATGATGGTGAGGAAGCCGAGTCCGCCCTGGCCGCCGGCGGAGTTGCCCGCATAGGCGTCGCCCACGATGGCGCCGATGGGCGCAAGCGTCGCGGCGATGCGCAGGCCGGTGAAAAAATAGGGCAGGGCGGCGGGCACGCGGAGAAAGAAAATTTCCTGAAGGCGCGAGGCGCGGCCCATGCGAAAGAGTTCAACGAGGGCGTGGTCGGTGGAGATGAGACCCTGGGTGGTGTTCACCACGAGCGGGAAAAAACAGATGAGGAAGGTGATGATGACCACGCTTTTCAGGCCTGGGCCGACCCAGAGGATAAGGATGGGGGCGAGCACGATCACCGGGGTGAGTTGCAGCATCATCAGGTAGGGGTAGAGGCCCGCGCGGACGAGGGGCGACAGCGAGAGTCCGAGGGCGAGCGCGAAGCTCACGAGGGTGGCGGTGCCGAAGCCAAGGAGTGCACCAGTCGCGGTGGTGAGCGTGGCGGAGGCGAGGGCGGGGGCTTTTTCGACGAGTGAGCGGAGGATGGCGTCGGGGGTGGGCAGGAGGAAGCGCTGGTCGGACGCGAGCACATGCAGGCGGAAGGCATACCACAGGCCGATCATGAGCGCGCCGACGGCCACGGGCAGCAGGATGGTGAGGACGCGGCGGTTCATGCGGCGGAGGAAGCGGACGGGGTGTCCACCGAGCGAAGCAGTCGGGAAACGTCGGCCACGAGTTTCAGGTAGCGGGGGGCGAGGCGGGTGTCGGCGGTGCGCGGGTAGGGCAGATCGACGGCGATCTCATGGGCGATGCGGCCGGGATGGGCGGCGAGCACGACGATGCGGTTGGATAGGAAAACCGCCTCGGCAACGGAGTGGGTCACGAAAAACGCGGTCCAGTGCTGGCGTTCGCGGATGGCAAGAAGTTCCTCGTTGAGACGGTCGCGCGTCATTTCGTCGAGCGCGCCGAAAGGCTCGTCGAGCAGGAGCAGGGACGGTTGCAGTGTGAGGGCGCGGGCAATGGAGACTCTCATTTTCTGGCCGCCGGAAAGCTGGCGGGGGTAATGCGCGGCGAACGGGTCGAGTCCCACGAGCGCGAGCATCTGGTCGGCTAGGGCGCGGCGTTTGTTTGCGGGCGTGCGCCGAAGGCGGAGCATGACCTCGACATTGCGGCGAACGGTCAACCAAGGCAGCAGGGTGGGTTCTTGAAAAACAAAGGCTAGGTCACCTGCTTCTTGAATGACGGGGCGCCCGCCGACCTCGAGCTGTCCTTCACTTAAAGGAGTGAGGCCGGCGATCAGCCGAAGAAGGGTGGATTTGCCGCATCCACTTGTTCCGATTAAACTTACAAAATCTTCTTTGCACACGTCCAAGGTGATATTCGTCAACACGGCTTGGCCGTTGCCGAAGCGCTTGGTGGCTTTTTGAAATGTTACGATGGATGAAGACAGGCTCATGTATCGATTTGATATTAAGATAGCATATTACCCATCGGCAAACGCTAAGCCTTGTTTGCCTGTTCAGATTTGAGCACGGAGGGGCATTTTAAGTCAAATTGCCCTTGGTTTCTAGAGTTGGTATGAACACTGCTCATATCGTAACTGTTAAGTCTCACCAAACAAACAACCTATATCTATGATCACAAACTTACTACGAATCACCCGAGCAACGATGTTTGCTGCGGTCGCCGTCTGCGCCATGGCGCAGGTGAAGGCGGAAGACACCCCGGCGGCAGCGCCAGCGCCAGCGGCGGTCGCGGCGGCCGT
>JANXRL010000092.1 GCA_025352985.1 Verrucomicrobiota bacterium
TTCGTCCGCCGATAAAACGACTTCCAACGCTGAGATAATCCGTCGTCTCTTCGGCTTGGCATGGCGCTACCGGGCGCGCAGCGTGCAGGTGCTTTTGCTGCAGCTCTTGCTGCTGACGTTGGGCCTGAGCGGACTCAGCCTTACCGGTCTCGGCATCGACTACATCCGCCATGTGCTCGGCCAGCGCGGCGTGGGACCGTCCATCCCGTTCCCAGAGGGGAAACTCGGTCTTCGTCTCCCGCACGATTGGACGCCGCTGCATATTCTCCTGCTCGTGGCGGGGTGTATTCTGGTGTTCGCCGGCTTGCGCGCGGTGCTCAATTATTTCTACACCGTCTCGGTCAACCGCCTCGTGCAGCAACGGCTCGTGGTCGATCTGCGCAGCGAGGTTTACGAGAAGCTCCAGCGGCTGAGCTTTCGTTTTTTTGATGCCAACACCACCGGCTCGATCATCACGCGGGTGACGGGCGACGTGCAGGCGGTCCGCATGTTTGTGGACCAGGTTCTGATCCAGAGCGTGATCATGGTCGTGTCGCTCACGGTTTACATAATCTACATGGCCAGCCTGAGCCCCGGCCTCACGCTGGCTTGCCTGGGGACCACGCCGGTGCTGTGCGTGCTCTCGGCGGTGTTTTCACGGCATATCCAACCACGCTACGCGAGGAGCCGTGAGTTGGTTGAAAATATGGTGCAGCACTTTGCCGAGAGCATCCAAGGCATCCAGGTGACCAAGGGCTTCGGGCGCGAGCCGGAGGACCGGGCGGCGTTTGATGCGAAAAACAACGCCGTGCTCGCGCAGCAGCAGGAGATTTTCTGGCGGCTGAGCCTGTTCACGCCGGCGGTCGGAATCCTGACGCGCGTCAATATGGTGGTGCTGCTCGGCTACGGCGGCTGGCTTGTCGTCGAGGGGCGCCTTCCGCTCGGCGCGGGCCTCGTGGTTTTTTACGGCCTGCTCGAACAGTTTTCCGGGCAGGTCAACCAGGTCGCCACGCTCGTCAACAGCGTGCAGCAGTCGCTCATCGGCGCGCGCAGGGTCTTTGAGATCCTCGACGCCCCGGTCGAAGTGCGCGACACGCCCGACGCCGTCCTCCATCCGTGCCTCGAAGGCGCGGTGCGTTTTGAAAATGTCTCCTTCGCCTACGATGGCGAGGACGCGGTGCTGGACGCCGTCACGCTGGACGTGAAGCCCGGCCAGTGCGTGGCGATTCTTGGCGCGACGGGCGCCGGCAAGAGCGCGCTCATGAGCCTCATCCCGCGTTTCTACGATCCGACGGCGGGGCGCGTGCTCATTGACGGCGTCGATGCACGCCAACTCCGCGTCGACGACCTCCGGCGCAACATCGGCATCGTGTTTCAAGAGAGCTTTCTTTTTTCCAACAGCGTCGCCGCCAACATCGCGTTCGGGCATCCCGGGGCGACGCAGGCGCAGATCGAAAAGGCCGCGCGCATCGCCGCCGCGCACGACTTCATCACGGCGTTGCCGCAGGGCTACGACACCATCCTTGGCGAGAGCGGCAACAGCCTTTCCGGCGGGCAGCGCCAGCGCCTCGCCATCGCACGTGCCGTGCTGTTGGAGCCGAGCATTCTCCTGCTTGACGATCCGACGGCGGCGATCGACAGCGAGACGGAGCACGAGATTTTCGAGGCGTTGGACAACGCCATCGCGGGCCGCACCACGTTTATCGTCGCTCACCGGCTGAGCACGCTCCGCCGGGCGGACTTCATCATCGTCATGGAAAACGGCCGTATCATCCAGCGCGGCACGCACGACGAGCTGATGAAGATCCCGGGGCCTTACATGGGCGTGGCTGCGCTCCAGTTAATCGACGCCGGCGGATTGGCCGCCGCTGGCGCGTCCCGAAAGGACATCGCATGAGCGCCCCCGCGCCCAAACGACCGCTTACACTTGTGCAGCGCTCCCCGGAGACCGAGCGCGACGTAGATCTCAGGCCGCTGGAGTGGGGGCTCATTCGCCGTCTCCTGGGTTTTACGCGGCCCTTCGCCTTCAAGCGAAACTTCCTGATCGCCCTCACGGTCGTCCGGGCGACGCAACTGCCCGCGCTCGCGTGGCTGGCCAGCCTCATCATCGCCGGCCCGATCACGCGGCATGAGTCCTCGTCGCTACTCGGATGGGTGGCCGCCTACGCGGCGCTGGGCGTGCTTACGGACTTGATATTTCATTTCCGCCAGCGGCTCGCGCTGGAGCTGGGCGAGGCGGTCGTGAGCCGGTTGCGCGGCGATATTTTTGCCCATGTGCAGCGGATGCCCATGAGTTTTTTCCATCGTGTGAAGCTGGGGCGCATTCTCAGCCGCGTGACGAGTGACGTGGAGGCTTTGCGGGTGGGCATTCAGGATGTGTTTTTCGTGGGAATCGTCCAGGTGGGCAGCATGGCGTTCGCCGCCGTGGTTATGGCCTGCACGGATTGGGCGTTGTTTCTGGTCGTGCTCGCGATGGCGCCGGTATTGTGGGTTATCAGTGACCGTTTTCGCGGACGGCTCAGCCAAGCCACGCGCGACGCGCAGGAAAGCTTCAGCCGCGTGACAGCGACGCTCGCCGAGTCGATCAATGGCATCCGCGTGACTCAGGGCTTCGTGCGGCAGGAGACCAACGCAGGACTTTTTCGGAGTCTCATCGCCGACCATGCGCGCTATAACATGGGGGCGGCGCGTTCCTCCGCGATCATGGTTCCGCTGTTGGAACTCAACAGCCAGTTTTTCGTTGCGATCCTCCTGCTGCTCGGCGGCTGGCGCGTGTTGGAGGGCCGCACCGAGATAGGCGTGCTCATCACGTTCTTCCTGTTCGCCAACCAGTTTTTCGCGCCGATCCAGGTTTTGGGGAATCTCTATAATCAGGCACTCGTCGCCATGGCCGGGGCCGAGCGCGTCTTCCGCTTGCTCGATACGAAGCCTGATTGGGAAGACGCGCCCGATGCGGTCGCGCTGCCCGATCCACGACCCCACGTCACCGCTCCTGGCATACAGGTGGAGTTTCGTAACGTGACCTTTGCCTACGAGCAGGGCCGGCCCGTGCTGCATGACGTGAGTTTTACGGCGGAACCGGGCCAGACGATCGCATTGGTCGGGCATACCGGCAGCGGCAAGAGTTCGATCATCAACCTCGCGGCTAAGTTTTATCTGCCGACAGCGGGCGAGGTGCTGGTTGACGGCCGCGAGATCCGCACGCTCACGAGCGGTTCGCTGCACCGGCAGACGGGCATGGTGCAGCAGCAGAATTTTCTCTTCGGAGGCACGGTGCTCGACAACATTCGCTTCGGACGGCCCGGCGCGACCGAGGACGAGGTGCGCGCGTCGGTGGCGCGGCTCGACTGTCTCGATCTCATCGAGGCGTTGCCGCGCGGTCTGCATACCGAGGTGGGTGAGCGCGGCGCGGGCCTTTCCGCCGGGCAGCGCCAGCTCGTGTGCTTCGCGCGCGCCCTGCTGGCCGATCCTCGCCTGCTCATCCTTGACGAGGCGACGAGCGCGATTGACGCGCTTACCGAGGCGCGCCTGCAAAAAGCGCTGCTCGCGCTGCTTGCGGGGCGCACCAGCTTCGTGGTGGCTCACCGGCTGAGCACCATCCGCCACGCGGACCTGGTGCTGGTGCTCGACCAAGGTCGCGTGATCGAACGCGGGACTCACGCGGAGCTACTGTCATCGAACGGGCACTACGCGGTGCTTTACGGGCAATTCACGAGGATGGGAGGGCGTGGTTGAAGGCGGTTCATAAAAATTGCGCAAGTGCTAAATTCTCCCTCTGAAAGCGTAAAATTTACCTCTTAAAATTGGCGTTGCGTTCAGTCGGCGCACCTTTAAATCAGAAATCTGTTATGGCAAAAAAAACCACTCGCAAACCCAACGCAGCGTTTCTCAAACCGGTTCAGCCTGATGATGTCCTCTCGGCCATCGTAGGTTCGAAACCTCTCCCCCGCACCGAGCTCACTAAAAAACTCTGGGACTATATCAAGAAGAACGGTCTTCAGGACAAGAAGGTCCGCACCCAGATCAACGCCGACGACAAGCTTAAGCCCGTGTTGAACGGCAAGAAGTCCGTCAGCATGTTCGAGCTCACCAAGCTCGTCTCCGGCCACTTGGTCAAGTAACCGCAAGGTTCCTTTTCCGGAACGCCAGTTTCCAAGCCGCCTCGGGTAACCGAAGCGGCTTTTTTGCACCCGCCTTACAAGGCTCACGCTTGACGTTTGCTCGATAAAAGGGCCACAGTCTTGTCGTTAAATCCTATTCAATTAGTTGACATATAAATATTTATGGAAGGCTTGGCCATTCTTCTTATCTTATTCCTGATCTTGGTGCTGATCGTTTTTCCGATTTGGACCTTGGTGAGTATCACAAGCGCCCGGGACGCCAACCGGCGCCTTGCGAAAGAGCTTGGGGAATTGAAATGGGAGATTGAAGACCTTCGGCGTGCGAACCGTCCTGCGGTTAGGGCGGCATCCCGTGTGGTTGAGTCGGCCGCCAAGGTTGCGGAATCGTTGGCAAAGCTCGACGCCGAGCTCACGGCTCCGGCGCCCATTCCGGCTGCGGATATCGTGGCTGCTCCCGAACCTGCGCCCGTGCCTTCACTTGATGAGGAACCTGCGATTTCTTCGCTCGCCCGACAGTTTGGCGCCGTCCCGCCGCCGCTGCCCGAGGTGGTAAAGGAATTTGTGCCCGCGCCCAATGCGCACGGAGCCGCCGAAGGGAAAAAATTACCGCCGCCGCCGCCCGAGCCCGTGGTGCCGAGACAGCCTTTTATCAACTGGGAGCTGTTCATGGGGGTGAAGCTGTTCGCGTGGATCGGCGGCTTTGCGCTCTTTCGGGCGGTGGTGTTCTTCGTGAAATACTCTTTTGAACATGATCTGATTCCGCCCGAGGTGCGTGTGGCGATCGGCTACCTCGTGAGCGTGGGGCTGGTGGTGGGCGGCGTGCGACACGCGCGCAGTCGCTACACGGTCACGGCACAGACGTTGTGCGCGGCGGGCGTGGTGAGCCTGTATGCGGTTACTTTCGCCTGTCATGCGGTTTATAAGTTTCCGTTCTTTGGTTCACTGCCGACGTTTGGGCTTATGGTGTTGATCACCGGCGTGGCGTTTCTGCTGGCGGTGCGGACGGAGGCGAAAGTGGTCGCGGTGCTTGGCATGCTGGGCGGTTTTCTCACGCCGGTGCTGCTCTCTACGGGAGTGGATAATGCCCTCGGGCTTTTCGGTTATCTCGCGTTGCTCGATCTCGGTCTCGTGGCGGTGGCGTTGCACCGGCGCTGGCACTTTCTCGTGCCGCTGGGGGCGGGCGGCACCCTGGTGATGCTTCTGGGGTGGACGGACAAATTTTTTACGGCCGACAAGGTCTTCATCTCTATGGGCGTGTGCCTCGGCTTCGGGGCGCTGTTTATCGCGACACTGGTTCTGCTGCGCCGTCTCGGGCAGATCGCCGCGCCCGTCGTCCACACCGCGCTGGCCGCGCCGTTCGTTTCGTTCGGCTACGCGTTTTACTTCCTCGATTTCCCTTCGCTGGGAGAACGTCCGGGTCTGCTGTTCCTCTTTGTGCTGTTCGCCGAGCTGCTGTTGCTCGCCGTCGTGCTGATCGATGAGGCGCTGGTGCAAGCGCAGATCGTCGCGGGAGCGTTGGTATTTGTGTTCCTCGGATGCTGGACAACAGGCCACCTCGCGGAGCCGCTACTTCCGTGGGCGCTGGGCGGATTTTTCGGCTTCACCGTGTTGTTCGCAGGTGTGTTCGAGCTGGTGCGCCGGCTGGGGCGTGATGCGGAGTCGTTCGCGCTCACGGCGGTGGCGGCGCCGTTTGTGATGTTGGGCTTCGCGTTTTATTTTCTGCGGTTCGCGGCGTTTGCCGCGCATCCGGCGGTGATGTTTGCGCTCATTCTGGCGGCGGAGTTGCTACTGCTCACCGTGGTGCTGCGTGAACTCAAGTTCGCCAAGGCCCAGCTTTTTCTTGGGATGGTGGCGTTCGCGTTACTCGCAGTGTGGGTGGGAAATCACCTGACCGTCCCGCTTATGCCGTGGGCCCTAGGAGGGTTCCTTGGCTTTGCGGTCCTGCACACGGTGCTGCCGCTGGTGATGCGGCGCCTGCGGCCGGACTTCGCCTCGCCCTCGTGGGCGCAACTGGCCGCGCCGGTCACGCTGTTGCTCGTGCTGGGCGCGGTGTGCAAGTTCGATACGGTCTCTTGGCTCGTATGGCCGTGCGTGCTGTTGCTGGACCTGATCGCCATCGTGCTGGCGTTCTTCACGGCGTCGCTTGCCTCGGTGGCGGCGGTGCTGGTGCTGACGCTGCTTGCGATGGTCGCGTGGATTTTCCGTATCCCGCTGGAGGTTACCGCGCCGCTCACATTGTTGGGAATGCTGGCGGGCTTTGCGCTGTTGTTCTTCGGGGCGGGGCTGTTTCTCGCACGCCGTTTCGGTTCCAAGCTGATGGATAACGCCTTCGGGGCGACGTTTGGCGCGGGGCTGCCGAGTGATCCGCGCGCGCATCTGCCTGCGATGTCGGCGCTACTGCCGTTCACGCTGCTAGTGATGGTGATTCTGCGGCTGCCGCTGGCGAATCCGGCGCCGGTCTTCGGGCTGGCAATGCTGCTGGTCGTGCTGACGCTCGGGCTGGCAAAGATTCTCGTGTTGGAATGGCTGCCGGCCGCCGCGCTCGCGGGTGTGCTGGCGGTGCAAGGCGCTTGGCTCTCGACCCGCTTTCACGCCGGTGATGGCGCAGGGATGGTGATCGCGTGGAATGTCGGCTTCTACGCGGTATTTGCGTTCTTCCCGTTTGTTTTCAGGAAAACTTTTTCCGAGATGCGCGGGCCATGGGTGGCGGCGGCGCTGGGTGCGCCAATGCATTTTTGGTTTGTTTACCGCACGGTGCAGCTCGCGTTTCCCAATGACTTCATGGGCCTGCTCCCGGCGGCGTTTGCCGTGCCCGCGCTGGCGAGCCTCGTGGTTGTGCTGCGCTCGCTGCCTGCGGAACATCCGCAGCGGCTCGAACGGCTGGCGTGGTTTGGCGGCGTGGCGCTGCTGTTCATCACGCTGATCTTCCCGATACAATTCTCGCGCCAGTGGCTCACGCTCGGCTGGGCGCTGGAGGGCGCGGCGCTGCTGTGGCTGTTCCAACGCGTGCCGCATGCCGGCTTGCGCGCGGTCGGCGTGGCGCTGCTGGCGGCGGTCTTTGCTCGGCTCGCGCTCAATCCGGCGGTGTTGGGTTACCATCCGCGTGCGGAGATGCCGATTTTCAACTGGTATTTCTATACCTACGGACTGGCCGCCGCCTGTCTCCTCGCGGGGTCGCGCCTGCTGGCGCCGCCGCGCGAAAAGGTCTTCGGCTTCGACATGCCGCCGGTGTTGCGGGGAGGCGCGGTGATCCTCGCGTTCCTGCTGCTCAACATCGAGATTGCCGACTATTTCAGCACGACCGGCTTGGCGCTGATGTTCCAGTTCTCGGGCAATCTGGCGCGCGACATGACCTACACGATAGCGTGGGCGTTGTTTGCGTTCGGCCTGCTGATCATCGGCGTCTGGAAAACGAACCCGATGGCGCGCTACGCCTCCATGGCCTTGCTGGTCGTGGCTGTGCTCAAGCTGTTTTTCCATGATCTCGCCCACCTCGGGCAGATCTACCGCATTGTGGCCCTCGCAGTCGTCGCGGTCATCGCGATATTGGCCTCTTTAGTGTATCAACGCTTTCTTTCGCCCCATGAAAAAACTCCTCCGTCTGCCGGTTGATGTTAACTCGCGTCGCCTGCTCCTGCTGACGACGTTTGCTGTATTCGCGGTGTTGCCGGCGCAGGCGATCGAGCCTGCGCAATGGCGGCAACGGGCGGCGTTCGAGGTTATGGAGTCGGGTTCCTTCAGCATCGAGTTGTCTCCGGCTTTGATCGATGCGGCCCAGCCCAATCTGGCTGACATCCGTCTATTGGATTCCCAGGGCCGGGAGACGCCTTATGGTTTTTTGAATCCGCCCCGGCCGGCTGGGGCGAGAATAGTGGCGGCGGTCAACGAAGTGCGGTTGGTGGACGGTGCGACCGTGATCACGATTACCACGGGCACGTCCGATCCGCTGTCCTCCGTGACAATCGAAACCGCGCCGGGGGACTTTCTAAAGCCTGCCAAGATCGAAGTCTCCCAGGGCGGCGACGACTGGCGGGTGATCGCCGCGGGCGTTCCGTTGTTTCATAAAAACGGAGCAACGCAGTTGATGTTTCCGCTGAGGCGGATGACAGCGGCGTTTGTCCGCGTGACGCTGGATGACACCAAGACGCCGCCGCTCGCCGTCACGGGTGTGAGCATGGGAATCGCACCTGCGGCAGTGGTCCCACTTCGCGCCTTGCCGCAGCCGGTCGTGATCCGCCAGCGGGAGGAATTCTCCCGCGAGACCGTGCTCACCCTCGATCTGGGTGCGGCGCACCTGACGCTCACGGCCCTGGAGTTTACATCAGACGAACCCGTTTTCAGCCGCGCGGTCACGCTGGCCGAACGGCAGATGCAGAACGAAACGGTGGTCGAGCGCGTCATCACCCGAGGCACCCTCGCACGCGCGCCGGATGCCGCCGGCGGAGCGCCCTCCGTGTTGACGCTCAACGTATTTTCAGCCCCCCGCGAACTCGTCCTACACGTGGACAACGGCGACAGCCCGCCCCTCGAGCTGTCCGCGATCCAGGCGCGCCGCCTGCCGCGCGAGATTGTTTTCAACGCGCCGCAAGCCGGCGCCTGGACGCTCCTCGTGGGCAACGCGACGGCGGTGCCGCCTCGCTACGATCTCGCGGGGTTCGTCACCGCAACCCCTGCGACCACTCCGATGATCGTGGTCGGCGAACCTGTGGCCAATCCCGTTTACCAAGCGCCGCGCGAGGCGTTGGCCGATGTGCCGCTGACAGGCGCGCCGCTCGACACGCTCGCTTGGAAATTCCGCCGACCGGTCGTTTTCGCGGGCGACGGCGTGCAGCAGTTGGAAGTGGACCTCGGCGTCGTGGCGCGAGCCCGGTCTGACTTCGCCGACATCCGTCTCGTGAGCGACGGGAAACAGATTCCCTTCCTGCTCGAATCCACCGCACTGAGCCGCGAGTTCGACGCCGTCATCGTGGCGGACGACGACCCAAAGCGTCCGCGCACGAGCCGGTGGAAGTTGACGCTGCCGCAGGCCGGACTGCCGCTGCGCCGCGTGGTGGTGAGTTCTCTCACGCCGCTTTTTCAGCGCAGGGTGCGACTCACGGAAGAACTCACGGACGAGCGCGGGCAAAATTCCGCACGGGTGCTTGCCGACGCGGTGTGGACGCGCCAGCCCGGTCAGACGACGGTGGGTCAGCAGGCGACCGGCAATCTGGTTATCCCGCTCGATTTTCGGACGACTGGCGCTGTCCTGACGCTGGAGGCGGACAACGATGACAATCCGCCTATCGTTCTGGATTCTGCACGTGGAGCCGTGGGGGTGACGCGTCTTTACTTCAAACCTGCGCCGGGAACGACCGCGCCTGACATCATCTACGGCAACCCGCAGGCGGCGCCGCCGCGCTACGATCTGGCACTGATCGCGCCGCAAATGCTGCGAGCACCAAAAAGTATGGCAAAGCTCGGGGCGGAAATACCGACAGCCGTGGCGCTCGATCTGTTTTCAGGCCGGAGCAGCACGCTGTTTTTCTGGGGTGTGCTGGCGCTCGTGGTCGTGCTCCTGCTGGTGATTGTCGCGCGGCTGCTGCCGAAGCCCGCGACCGGTGGATCCAGGGATTGACCCGGGCCGGAGGCTAGGTGCCCAAGGTTTCTTCAATCGCCCTGG
Organism: Verrucomicrobiota bacterium; assembly: GCA_025352985.1. Lineage (GTDB taxonomy): Bacteria > Verrucomicrobiota > Verrucomicrobiia > Opitutales > Opitutaceae > Rariglobus. The sequence continues at coordinate 9,760 of JANXRL010000092.1, forward strand.
TTGCTGTCTTGAGGATCTGCAGGCGGGCGTGGCGTTTGTTGTTCGCCGGGATGAGGTGCCAGGGGGCGAAGGGTGTGTGGGTGAGGGCGAGCATGTCGCCCACCGCGATCTCGTAGGCGTGCCACTTGCGGCGGTTGCGCCAGTCCTCGGCGTTGATCTTGTGCTGCTTGTAGGCGGTTCCCTCGCGCTCGCGGAAGCGCTTGAGCTGTTCGTCGCGGCTGACGTGCATCCAGAACTTGATGACGATGATGCCGTGCTCGGTGAGCTGCTCCTCAAAGTCGTTCATCTCCGCGTAGGAGCGTTTCCACTCCTTGTCGGTGCAGAAGCCCTCCAGCCGCTCGACGAGCACGCGGCCATACCAGGAGCGATCGTAGAGCGTGACGAGGCCGGCGCGCGGGACGTGGCGCCAGAAGCGCCAAAGGTAATGGTGGGCTTTTTCCTCGTCGGTGGGTTTGGCGATGGGGATGACGCGGTAGTCGCGGGCGTCGATCGCGCTGGTGAGGCGGCGGATGGCGCCGCCCTTGCCGGCGGCGTCCCAGCCCTCGAAGACGAATACGACGGAGCGTTTTTTCGCCTGCGCGGCGCGGACGGCGCGGTTGAGGCGGCCGAGCCATTTCTCGCGTTTTTCCTCGTAGTCGGGGATGGCGAGCTTCTGGTCGAGCGGCAGGGCGAGGAGGCGGCGGAGGCCGGCGGGCTGGAGCGACTTCGGGGCCTTGGGGCGGGAGGGTGCGGCGCTTTTGGCGGCCTGGCGTTTTTGATGGGCGGAAAAACGGCCGAGCAGGAGTTGGGCGACGGAGAGGTTGCGCGCGCGGGGATCGGCCGCGTTGACGATGGTCCAGGGTGCGCCGGGCTGGTGGGTGGCGGTGCGGATTTTCTCGGCGGTGCGGGCGAGGCGGTCGTAGATGCGGTGGTGGTGGCGGGCTTCCTCGGTCGCGCGCCAGGCGGTGTCCGGATCGGCGGCGAGTTCCTTGAGGCGCCGACGCTGGTCGGTCTTGGAAAGGTGGAGCCAGACCTTGACGACGAGGGTGCCGTTGTCCGCGAGGAGTTTTTCAAAATGGCGGATGCGGGCGAGTTCGTGGTCTAGCTGCGCGGGGACTTGGGAGCCGCGCGCCTGTTCGCGCAGGGCCTCGGTATACCATGAGCCGGCGAAAATGCCGAGGCGGCCTTCGGCGGGGAGGCAGCGCCAGTAGCGCCACATGAGGGGGCGTTCGCGTTCCTCGTCGGTGGGTTCGCGGAAGGCGAATGTTTCCACGCCGCGCGGGTCGAGCCAGCCGCTGAGGGTGTTGATGACTTCACCGCGTCCGCAGCCTTCCTCGCCAGCGACGATGAGGAGGATTTTGAAAGGAGCCTCCTTCAGCCGCACCTGAAGCCGGATGAGCTGCTCGCGCAGCCCGGGCACGCGGGCTTCGTAGGCTTTTTTGCTCAGGCGGGTATCGACGTTCGCTTTGGCCATCGGCGTAAAGAAGTGTCGGCGGGGGAGAAAGGTGTCGAGGCGGGTTTTGCGGGCGGCGCGTGACGATGGGGTGACGCGTGCGCCGGGGCTAGGGGAGCACGCCGACATTGACGGTCAGCGATGCGATCAAAAAGAGCGGCGCGAGTCTCATGCGATGGGGATGATTACGGGGCTGTTTTGGGCGCGGGCTTCGGCTTGGGCTTAGGCTTGATGCCTTGAGTGGTGTTCCAATTGCCGGGGTTGGTGGTGTCGAAGGTGACGACGTTGCCCTTTTCGATTTCATTGAGCCAGCGCATGCCGTTGTTTTTGAAATAGGCTTCGGCGGCTTCCGTGCCCAGAGTTGATGTGACTTGGGCGCGGGTTTTGGCGGCGAGGGCGGCGAATGAAGCTTTCTTTTGGTCGTCGGACAGGTTGGCGTTGTCGGCGATCTGTTTGGCGTCTGCGGCGACATCGTCGCGCAGCGCATAGACCTTGGAAGGCGTATCGGCGGGAAGTTCGAGGCGGCGGGTGGCGGCTTGAAGCTGCTGATAGTCGTTGTCTTGGGAGCGCAGGTAGTCGTTGTAGCGTTCCGCGCCGATGACCGACTTCATCTGTTCTGTGAGCTGCTTGTCGGCCTCTTGGCGCGCCTTCCAGAAATTTTGGTCGCGCTCGACGTAGCCGCCGTAGGAGTCGTTGTTGTTGTATTTGTCATCGAAGGCTTTTTTGAGGGGGAAAATCTTCAGGTATTCCTCTTCGGTGGCGTCAAACTGGGTCATCTGCCAGCGGAGGTTTTGCGCGGTCGGGGACATGCGCAAGTCGTAGGCCGTGCGTTCCTCGGGTGTCATGAGGGCCTCGATGTCTTTTTTTTGTTCTTCTTGGAGGAAGCGGAGTTTTTCGCGATCAGAGGGGAGTTGGAAGCCTTGCATCTCCTGCTGCACGTCGTTCATGAGTTCCTGATAGTCCTGCTGCACCTGCTGGAGATCCTTGCGCTTGTCGGGGGAGAGGAAACTCATGCGGGGATCCTGCCAGCCGCCCCAGTTGTTATTGTTTTTATCGGGGCCGAGGACGCGTTCCATCTCGGCGCGCTGGTCTTTTTGGATTTGGCGCATCTCTTCGCGCTGGGCCTTGGTCATGTTGCCATTCCAGCCGTTCTGGCGGGAGTCGTCTTTCCACCAGGGTTTGCTGGGGTCGGGTTTGGGCTGGAGGGCCTTGTAGCGGGCCTCGTAGCGTTTCCAGATGCGCATTTGCACAAGGGAGCGCACCATTTCGTCTGAAAAGCCTGCGTCCCGAAGGATGTCGCGGAGGGCGGCGGGGTCATCGGCGTTGAGCGCGGCGACGAGGTCGCGCCCGGTGATGTTGGAGCCATTACCCGAAGACACTTGCGTGCGCTTTGCGGTGCTCCCGGTGGAGATGGACGCGCCGTTTTTTTCGCGGGATCGCATGGTCACCGTTGTCACAAGTGCGGCATTGGCGAGGAGCGACCCGGCTAGAATCAAGGGGAGTGCTTTCATAGGGTTGGCTTAAAGTTGTAGCGCAGTTGCGCCCAAGACACACGGACGGGCAACCCTTTACTTCAGCTCGACAGGCTTGGCACCGTGATTGGCATGGCTGCTGCTAAAGTGAATTATTCTCATTTCACAACATGCCTTTTGTCCGTGTTGTTCTTGATGGGATTAAGGTCTCTTTTCGCACCGCTTGCCGAGTGCTTTTTCTGATAGCTTATCAATACCTATATCTATGATCACAAACTTACTACGAATCACCCGAGCAACGATGTTTGCTGCGGTCGCCGTCTGCGCCATGGCGCAGGTGAAGGCGGAAGACACCCCGGCGGCAGCGCCAGCGCCAGCGGCGGTCGCGGCGGCCGT
>JANXRL010000098.1 GCA_025352985.1 Verrucomicrobiota bacterium
CGCCCGGTTAGCCGAGCCGCACAACAACATGAAGTCGTCCGGCGACATCGTCTCCGATTCTCCAGCCACCTCGAACGGCATGCGATGGTCGATTTGCAATGCCGCCTCGGGCATCTCCTCCAGATAAATGAAACAGCGGCAGCCATACTTGGCGATGAGCGCCTCTTTGATCTGCTTGGACAGGCCGGTGCGCCCGTCAAACCGACGCACCTTCAGGTTTGTCGGGTCACCAAAACGATAGGCCGCGATTTTCCTGCCGTCGCCACCGGTAACCGTCACGCGTTCGATGGGTATTCCGTGCTCCTTCACGTCGCGGGCCGCCCTGGGAGGATGGTTGTAGCCGTAGAGGTTTTTAAGTTCCTCCGTGGTGATTTGCCCGTGCTCCAGAATATGCGTGATCACCGTTCGGGGACGTTTGGCCGTCACCGACAGGCACAACGCCAAAAACTCCTTTGGGTATTGTTTCTTTGGCTTGTCGCTGAATTCAAAAAAGCTCGGGTTGCTTCACCGGCCTGCGACTCGCCCTCGGCGGAATCACCCCGATTTCGGCGGCAAGCGCGGGCGAAATATAAAGGGACTCGACGGTGTGCTCTTCCCGTCCGAGCAAGGTCGATTGCGTCGAACGCCCGGCCTCCAGCTCGACATGCGCGAGCCCCAAATACGAAGGCAGCGGCTCGCCGTAGTGTTTGTTACCCGTCCTTCCGTCGTAGCTGACCGCATAACGCAGCCCTCGCGCGTTCAGGCAGTCCAGCGCCACCACAAAATCATCGAACGACAACCCGGCCAGATAACGGGAATCCCTCTCGCCCGACGTCCCCTGATACGGAGGGTCCATGTATATCACATCCTCTGGCTCCGCCGCCGCCAGCACGTCGCGGAAATCATGCGAGGTGACAACCGTGCGCCCCCGCAGCAGCCGAGAGACTGCCATGATGTTTTGCCGCATCGTCTCGGGTCGCGTGCCCAAGCGCCGTTTGTCGGGGCTCTGGTTGAACATACCCTCGCTGTTGTAGCGGACGGCTCCCTTGATGCACCGAGCCAGTAAATAAAGAAAGAGTTTCGGTTCCTGCGTGCGGTTAAATTTTTCGCGCAGCGTATAAAAATGTTCGAGGGCGTCCTCCGCCTCGCCCTTCCAAAGCTGGGCATAGGCGTCGGCCAACTCTTCCGGGCGGTTGATAATTAGATTCAGCAATTCCGCCAAAGGCTTGTTCAGGTCGTTGATCCAATAGCGATCCGCCCTCATCCGTGCCGCACACGCCAGCGTCATCGCCGCCGATCCCGCAAACGGGTCCACCAAGCGGCGACATTTGGCGGGCAGGTAATTCAGGATCAGGGGTGCCAAGGCTCGCTTGCTGCCTTGGTATTGAAATGGCTGAGGGACAATCATGCGGGTATCCAGTGGACGAGTCGTGATCGCACACGGGAATAGGACTTCATAATGATTTCGATGGAAAAACCGTGAAGTCATCCAACGACAGGCGCAACGCTGGTTTCAGGAGATTGTTGTTTAGTCAAAAACGAAGCCCGATGGGCAAAGGACACCGAGTCGGCTAAAATTAAATCTCCACGCGCCGACGCAGGCAAGACGGCAGCCCCTCAAGTCCCGGCCCGTTCCTGATTTCCCGCTTTCCACATAAACCCGGTTCGGAAACCGTATCGCGGCTCTGATCCGGTCGGCATGTCTTAAGTAAAAAAAAGGCGGCCCTTTGCGGGGCCGCCCTTTTGTCGAATGAGAGGGTTCCTTACTTGGCCGCTGCGGCCGCTTTGATGAGATCCACGAAGCTGCGGGCCTCAAGGGAGGCGCCGCCGATGAGTCCGCCGTCGATGTCTTTTTGCGCGAGGAGCTCGGGGGCGTTGGCGGGCTTCATCGAGCCGCCGTAGAGGATGCGAACCTTCTGCGCGACGGCATCACCGAAGAGCTTCACGAGGAGGCTGCGGATGAATGCGTGCACTTCCTGCGCCTGCTCGGTCGTGGCGACCTTGCCGGTGCCGATGGCCCACACGGGCTCGTAGGCGATGACCACACTCGTCGCGAGGTCCTTGCTCACGCCTTCGAGGCCGGCCTCGAGCTGCGTCTGCACGACCTTGAGAGTCTGGTTGCCTTCGCGCTCGACGAGGGTTTCGCCGACGCAGAGGATGGGCTTGAGCTGGCCTTTGAGCGAGGCGAGCACCTTCTGGTTGATAAAGGCGTCGGTCTCCTTGAAATACGTGCGGCGCTCGCTGTGGCCGAGGATCACATAATTGGTGAAGATCGCGCGGAGCATGCCGACGGAGATCTCGCCGGTGTAGGCGCCGCCAGCCTCGGGATGCACGTTCTGCGCGCCGAGCTTGACGACGGAGCCATCGAGGGCCTTGCCAACCGCCTCGAGAGAGGTAAACGGAGGGGCGACCACGACTTCGACGTCGGATTGTTTGCCGACTTCGGCGACGAGTTCCTGCACGAGCGCGACGGCGTCGGAGGAAGTTTTGTTCATCTTCCAGTTACCGGCGATGAGTTTTTTACGAATGGTCATGTGAGTAGAAAGGCGGGGCGCGTTGACCTCAACACGCCTGGTTAAGAAGCAGGGAAAGCGCGTTGAGGTCAACGCGCTCCACCTTATCAGGACTCCAAGAAAACAACGCCCGGGAGGGCCTTGCCTTCGAGGAACTCGAGGGAGGCGCCGCCGCCGGTGGAGGTGTGGGTGACCTTGTCGGTGATCTTGAACTTCTTCGCGGCCGTGGCGGTGTCACCCCCGCCGATCACGGTGATCGCGCCGAGCTTGGTCGCCTCGGCGATGGCCTCGGCCATGCCTTTGGTCGCGCCGGAGAACTTCTCAAACTCGAACACGCCGGGAGGCCCGTTCCAGATGATGGTCCTGGCCGAAAGAATCGTCTCCCGGTAAAGCACAATGGACTTCGGGCCGGCGTCGAGGCCCTGCCAGCCTTCGGGAATGTCCTCGCCGACGATCTGCGTGGCGGCGTCGGGCGCGAACTTGTCGGCCGCGATGAAATCAACCGGGAACACGAGCTTCACACCCTTGGCCTTCGCCTTGGCAACCAGTTCCTCGACGATCTTCGCGCCCTCGGGATCAAACAGACTCGCACCGATTTGCTTGCCGAAGACGACCTTGTTGAAGGTGTAGGCCATGCCGCCGCCAATGATGAGGATGTTGGCCTTGTCGAGGAGGTTGTTGATGAGGGGAATCTTGTCGGCGATCTTCGCGCCGCCGAGAATGGCGAGCAGCGGACGCTCGGGATTGTCCAAAACCTTGGCGAAGGCCTTGAGCTCGGCTTCCATGAGGAAACCGGCGGCCTTCTGCGGGAGGTTGACGCCGACGATGGAGCTGTGGGCGCGATGGGCGGTGCCGAAGGCGTCGTTGACATAAACGTCGGCGAGCTTCGAAAGGCTGGCGCGGAAGGCTTCCACGGCGGCCTTGTCGGCCTTCACGGAGGTGCCGTCTTCGAGCTTTACCTTGCCCTCTTCCTCGATGTGGAAGCGGAGGTTTTCGAGGAGGAGGACGTCACCGGCCTTCAAGGCGGAGGCGGCCTGCTCGGCGACCGGGCCGACGCAGTCGAAGGCGAAGGCGACGGGCTTGGCGAGGAGCTTGGCAAGTTCGTCGGCTACGGGCTTGAGGGAGAATTTGGCGATGACCTTGCCATCCGGACGTCCGAGGTGGCTGGCGAGAACGACTGAGGCGCCTTTTTCGAGGGCGTATTTGATCGTGGGGAGCGCGGCGACGATGCGCGCGTTGTTGGTGATGGCACCAGTGACTTTGTCCTGGGGGACGTTGAAATCGACGCGGATGAACACGCGTTTGTCGGCGAGGTCGAGATCGCGGATGGTTTTGAATTTGGACATGGTCGGAGTCGTTAAAATAAATTTGCCGCGGATGACACGGACGAAGGCGGATGAATCAGAGAGTATCCGCGATCATCCGCGTATCCGCGGCAATGGTTTAAGAGAGGACGCTAATTACAGCTTGGCGGCGATCTTCTTGGTGAGCTCGACGACGCGGTTGGAATAGCCCCACTCGTTGTCATACCAGGACACGAGCTTGAAGAACTTGCTATTGAGCTCGATCGAGGAGCCAGCGTCGTAAATCGACGACTGCTTGTCGTGGATGAAGTCGGAGGAGACGACTTCATCGGAGGTGTAGCCGAGGATGCCCTTGAGGTAGGTCTCGGACGCGTTCTTGATCGCGGCGTTGATTTCCTTGAGGGAGGTTTCCTTGGTGGAACGAAAGGTCAGATCGACCACCGACACGGTCGGAGTCGGAACGCGGAAGGACATGCCGGTCAGCTTGCCCTTGGTCGCGGGGAGAACGAGCGCGGTGGCCTTGGCGGCACCGGTGCTCGACGGGATGATGTTGATGGCGGCGGAGCGGCCACCCTTCCAGTCCTTCTTCGACGGACCGTCCACAGTCTTCTGCGTGGCGGTGTAGGAGTGGATGGTCGTCATCAGACCTTCCTCTAGGCCGAAGCCTTCCTTGAGGAGCACGTGAACGAGCGGCGCTAGGCAGTTCGTGGTGCAGGAAGCGTTGGAGATGATGTTGTGCTTGGAGGCGTCGTATTGTTCGTCATTCACGCCGAGCACGATAGTGATGTCCTCGCCCTTCGCAGGAGCGGAGATGATGACCTTCTTGGCGCCGGCGACGATGTGACCCTTGGCCTTCTCGGCTTCGGTGAACAGACCGGTGGACTCGATGACGAGTTCGACACCCAGCTTGGCCCAGGGGAGCTCGGCGGGGGACTTGGCGGAGACAACGAGGATGTCTTTGCCGTTGACCACGAGGACGTCGTCCTCGGCCTTGTCCGCAGATGACTTCTTGGACGTCACTGTGCCGGCAAATTTGCCCTGCGTAGAGTCATATTTCAAGAGGTAGGCGAGATTGTCGGCCGGGACAATGTCACCGACGGCGACGACGTCGAAGGTGGTGCCGAGAAGACCTTGCTCAACAAGAGCGCGGAAGACGAGGCGACCGATGCGACCGAAACCATTGATTGCGACTTTAACTGCCATAATAGAACTCCGTTTTACTAGTGGTTGATTTACTGATTCAGGTGAGCCGCACCGCGATGGCACGGGGTGGCCACAGAAAGGGGCGATGCACTGGTTTGCAAGGGTTTTGGCTGCGCAACCGCTGGTAAATTCACAGCGTTTGTGGCCACCCCGGCTGATTGGAAATTTTTAACTTTCCCGCAACCAAAGGCCGAGACCTAGTGCGGGGACGTAGAGGTTGCCCTCAACCCGCCGGCCACCACCTGCATGAAATGTTGAAAAAAAGCGCTCTTGGTCAGCGATTTGTCGCCAGTCACCCGAGGCGACTTCATCACCTATCGGGATAGTCACGTCGTAGATGGTAGGGTTGATCGCAAAAAGTATCTGATGCGGACCTTGGGAATGATCAGCGTTGTAAAGCACGGCGGGCGCGGCGGTATCGACCGCCCAGAAAAATTCAAAAAAGCCCTCGGTCGCACGCGAAAAGTGGCGCAGCAGCCTGCCCGGCTCCGACCGACGGAAGGCGATCCAGTCCGCAAAATAGGCGTGCGTGGACGGAAACCGATAGATGCGCCGATAATCCAAGGCGTTCACGTCGCCCATCTGATAGGTATTGTTGATGCCCTGCTTCGAGCGGATGAAATCCTGGCCGGCCGAAAGCATGGGAATGCCGATGGACATGTGCAGGAAGGCAACCATCAGGTGCGTGCGGCGGCGGTCGTTGAGCGTGGGGTGGTCGCCGTTGCCGCTGGCGTTCTCGGTGATGTTGTCGATCCACGTCTTATCGTCGTGGGACTCGGTATAGTTGACCGTCTGCGCCGGCCATTTGGCATAATACCACGGCGAACCCTTCAGGTAATACTCCAGGCTTTCGCGCGTGCCGCCACCGCGCACGTAATCGCGCACGAAGTTGCGGTAGCCGTCGTTCCACGAGGCCCAGCCGGTGTCGCGCAGCTCTCCCGCGGCGTGCCCGCGGAAACTCCACGGCTCGGCGATGAGGATGATGTCGGGCTTCACGCGCTTGAGCGCGACCTCGACCTGCTTGAGAACGTCCACGCCCACGAGATCGGCCAGGTCGAAGCGAAAGCCGTCCACACCGTAGGTCTCCACGAGATGGCGGCAGCTGTCGATGATCAGGCGCGTCGTCATCACTGAACGCCCGCGCAGGTCGTTCCCACAGCCGCTCCAGTTGGAAAGATTCCCCGCGCCGTCCTGCTCAAAGTAATAGAGGCGGTCCACAAACATCAGGTGCGCCGGCTCGCCGACATGGTTGTAAACCACGTCAAGGACCACCGCCATGCCGCGCCGGTGAAAAGCCGCGACGAGCGCCTGCAACTCCTTCACCCCGGACGCGCGCGACGGATCGAGTGCGTAGCCACTGTCGGGCGAGAAAAAATTATCCGTCATGTAACCCCAGTGGTATTCGTCGGCCGTCTTCGCGTCGTTTTGCTGCACGGGCTGGAGCTCCACGCAGTTCACGCCCAGCCGGTGAAGGTAAAAATCAGGATGCTCGACCCACTTGCGCAGGCCCGTGAAGCCCCGCCGCTCCTCCGCGCTCATCGCCACGGGAGCGAGCGCGGTGAGGTCACGCACATGCGCCTCGGCCATCACCAGATCGTGCCACGCGGGTGTTTTGAAATTGCGGTCCCCTTCACCCACCCAAGCGGCATCCAGCACGATTCCCGGCCCCAGACGACCGACCGCCGCCAACGCATACGGATCCAGCACGCGATGCTGCGGATCAAAAAGCCCGAAAGCGTCAACCGGCCCGTCCACGTGATACCAGTAGAACCAGCCGTGCAGGTTGCCCGCCAGGGTGATCTCCCACACGCCGGCCAGTCCATGCGGGTCGGCGCGCCGCACAAGCGGATAACGATGCGGGTTGTCCTGCTGATCGGGCGCGGCGCAGACGGACAGCCAGACGGATTTGGCACGCGGCGCGAAAAGCCGGAAGACCGTCTCCTCTTCGCGCACCAGCGCCCCGAGCGGCAGATCAGTCCCCAGCGCATAGAAAAAATCGCCCGGCATAAGCGGCACGCTCTCGTCCGTCTCCCCCGCCGACCAGCGCACCACCGCCGGCTCCGAAAGATTATGGGCATGCGCGAGGGTGAACTTGAACAAGTGCTGGCCGGTGCGACCAGGATCGATCGCCAGGTTGAAATTACCCGAGCTGTCACGCGTCGCATTCGGCGCCCCGGCATTGACCGGTAGCCAGACGTGCGCCGCCGTCACAAATTTGAACCGCATGGGCGGATCACGATAAAACGGATCCGCCGCTCCCGACCACAGCAGCACCGGATCCCCGTCAAGCGAGGCAGTCCGCAATGCCCACTCCGCCTGCCCCACAGCCTCCTGCCAGCCGTTGAAATCGCCCGCCAGATAAACGGTCTCAACCGCCGGATTGATTTCGGTATGCTGGGAAAGCCTCAGGAAGAAATAGATCTCGTGCTTGCGGTTGACGAAGTAGCCGCTCTCGCAACCAAAGGTGTAATCGGGCACGCGTTGCAACGCAGCGAACCGCCCCGCCCCGCCGAGTGCGAGCGGCGGCAGGTGCCGCGCCTTCCAGTCATGCAGGAGCTCGATAACCCCATCCGTGGGAGATTCCAGCCATGCGCGGGCGATTTTTTTGGGACGATGGGACATGAAACGGTGGAAGACGAAGTATCATTCCCCATGCCAACCCCGCACAAGATTGAAAGCACCGCGCGACACGCGGTCTTCGTTAACGAAGGACTCATTGCCCACCGCTTTCCTTAAAATTGATAAAACTCAAAGCGCTCACTTTGGATCGCCCTGTGAAATATCAAAATACGAACAGTCCTCATCAAAATTCCCACTTGCCGGCCAACGGAGCGGCACCCACACGCGGGCCTCATGGCTGTAACCTCGTTGTCGAAGGTTATTACGATGGAGAGCCGCATACTGATGCGGCAGAAGGTTAAAACCGGGTGGTAAGGACGGAAGCCTTTTTCCCCTCCGATCAGGGTTTACTCCATCTGTTCCTTCACCCGAAGAACCCTGCCCGGTAGAGCAGCGGTCCTATTGTTGGTTCGCGCATAGCCCTGTGCACCCTCCGTCCGGAAGGCCGTCCCGAAGCAGTGTCTGAAACAAACAAAACTCGGCCTTCGGCTATATGGTTAATGCTACTACCTTCCGCCGCGAACGGTGTGGTGGGTCTGCACCCCAGACGATTGCGCAGGCTTGCGCATAGTCCCACTGTAGGGGTTGACAAACCGCAGCCGCTGCCCACGTCGTGATGCGCCGTGCCCTCGCCAGAAAAGATCCTCGTCGCCATGTCCGGCGGAGTTGACAGCTCCGTCGCCGCCCTCCTCCTCCAGCGCCAGGGGCACGACCTCGTCGGCGCCTACATGAAGAACTGGATCAACGAGGACAACGTCATCGGCCACTGCCCATGGATGCAGGACATCGAGGACGCCCGCGCCGTGTGCGACCGGCTCGGCATCGAGTTTCGCGTCGTCAACCTCATGCAGGACTACCGCGAGCGTGTCGTCGCCTATCTGCTTGATGGCTACCGCCGCGGTCTCACGCCGAACCCCGACATCATGTGCAACCGCGAGATCAAGTTCGGCGTGTTCCGTGCCTGGGCCAAAGACCACGGTTTCGCCGCCGTCGCCACCGGCCATTACGTGCGCCGCGAACCGCTCGCCGACGGCGGCTTCGCCCTCATCGAAGGAGCCGACAAAAACAAGGACCAGTCCTACTTCCTCGCGCTCCTCTCCCAGGAACAGCTCGCCGACGCCCGCTTCCCCATCGGACACCTGCCCAAGCCCGAGTTGCGCCGCCTCGCCGCTGACGCCGGCCTACCCACCGCTACTAAAAAAGACAGCCAGGGCATCTGTTTCATCGGCGAAGTAAAGATGCAGGACTTCCTCCGCCAATACGTGCCCGACCAACCCGGCCCCATCGTGCGCGCCGCCGACGGCAAAACCCTCGGCGAACACCGCGGCCTGCACTACTTCACACTCGGCCAGCGCAAGGGCATCGGCGTCCCCTCCAACACCGACAACCGCGCCTACGTCGTCGTTGGCAAACGCTCCGCCGACAACGCCCTCCTCGTCGCCTTCGACCTGCCCGACGCCCCGGGACTTTTTCAAGCCAAGGCGCGCATCCATTCACTCGAGTGGAACGCCGCACCCGTCACCACGCCGCGCCAGCTCGAAGGCCGCGTGCGCTACCGCGACCCGCGCGTGGCCGTGGAATTCATCCCTGATACCGAAGGCGAAGGAACCGCGCTCGTGCGCTTCGACGAACCTCAGCGCGGCCTCGCCAGCGGCCAGATCCTCGCGCTCCACGACGGCGATCGGCTGCTCGGGGGCGGCATCTATGCTTAATAAAGCGTGACCCCGTCATCAAGCGGCGTTGAAACTCGTCATTGATGAACACGGCTCGGCTCTCCGCCGAAACGGAAAAATTGATCCAGCGCGAATCGCTCAACCCCGAGCTCACCCGCGCGCTGCGCGGCATGACCGCGTTCGTCGCCCCGCTCGTCATCTGCCAACTCGCCGGCATCACCGCCGACGCCTTCTTCGCCGCCATCGGCGCCCAAGTCGTAGCCCTAACCGATGTGCGCGGCGCCTACCGATTTCGACTGGTGATTCTGCTCGTGGTCGCCGTGATAGTCACCGGCGCGACCCTGCTCGGATCCCTTGCCGAGCCCTACGCCCTCGGCACCGTGCTCGCGGTCGGCGGGCTGGCACTGCTGTCCGGCCTATGGCGCCACCTGAGCTGGGATTATGGCCCCGGGCTGGGCGTCGCCTCGGCGTTGCTCTTCATCGTCGCGCTCGCGCAGCCGCACGGTCACGAACCCGGCTGGCAACACGCCTGCTTCACCCTCGGAGGCGCGCTCTGGGGAATCAGCCTGCAGGCGATGCTCTGGCCTTTCCGCCCGCAGCACGCCCTGCGGCACGCCGTCGCAGAAAGCTGGATGGCTGTCTCCGAACTTTTTTCTGCGATTCAACCTGCTCCAGCATGGTCCAGGAAGCAACAGGATGAAATCGTCACCCATCGCGAACGCGAACTGCGCGCCGTCCTTGACCGCACTTACGTCGCCCTCTCGGCAGCCGAAGGCGGACGCAACGCAGGCTTCGTCATCCATCTCCAAGAGCTTCAACTCGCGGCAGCGCGGCTAGGCACGAGAGCGGTGACCCTCAACGCCTCGCTGGAAGGCATTTCCGATCATCCCGCCTTCCCCAAACTAGCGGCAGCCATCGACTCGCTGCTGCTTGCCCTTACCAACCTCACCCGATCAATCGCGCTCACCACCATCACGCACCGCCCGGAAAACTTCGCCCTGTCGGACGTTCGCCTCAGGCGCTGCTCCCACTTGATTCGCATTCTCTCCGGTCATCTCGACAACATGACGGCGGCCGGCGCCGAAACTGCGATGACGCGGGAAACACTTCGTCAAATCGACAGCCAGTTACCCGCCATCGAAAAAGCATCGAGGGAAACCGTGGACCGAGGCGGTGCCGGCCCCAGCTTCCCCCTGCGCCTGCCCGACCTCAGTATATTTTCGCTGCGCGCGCTTTCATCGTGGGTAAACCCATCGCCCCACCCCGATCCGGTGCTAGTGCGGCACACCATGCGCATGATGGCGCTGACCATGCTGGGCATGGCGATTTACAAGGGCTTCGACATTCCACGCGGCTACTGGATCGCGCTGACCGTCATCGTCGTGCTCCAGCCCGACTATGGCTCGACTCGCAAACGCGCGGCCCAGCGCATCCTCGGCACGCTGGCGGGCAGCCTTGTCGCCAGCGCGTTTCTTTGGGTGCGCATGCCATTGCCGCTACTCGACATGCTCATCGCCGCCACGGTCTTCGGCTTCGCGTATCATCAGAAGCAACGTTACGGCACGGCGGTTTTTTTCATCACGCTGATGCTTGTTCTCCTCACGGAAACATCGTCGGCCGTGCATCTTGATTTCGCCATGGACCGCCTGCTTTGCAGCTTGGGCGGCGGCGCCCTCGCCCTCGTCGGGGCGCTTTTCTTCTGGCCGACATGGGAACGCCAGCGGTTTCCCGCAACCATGGCAGCAGCCATAAGCGCCAACCACGTTTACCTGAAAAACGTGAAGGAACTGCTTTTCTCGGGAGGTTCGTTCGACAGCAAAACGGTGCAAATAAAACGCGCCACCGAAGCCGCCAACAGCGCCGCCGCCGCGTCTCTGCAACGTATGCTGGGCGAGCCCGCCAGCCGGCAGAACAACATCGAATTCGCCGCCACTCTCGTCCACTCCAACACTCGTATCACCCGCGCCCTCACTGTTCTTATGACCAACATACGGCCGGGCGAACCTCTTGATGCCCCCGATTTGTCCATCATCGCCGTGAAGACCAGCGGGATCCTGGAATCCATGGCCATGGCGATTGAAACCGAGACGACGGCCTCCGCAGACTTGTCTTCAAAGCTCGCCGCGCTGGACAGGCTGGAGTCCAGCCCCAAGACCGGACGTCACCAGCTCATCCACCTGCAACTCGGGAAAATCGCCACGGAACTCAGCGCCATGACGCTCGCCATCTCGCCGTCAAGCGCGGCGGAAAAAGCACAAGCCGAAGCCCAGACAGCTTAAAGCGAAAGCTCCTTGAAATCCGGGGTCTGGAAAGTATGCGGCAATCCGCGCGGATCAGCCATTTTCTGGAGGTAGGCACTGCCAGGATGCTCCTTGAGTTTCTGCTGTAAAAATTTCACCGCCTCGCCTGTATTTCCCTGCAGGGCCATCACCCAAGCCTTCTGACCAAGGTCCTTTTCATCATTTTCGTTTTTATAACGCTCGTCGATGAACCCGAGGGCCTTTTTGTAAGCTTCGCGCGCGCCGTCTTGGTTGTCCTGACGCTTGCGCGCCATGCCGAGAGCAACCCAGTATTCGGGATAATCCTCGCGCAGCACGATCGCTTTTTTAAAAAGTTCTTCGGCGCGCGAATATTCGCGTATCTGCATGGAAAACTGCGCCTCGCTGATGAGGTTCTCCGCCTTCAGCTTGTCGCCGGCGGAGACGACCTTCGGTTTGCCTTTGCAGCCGCCCAGCAAGGCGACGAAGACACAGATGAGCAGGAGTAGTCGTTTCATAAAATTTCAACCAATCACAAATCCGCCGGCACCGTGGAGATGGCTTCCTCGATCGTGGTCAATCCCATCTTCACCTTGAGCAAGGAATCTTGATGCAGGGTCTGCATCCCTGCGCGCATGGCGATTTTTTTAAGCTCGGAGGTTTCCATGCCCTTGTTGATACCCTCGATCAACTCCTCGTTCGTGACCATCAGTTCATGGATGCCCACGCGGCCTTTGTAGCCGGAGCTGCCACACTTCGGGCAGCCCTTGGGATTGGCCTTGGGAATCGGACCGCTCCAGCCGATGGCCTTCTCCAGGATTTCTATTTCCCGCGGAGTAGGATCGACAGTCAGCTTGCACTGCTTGCACACGCGGCGCATGAGACGCTGGGCGCACACGCACAGGAGCGACGACGAGATCATAAACGGCTCGACTCCCATGTCGGTAAGGCGGGCGACGGTGCTGGGCGCGTCGTTAGTGTGCAGCGTGGAGATGAGCAAATGGCCGGTGAGCGCGGCCTCGACGGCGATGTTGGCGGTTTCCTTGTCTCGAATTTCGCCCACGAGAATGATGTCGGGGTCCTGACGGAGAAAGGCGCGCAGCGCGCTGGCAAACGTGAGGCCGATCTGCCGGTGCATCTGCATCTGGTTGATGCCTGCGAGGGTGTATTCGATCGGGTCCTCGGCGGTGCGGATGACGAGCTCAGGGGAATTGATTTCGTTAAGCGCAGAATAGAGCGTCATGGACTTGCCGGAGCCCGTCGGCCCGCAATGCAGGATCATGCCGTAAGGCTGCGTGATGACCTCGCGATACTTTCTAAGATTCTCCTCAGAAAAACCTAGGGCGGTCATGGGCAGCGTGGACTTCTGCTTGTCGAGGATACGCATCACCACTCCTTCGCCGTAGTTAAGCGGCGCGGTCGAGACGCGCAGGTCTATGTCCACACCCTTCTTAGTGTATTGCTTGAAAACGATGCGGCCGTCCTGCGGCAACCGGCGCTCCGCGATGTCGAGGTTGCACATGATCTTAAAGCGCGCGACGAGCGCGGGACCGACCTTCGCGGGGAGACGGAGTTTTTCCTGACAAACACCATCGATGCGGTAGCGGACAACCAGATCCTTCTCCTGCGGCTCGATATGGATATCGGAGGTGCCCGCGTAATAGGCGTCCTCAATGATACGAGTGGAAAGCTGCAGGATGGGTCCCGAATCTTCGGTGACGTCCTCGACTTCCCCTTCGGTTCCCTCGGCCGCGCCAAACTCGACGCCAATCTCCCTGACAACGTCATCAAAACCTGCGGAACGCTGCTGGGAGTTGTCTTTGACGAATTTGTCGCGGATATCCTTGGCCCGGCCGAGCAAACGGACGACGCGCTTGCCAGTCATTTCCTGAATCTTCGCCGGCACCGTCACCTCGAAGGGATTGGCGAAGGCGACCAGCAAGATCTCGCCCACCTGCCCGACGGGCATCACCAGGTTCTCCAGGCAAAACTCCTGCGGGATGCGCTCAAACGTCTGCGGTGTCATCCGGTAGCGCGCGACGTTGAACGGCGCGAGGCCGGCCGCACGCGCGCGGGCGACGAAAATCTGCAGCTCCGTGAGCCGGTATTCATCAAGAAGCAGCTTATCAAGGGCATCGCCGCTTAGGTCGGCGGGATGCTTGGTAAGCGCGGAACGCTGGTCCTCCGTAAGCCGCCCGCTTTCGACCAGCTTGGCTACTATCTGGGACTGGATTTTTCCGAGTGGCATGAGTTTTAGGCGGCAGGTTTAGCAGGCGCGTTACCACTGCGCTCAGTATCGATTTTCTCAAAGGCATCGGCCAACATTTCCAACGTCGTGCCGAACCAGATAATGGGTCCGCCCAGTTGTTTTTCCCAGTAAGTGCGCACGGCCGGACTCAAATAATAGGCAGTGGCGATAAAAAACATGTCTTCCTCGCGGTCAAAGGGCAGCGTCCATGTCGCCCAGCAAGCGCCCAAATCAAGGGTTTTCCTCAAATCCTCCGACAGATCGTAGGAACGCAAATCAACCAGTCCGACACCCCGTTCGTCCGCGACATACTGGAGAACATCTTCTTCGCGGAGGACCTTCAACTCGTAGGCCAGGATGCCGAGCACTGTGCTCTGGCGAGGATTGTCGGTGGCCACGAGTTCCAGAAGCCGTTCGTTGGCCGCCTCAAGACTCTCGATCTTGACCAGATTCGCTTCGACGAGATTAGCGCCCAACAAACGGTTGGCGCGCATGAGCAGGGAACGGTGTTCGGGACTCATGGTGATTCAGTTCAGGCGATGGCTTTTTTGATGAGTTTCGGGTTTCCACCGTTGGCGATCACCCGCTTGCGCAGGGCCTGTTTCAGTTCCTCAAGGCCGTCGCCGGTGAGGCAGGAAATTTCTATGATGTCCACCTTATGGCGGCGCTTGAACTTGGCGAGATTGGCCTTGGCGGCGGCGACGTCCATTTTGTTGGCCACCACAACGCGTGGTTTTTTGAGCAGCGAGGCGTCATACAGCTCGAGCTCGCTCGTCAACGTGGCGTAGTCCTCGCGCGGGTCGCGGTCGTCCACCCCCGCCATGTCGATGAGGAACATGAGCAACGTGCAGCGCTCGATGTGCCGGAGGAACCGGTGGCCGAGCCCGCGGTTTTCGCTGGCGCCCTCGATCAAGCCGGGCACGTCGGCCAGGAGCAGGCGGTCGTAGGTTTTCGGATATTCGATCACGCCGATCTGCGGGTGCAGCGTGGTGAACGGATAGGCGGCGGTCTTCGGACGCGCCTTGGTGATGCGCGTGGTGAGCGAGGATTTACCGGCGTTGGGAAAGCCCACGAGACCAATGTCGGCGATGCTCTTAAGCACGAGTCGGAATTTACCGATTTCCCCATCGTGCCCGGGGTTGGCGCGTTTCGGAGCGCGGTTGGTAGGTGTCTTGAAGTGGGTGTTGCCCCAGCCACCGTTGCCGCCCTTGCAGAGCGCGATTTCCTGGCCGTCCTCGATGACCTCGGCGACGACCTTGCCGGTCTCCTCGTCGATCACGACGGTGCCGAGCGGCATCTTCATGATGCAATGTTCGCCTTCTTTGCCGTGACAATCTGAGCCCTGGCCGTGCTCGCCTTGCTCGGCCTTCCAGTGCGGCTTGTATTTGTAATCGATGAGATTGTTGACGTCGTCGTCGCCCACGAGAATGACGTCGCCCCCGCGGCCGCCGTCGCCGCCGTTGGGTCCGCCCCAAGGCTCATATTTTTCCCGTCGGAAGCTTATGCACCCGCGGCCACCGTCACCGGCTTGAACTTTGATCACGCACTCGTCGACAAACATGGGATCGATGGTGCACAAAGAATCACGCTTGCCAAGGGGTGCGTTTGAAAACGCCCGGAAAATCGCAAGTCAGGTCAGTCCGCCTCCACTATCTGCTTCAACGACAACCGGCGCTGCGCGGACGTAAGTTGATCGGTATCCCTGTGGTTCTCCGCAAAACTATACAAAACCCACTCCGGAAATCTAACATCTCTCTCATTGGCCAGGACAAGTTTGGTGCCGGAAAAGGTGAGCAGATTATAGACCCAGTAATTATGCTGCCGACCGTCCTTGCCCACGTTTCCTTGGACGAAAGATGTATGCACCAAATAAAGCCGCCCGTTAAGCTCGATGAAATCGGACGGCTCCGCGGCCCAGCAGGAAACAAAGATCCTGACGTAGCCGCCCGAAGCCGATAACAGAAAAGTGATCCACGCGGTCTGTGACGCGAGTCCACAGCCCCCAGAATGGGTGATGACGGCATAATCCAAAAGGCCGTCGGCGTTGAAGTCGGCCGCGTAAACGCCCGCGCCCATCGCCGCGCTGCCATAGCCCTCGAGCGGCCCGGAAAATATTCTTTTACCATCACGCAAAAGCTTCAGCTCCGCCGTCCCGTCGGCCGCCCAGTTGATCCTGAGATTAGTGATTTTCTCCGCCCGATGGACAAACTCGTCGCTTCGCGGCACCGCGGGATATGCGCTGTAATCCAAAGCCAAGACGATCAGCGGGGACGGCTGCACGGACTCGCCCGGCTCGAAGGGACCATGTTGCCAAGGAACCGCATGGGCATCCGCCGCCGATAGCAATAAACCAAGCCCCAGCAAAACGCGTGCGATCACAGCGCCAACTTGATGCCCTTGCGCAAATAGGTGGGAACATCGAGGTCCTGTCCCTCAAAAAGATTCCTGTCGGTCTTGTCGAAATAACCGCGACGCTCGATTTCACCGAAGGTGAACTCATCCTGTGCGGTGCTCGTGCTGCTTTCGGCATCACCAGGCTGGGAGGGCCCGGCGGTGGTCGTCGGGAAAACCCCGGCCGACGCCAGCGGTGCGGTCGAGGTGATCGGCAGCTCGTCAGTGCGGGCCTGCGACTGGGGTTGGGCCAGCGGGCGGGTGGGACGCGCCAGCGTGGAGGGTCGGCGCACACCGCCGCCGCGGCCGCCGACATCGCTCGTGCCAAGCACAACCAGCTCGACCTTGCCCTGCATGTCCTCGTCGATGACCGCTCCCATGATGACGTGGGACTCGCGACCAAAACGCTCGGTCACGGCGGTCATGATTTCGTTGACCTTGGGCAGCGTGAGATCGGTGCCGCCGACGATGTTCACGAGCAGGCGGTCGGCCTTGCGCGCGAATTCTGGCGTGGCGAGAAGCGGGCAGAGCTTGATGCTATCAATAGCTTCCGCGACGGCGTTTTCACCGGCGCCTGAACCGAGGCCGAACAGAGTTTTCCCGCTGCGCGTGTGGAACGCTTGGCGCAACGTGGCGAAATCGATGTTGATGAGTCCGGTGCGGAACAGCATCGACCAGATTGATTTCACGCCGCGGCCGATCCACTCGTCCGCCCTGGCGAAGGAGTCGAGGGCAGTCTCGCCTTCGGCCGCCTCTTGGAGAAGGATGTCGTTGGGCAGCGGAATGACCGCGTCGCAGACCTTGCGCAGCGCGATGAGGCCGTCTTCGGCCTGCTTGACGCGGCGGCCTCCCTCGAAGCTGAACGGCATGGTGACAAACGCGATGACCAGCGCGCCGGACTCGGAGGCGATCTCGGCGACCGTCGGAGCCGCGCCGCTGCCGGTGCCGCCGCCCATGCCGGCGACGAGAAACACAAGGTCGCAATCCTTCACAACGGCGGAGATTTTCTCGCGGTCGGCTTCGGCGGCATCGTGACCGAGGTCGGGATCACCGCCAGCGCCGAGACCGCGTGTCACGGAAGAGCCGATGAGCACCTTGTCCTGGACCGGAGAGTTGGCGAGCGCCTGATGGTCGGTGTTGATGACCGCCATCTGGAGGCGGTCGAGGTTTTCCATCTTGAGACGGTCAACCGCGTTGGAGCCGGCGCCGCCGACGCCCACGACCTTGATCGCGATCGTGCGGTCGGTGAGGATTTCGTGGGAGAGAGGAAGTTCGCTGGGATTCATGGCGGCCTTGGATTAAGCGGTGGCGAAAAGTTTTCCGATCCAGTTGGAGGTCTTGCGGCGCGTGGTGGCGCCGGTCTCGGCGCGGGAGCTGAGCCCGTATTGGAGCAGGCCGAGCACGCTGCTGAACGCGGGATCACGCAGATTTTCCGCGACCCACCCGGGAGCCTCGCCGAGGCGGGCCTGCACGCCGAAGACCTTGGCGGCGGCCTCGTCGATGCCGGGGAGCTTGGCCGTGCCACCGGTGAGAATGACACCGGACGCCGTCTTTTCGGCCGAGAAAGCGGGACCCAGTTTTTTCTTAACGACTTCGAAGATTTCCCAGACGCGAGCCGAGGTGACCTGTTCGATGCCGTAGCGCGAAAACTGGCGGTCGCCGATGGCGAAATCACCGTTGAGCCAGACTTTTTCCGCACGGTCCTTGGTGACGACCGTGGCGCGGCCGAAGCGGAGCTTGAGTTTCTCGGCCTGGCCTTCGGTAAGGCGGAGGCCGAGGCTGAGATCGTTGGTGAGATGACCGCCGCCCACCGGCACCACGCCGGTCATCTGGGCGCTGCCGTCGCGGTAAAGAACGAAGTCGGTCGTGCCCGCGCCAATGTCGATCACGAGCGCGCCGTTCTGGCGGTCTTCCGGAGAGGCCAGCACCGTGCCCGAGGCCAGACTGGAAAGGATGAGCTCGGCGACGCGCACGTTAAATCCGCGGATGACGTGGATGTTGTCGGCGATTTTCCCCTCGGGTCCGTGCACCGTCCAGTAACCGGCTTCGAGACGTTGCCCGACGAGATGAAGCGGATCGGGCACGATGCGGCCATCGAGGCGGTAGGGACGGCGGAGATGGTGAACCACCATGCGTCCGTCGGGGAGGTTTTTGGATTTCGCAAGACGGCAGACCGTGTCGATGTCGAGCGCGCTGACCATGTTGTCGGCGGAGGAAACGTTGACGGCGGCCTCGTTGTAAAAGCCTTCGAGGTGCCCGCCGGACTGCGCGAGATAAACCTCGTCGATGCGCGTGCCGGCGCTCTGTTCGGCCGCGATGAGCGCGGCGTGGGTGGCTTCGCTGGCAGCCTTGAAGTCGGCCACCGCACCCTTGATGACGCCGCGAGACTGGCATTCGCCGACGCCGATGATATGAAGGGCGCGATCTTGGGAGAGCTCGCCGATGAGCACGCTGACCTTAGACGTGCCGATCTCGACGGCACCGATGAACTTGTTTCTAGAAATCACGTTTCGAGGATGAAGAGTTGCGGGGAGGAAGGGAAAAAAGCGCGGTGCCGAAAGGCGCAGCAGGCTTGGCGGCGGCGTGCGGGACGCGGCCGTCCGCCGTGACCGTCGGGATGTCAAAGGCGACCGGCACTTGGCTGCCGCCGACGGCGAGATTCACGGCCTTAAGCGGTTGCGACGGATTTTGTCGACGAGTCTCGTCCAAAATATAATCGAGCCGCGCCAGTTGCTTGTAGAAACCGTCCGAAACCACGCCGAAGGTGATCGCATCCACCTCGGTTGATTTAACCGTTATCGTGGCATCCACGGCATAGCGCGCCAGCGACACGACACGGAACGTGCGATATAGGACCGGAGTGTTGGCGCGGGCCGCTCCCAGGAGGTCCGAGACCTGATCGAGTCCTTCGACGCGCGCAAAGCCCGATCCCGACCGCACCAGCTTAACGCCATCAAGAAAAGGCAGGGTTTCCGCCAGTTGCAGGTCATAGCCCACGCCCTGATAAACCGAGCCGTCTCGCGCGACCATGAAGGCCTGCGGCGCGCCCGCACCGACCTGCGCCATAATCCGCGCGACAGGCGAACGCTCCTGAATGGTCACCGCCAGGATGTCGGGAAACTTGCGCGCCACCACCGCCGTCTGCACCTGGCCGGTGGCCAGCAGGCGCTCCTGCAACTGCGGGAGATTCAGCTCCATGAGACGCGCGCCTTTGGGCAATCCAAGCGTTCGCATGACCCAAGCCTTGTCGAGCACACCGTCGGTTCGCAGGGCGATCTCGCGAAGAGGGACGCTGCTGGCGGCGGCGGTGATGCGCGAGGGGTTATTTTCCCAAACGGAAACCAGTTCGTAGATTCCCCAGCCGGCCGCCCCTATCACGAGCGCCAGACCGACAATATTACCCACCGCGAAAGCGAGACGCTTCTTTCCTTCGCGCGTCATTCCTTTTGTCGTCACATTCTGGGGAATGTCACGCCAAGTGCGGGTGGAGGGAGGATTGACGTTCAAGTGGCTCATTGAGCGGGAGTAGAGCCTTGCTTGAAACGCTGCACGGCAGGGCCAACCAATTCTCGAACCAATTCTGTAAAATCCAACCCCACACAGCGCGCGCTCTTCGGCAAAAGACTGGTCTCTTTCATGCCGGGCAGTGTGTTGATTTCCAGCAAATAAAGCGGGTTATTCACATTTTGCTCACCGAGGATAAAATCCACCCGGGCGTAGTCGCGGCAACCACAGGCAGCAAAGGCCGTTTCGGCTGCTTTTTGCACCATCAAGGTCGCCGCTTCGTCCAGCGGCGCCGGTGCCAGATACTCGGTCGCGCCCGGCGTATATTTACTCGCGTAGTCATAGACGCCGGACTTCGGCCGAACCTCTATCACACCCATGGCCTTTCCGTGCAAAACTCCCACCGAAAGCTCCCGGCCCACGATGCGCTGCTCGATCAACCAGTGGCCGGAAGTGATCGCGTCCAACGCACGCACCAACGTCGGCCGGTCCAGCGCAACGGTCAGCCCGACACTACTGCCCTCGGCGTTCGGCTTGACCACGACTTGTCCGCCAAGCTGCGCGATCACCGCGTCTGCGGACGGTTTTTCTGCGGCCGGGAAACTGATGCCCTGGGCCACGCCCACGCCCCGCGCGGCCGCGGCGGCCTTCGTGCCCGTCTTGTCCATCGTGAGCGCGCTGCTCGCCGTATCGCACCCGGCGTAGGTCACGCCCGCCGCGTGCAGCAAACGCTGCATCCCGCCATCCTCGCCAAAGGTTCCATGCAGCGTCGAAAAGACGACATGACGCGCGGGGTCCAGACCGACCGGCAGCGCATCGGCGTCGATCTCGAACAGCCGTGTCGGATAGCTACGCGAGAGCGCGACCGCCGAGGCGCTACCAGAACCGAGCGAGACTTCGCGTTCGGCCGAGGTGCCTCCGCAGAGGACCGCTATGATGGGTTCATTCATAAAAAATCCTTCCAGTTTTTCCCGTAGAGCAGCACCTCGGGCTCAAGCTGCACGCCCTGCGCCTGGTTCACCCGCGCCCGCACGCGGCGCACGAGCGCGATCACATCCGCCGCCGAGGCGCCCCCTTGGTTGACGATGAAATTCGCATGGGTCGCCGACACCTCGGCGTCCCCCACCCGCTCGCCCTTGAGCCCACTGGCATCGATAAGGCGCCCGGCAAAATCACCCGGGGGGTTTTTGAATATGCAACCCGCGCTTGGCTCGCGCGGCTGGGATTTCTGCCGCTTTTCCTTGTAGGCGTCTATCTGGCGCGCGATATCGCCAGCCTCGGCCCGCGACGCAGGCCGGATCAACGCCCCCAGCGCGATCGCGTCGTGCAACTCCGCGCAGTCCCGGTAGTCCACGTGCATCTCGTCCTTCTTGAAGGTGCGAATCTCGCCATCGAAACCCATGACCTGGACCTCCTCGACCACGTCGAACATCCACCCGTTCATCGCCCCCGCGTTCATGCGCAAAGCCCCGCCGATGTTTCCCGGGATCCCCTCCAAAAACTCAAACCCGACGAACCCCGCCTTCGCCGCCAGGCCGCAAAGATTTTTCAACCGCAGGCCCGCGCCCACCCAGACACGTCCATCGGCGCGCGGCTCAAAACTTTCCCACGCCGGCTGCCGCAAACTGACGACCAACGCATCCACCCCTTCGTCGGGCACGAGGAGGTTTGACCCGCGCCCGAGTATGATGACCGGCAGCTCCAACATCTTCGCGGCCCTGACGAGCGCCTGCAAATCCTCCACGCCGGCGGGTTCCGCGTAAATGCGCGCGGCGCCGCCGATGCCGATGGTCGTCTTCTTCGCGAGCGATTCCTCGCGCTTGAGTTTCGTGCCTGCGGAGACGGCGCCCTGCAGAGTTTCCGCCGCGCGATCCCAATCCCTGGCCGACGACGCCAGCTTCAACCATTCCCGAGCCATCACGTCGATGTCACCCGCGCCGACAAACGCCACGAAGTCTCCCGCCCGACTCCCTTGCGCGAGCGCCCGCAGTAATCCGTCGTTGTCTCCGTGCCGATAAACCACCGGCAGTGCCGGAGCGATGCGCCGCAACTCTTCATGCACATCCGCCGTCGTGCCGCCGGCCAGAGGGGCTTCGCCCGCGCCGTAGACATCAATCAGGTAAACGGCGTCGCCCAGCGCCAGCGCCGCCGCGAACCCCGCCTTGAACTGCGCCGTGCGGCTGAAACGGTGCGGCTGAAAAACCACCACCAGCCGTCCGTCCGTGCGTTTGCGAAGGCTGCCAAGCAGCGCGCGAAGCTCCGCCGGATGGTGCGCATAATCTTCGATGACCGTCAGCTCCTTCGTGGCGTGCAGCACAGCCTGACGACGGCGCACGCCCGGATACGCGGACAGCAGATTCGCGAAAGATGCGTTCACGCCCATGAGCTGCGCGGCAGCGAGCGCAGCGGTGGCGTTGGTGGCGTTAAACTCGCCCATAGCGCGCACCCTTGCATGGCCCTCTGTAAACCGCCCTCCAAGCGCCAGCTCGATGATGCCCTCGCGATCACCGATGGTTTCGGCGCGATAATCACCCGTGCGTCCAAAATTAACCCGTGACGCAGCATTCGCCGCGACGCGCGCCGACAGCCCGCAATCCTCATTCACGAGGACCGTTTGTATCGTGCGGGCAAACAGCGCGGCAAACGCATCCTCCAAGTCCGCCTGTTTCCTATAGTGGTCGGGATGATCCCAGTCGAGGTTCACCGCCACCGTAATCTCCGGACTGAAATTTCCGATGGTGCCGTCACTCTCGTCGATCTCCGCGACCACCCAGTCGTTCGCACCCGCGATGGCAGGCGGCACCGCACCGTCGTTGAAAAGACCGCCCAGCACATAGCCCGCCGGAAAACCCGCCGCACGCAACGCCGTCACCAGCATCGCCGTGGTGCTGGTTTTTCCGTGCGAACCGCAAATGGCGACAAGCCTACGGTCGCGGGTCGCCTCGGCCAGCAGTTCCCCTCGCCGCACCAGCGGCAGTCCGCGTGCTTTGGCCGCAAGCGCGGCAAGATGAGAAGGCGCGATTGCCGACGAATAAACCACCAACTGAGCCTCCGCAGGCACCGCGCCAGCCGCCGTCACGATCACGCCGACGGCGGCCAGTTGGTCGCGCATCGCGGCCGTCATCGCATCATCCTCGCCGCTCACGGAAAATCCCCGCCCCGCAAGGTAGATTGCCAGCGGCCCCAGTCCCATCCCGCCGACTCCTACGCAATGCAGTGCGGTCACGGTTTTCCCGAAAAGAATTGGAAGCGCCCCGGCTTTCATGCGGCGGTAGGCTCCGTGGCGCGACCGGCGGTGGCCGAGGGCGCCAGTGCTTCGAGATCGGAGAGGATGAGATCAAGCGGATCGGCGCGATCCATGTTTTTCAAATTTCCTCTCAGCGCCCCGAGCCGTGCGTCGTCAAAAATCAATCCGCGCACCTCGCGGCTGAGCGCAAGCAGATCGGATTGCTCGACCACCACGCCCCCGCCCTCCTGCGCAAAGTAGGCCGCGTTCGCCTGCTGGTGGTTGTCCGCCGCATGAGGATAGGGCACGACCACTGACGGCGTTCCGCAGCGGATCAACTCCGCGATCGATCCGGCTCCGGCACGCGCCACGACAAGGTCGGACGCGGAAAGCAGATCGGCCACCTGATCGCAAAAAGGCACAAACACCGCCTTCACTGGAACGCCGCCCTGTGATTTCAAGACCATTAACTCGGCCGCGCCTTTGCCCAGCCCGGTTACGCAATAAAGCTGGACGCCGTCTGCCGCGAGGAGGAGCGATTCCCGCCGCGCCCATTCGTTGAGCACGGTCGCACCTTGGCTGCCTCCGAAAATCGCCAGCACTTTCTGGTTCGGCTCCAGCCCCAGCCTTAATCGGGCAACTTCCTGCGGTTGGCGGGATATTTCCTTGCGCACCGGCAATCCTACATGGCGCACCGCCGAAGAACGGACGCCGGGGAGGGTCACGCCAGGCGGCAGATAAACCCGCCGGGCCAGCCGCCCGAGCAGGCGAATGGCGCGCCCAGGAACCCGGTTCGCCTCGTGCAACGCCACGGGCACTCCGCAGAGTTTCCCCGCAACGATGAGCGCCGCCGTGGTAAACCCGCCGAACCCGACGATGCCCGCCGGCTTAAGCGCACGCACCAGTCTCATGCTGAAAAAAAAGCCGCGCGACTGGGAAACAATAAACCCGAACAATCCCGCAGGTTTGAGCGTAAACGGCGAACCGGGGATGCGCTCGAACCGCAGATGCGGATATTTTTCCACGAGGCGCGCGTCCACGCGCTTGTGACTGATTAGGAGGACGGCCGTGTGTCCGCGCGACGCAAGCGCTTCCGCCAGCGCGATGCCCGGGGAAAGATGCCCGCCCGTCCCTCCGCACGAAATCAGGTAGATGCTCATGACGTCAGCTCCTGCAGTGTGCGGCGGCCGGCATCCAGACCGGGGCGCGCCCACGCCCGCTGAGTGTTCACAATGATGCCAACCAGCACCCCCATCAGCAGCAGGTTCGAAAGCCCGGCGCTGATGAACGGCAGCGACATGCCCTTGGTAGGAAAAATGCCGGTCACGACGCCGAGATTGATGATGGCCTGCAGGCAGATCAGCAGGATGCTGCCGGTTACGAGAAGAAATTGAAAAAGGTTGGGCGCGCGCCGCAGATGGACGACCCCCGCGATGAATATGATCGTGAAAACCAACACGACGCCGAGCGTGAACCCCATACCCAGTTCCTCGCCGATGACCGCAAAGATGAAATCCGTGTGGGCCTCGGGCAAAAAGTTGAGTTGCTGCCGCCCCTGCCCGAGCCCGGCCCCGTCGGTGCCGCCCACCGCAAAGGCGGACAACGATTGGTAGAGCTGATAAGTGCCGGCATCCTTGTGCCCCTCGACGTCGAGAAACGCCGTGAACCGGCGCAGACGGTTGGGATTATGGATGACCATCACTGCAAATCCGACCGCTGCGATCGCGACCGTGGGCAGAATGTAGCGCCATTTGGCCCCGGCCAAAAACAAGAGCAGGAGACCCACAGCCAGCGTCAGCGCAGACGTCCCAAAGTCCGGCTCCAAAATGATCAATCCCGCAAATCCGCCGATCAGGATGAGCGGGAAAAGATACCCGCGCTTCCAGTCACCGATACGCGTCTGGTTGATCGCCAGATAGTGTGCGAGACAGAAAACCATCGCGATCTTGGCAAATTCTGAAACCTGAAAACGAATCGGCCCAAACCCCAGCCAACGGCGGCTGCCTTTGACGGAAATGCCGAGGTGGGGCACCAGAACAAGCATCAGCGTAAGCACCGAAACGCCTCCCACGATCCAAACATGGCGGCGCACGTATTCCAAATTCAACCGACTGACCACGAAAGCCAGCGCCGTCGCGCCGACCAGACCGATGAGCTGCTTGTTCAGGTAGGAATAGGGTCCCTGTTTGAACGAAACCGTCGCGCTGAACAGAATCGTGATTCCGAGCGCGGCCAAACCGATCGCGCAGACGACAATGATCGCCGCTGGGTTTAACACAAAGCGGCCACGCACAGGATCTGGCGCGAGTGCGTCCTGGGGCATCAGTTCAGTTTCCGGTGCGGAATCGCGTTAAGGTTAAATGATTCCCAAGTGGAATATCTATGTTCCTCAGTTTATTTTTAACGCGGCAGAATCCTCGATCTTGATCACCGGCGCTGCGGAAGATGGATCAGGCGCGGGAGACACCAGTGGTGACGAGAAGAGCGGCGACTCGGACGCAGGGGCGACCGGCGAAGCATCCTGAGCGGGTGCGCTCGCAGCCGGCGAAGGCGCGGCTGATTTCGGGGCGGCGGGAGCCTGCCAACCGGGAATCTTCAACTTTTGCCCGATACGGATCTTGGTGGGGTCGGCGATGTTGTTGGCGGTAGCGAGGTCGCCAACTTTCACTTGGTATTTGCGGGCGATGCTGCCGAGCGTATCGCCGGTTTTGACGACATGCGTCATCGACGAGCCGACGGGGGCAGACGGGGCCGCCTCGAGAGAGGCGGCGGCAGACGGAGTGGATGATGCCCCGGCGGGAAGCACAAGCACCTGACCGGCGCGCACGACGTCGGACTTCAGCTTGTTGAGCGTTTTGATAGCATTCTTGGTCGTGCCGGCGTGGCGGGCGATCAAGGCAAGCGTGTCGCCCGACTTGACGGTGTAGGACAACGTTTCGCTGCCTGCACCGGCAGCGGAGGAAGAGGGGGCCTTTGCGGGAGATTTGCCCGGAATTACCAGTTTCTGTCCAAGTCGCAACGAACTGCTGGGCGTGAGATTGTTGGCGGCGGTAAGCTCCTTGAGTGTGACTCCGTTTTTCTTGGCGACCGACCAGAGGCTGTCGCCCTTGACCACGGTGTAGGACTGAGGAGCGGCGGGAGCCGGCGTCTCGATGGCGGCGGCGGCCGCCGTGCCTGGACGAGTGGGACTGAACAACACCTGGGCAGGCGCGCTCATATCCGTGCCCGCGATAACCGGCGAACTCGCGGCGGCATCACCAGTCGAGGCGACCGGCGAAGAGACGTCTGCGGGAGCGGAAGGCTTTTGCTTTCCCGTGGAGCGGCAGCCCGGGATGGCAAAGATGAACATGAACACAGCGGCGTGAACCGCGACAACGAGACCGAATATCTTTAGGATTTTCATAAGTAGATTTTTTGGAGAACGGAAAAATTGGCCAACTTAAACCAGCACTACGCCGAGGTTATTCACGAGGGTGATAAACTGGGCGCCGCGATCTTCATAGCCGCGAAACTGGTCGAAACTCGCAAAGCCGGGACTGAGAAGCACGTTGTCTCCGCTCCGGGCGGTCTTGACGGCAAGTCCAACCGCCTCCGCCAGATCCACGCATACGGTATTGGAAACCTGGCGCGCTCCGCAGAGCGTGGCGAGCACGTTGCGCGTATCGCCGATGAAGAACCCGTGTTTCACATGCGGGGCGATGCGTCCCACAAATGCAGCCACGTCGCCACCCTTTGATTTGCCACCCGCTATGAGGATGACCGGGGCCGGAAATCCCGCGACTGCCGCTTCGACCGCGTGGAAGTTGGTGGCCTTGGAATCGTTCCAGTAGGTGACCCCGTCGCGCTCGCCAACCCTCGCCAGGCGGTGCGAGCCTAGGCTGAAAGAGGCGGCGGCGGCATAAAGCGAATCCTCTCGCAAACCAGCGCCGCGCCACCAAGCGGCGGCCAAAAGGAAATTCTCACGCTGCGGATAATGGGCGAAAACCGTGCCGCGCAGCAAAACGTCCGCCGGTTGGTCCTCCGTCGCGATCAAAGCGTCCGACGGCAGGGTTTGCCCGAAAACCCGGGCGTGGTGTTGCACGCTCGTCCCGGCAAAAACGTGTCCGCCCACCGTGCGTTCGAACAACCTCCACTTCGCGAGAAAATAGTCCTCCATCTTGCCGTGACGCTCGAGATGGTCTTCGGCAAAATTCGTCCACAACGCCGCGTCGGCGCGGAAATACCGGAGCATCTCCGCTTGAAACGAACTCACCTCGCACACCGCGACCGAGTCGGGGGCGCCGCCCCCGCGCTCCAGCACCAACCGGGCAAAAGAATGCCCGATGTTGCCCGTCGCACAGGCGTCGCGGTCGATGGACCGCAGCGCGTGGGTAAGAAACTCTGTAAGCGTCGTCTTGCCGTTCGTGCCGGTGATCGCGATCAACGATCCACGCCAGAACAACGATGCGAAATCCAGTTCTGCGAGACACACCGCGCCGGACGCGCGCGACGCGACGATCCACGGATGCGTGGGCCTGAATCCGGGAGAAAACACGACCAGCCGGTGCTCCTGCACCGCCGCACCACGAAACTCCGCACGGACGCCGGGTGCCACTTTTTCGTCGAAGATAACGCCCTTGGCGCCGAGGCTTTCAACCAAGGCGAGCACCGCGCACCCGCTCACCCCACCGCCGAAGATGGCGACCGGATGTTCGAGCAGCGGACGGATAAATTCAGGGGCGACGAGGGTCATCAGCGGAGTTTTAACGTGCCCAGCCCGACAAGGGCGCACATGAGTGAAATGACCCAGAATCGCAGGACGACCTTGGTTTCCGGCCAACCCATTTTCTGGAAGTGATGATGAATGGGAGCCATGCGGAAAAACCGCCGGCCCTCGCCGTAACGCCGCCGGGTGAACTTGAAATAGCCGACCTGAATGATGACGGAAACCGCCTCCACCACAAAAACCCCACCTACGATGACGAGCGTGAACGGTTGCTGCACCATAAAAGCGATCATGCCGATCAACCCGCCCAACGCCAGCGAACCGGTGTCGCCCATGAACAGTTCCGCCGGATAGGAATTATACCATAG
This sequence comes from Verrucomicrobiota bacterium, assembly GCA_025352985.1. Lineage (GTDB taxonomy): Bacteria > Verrucomicrobiota > Verrucomicrobiia > Opitutales > Opitutaceae > Rariglobus. Next base: position 27,992 of record JANXRL010000098.1, read on the forward strand.
AAACGCCATGCCCGCGCCGACCAGCGCGCCGCAGATCACCGCGAGTTCGCCCGTGCCAGGCACGTAGCTGATGAGCAGATATTCTGCGATTTTCGAGTTGCCCGCCGCATAAGCCATCAGGCCGTAAACCAGCGCGACCGTGATGGTGCAACCGATGGCCAGACCGTCGAGGCCGTCCGTAAGGTTGATGGCGTTGCTGAAGCCCACGACCCAGAAAAACATGAGCACAAACAGAGCGAGCAGACCCGCGACGCCCGCGAACTGAAACACGGGATACTTGAGGAACGGCACCCAAAGCTCGCGAATCTTGACTGCGCTCATCGGATGCCACGCGAGCGCGACTAGGGCCGCAACCGTGATGATGGTCTGCCACATCAGTTTCTCGCGCGAAGAGATGCCGTCGCGGTTTTTCTTCACGACCTTGAGGTAATCGTCGCGGAAACCGACCGCCGTGAGCGCCGTGTAAACAAAGAGCGCGACGATGACCCAGATATTTGGGGCGGCCCACAGCACCGTGCTGATAAAGACGGAAAAAAAGATGAGCAGCCCGCCCATTGTGGGCGTGTTTTTCTTGTCGAATTTCTGCGCGAGTTCGCCGGTCCGGTCGTCATCATAGTGCTGGCCGAACTTGAGCTTGCGCAGCTTGTGGATGAGCCACGGGCCGATGATAAACCCGATGACCGTGGCGGTGCCGGCCGCCATCAGGGTGCGCAGGGTGATGAAGTGCAGCAGACGAAGCGGCCCCCAAAAGCTCTCGTAATTGGAAAGATAACTCAGCATGGGGAACTTTCATGCGCCGCAAGCGCCGCCTCCACGGTTAAAATGGATTCCAGTTGATAGCGGCGGCTTCCCTTTATGAAGACCGCCCCGCGAAATCCCGCCAGCCTCGCCTTCACCGGCTCGAGCGAGGTTACCACCTCGACCTGCGACGGGGGAATCGCGCTTTCAAGCGTTCCCTGCCGCACCGCATCCGCATCGTCGCCAATCACCATCAGATGATCGCCTTGGCGCAGGCGGATTGCCCGGCCCAGCGCACAGTGATACATCGCGGACTCGGGGCCAAGCTCACCCATGCAACCGATGACCAGCAACCGAGGCTCGGACTCGGACGCGACGGCATAAAAGGCGTCCAGCGCATCGCCCATCGCGGCGGGATTGGCGTTGTAACAATCGAGATAGAGCAACCGTCCGTCCTCGCGCCGCAGTTCGCCGCGCAGCCTCGCTGGCAGCCAGCCTGCGAGGCGCTCTTGAATCTTCCACGGGGCAATTCCGAGCCGCAGCGCGGCGCAGATCGCGAGAACCGCGTTTTGCGCCATGCCCGCCGAAACGCGGTGCAGGTCAAACACCATCGGCGGCGGCATCCCGTAAGCGATCGCGATGGCCGTCTCGTCGTCGCGATGCGTGACAGTAAAATAAACACGGTCCTTCGGCGGTGCGGACGGACGCAACACCTCGGCTTGTTCAATGACGAGCGTGGGCACGGTCAAATCGCGAAACGCGGGAAACTGCCGGCTCTGCTCCGGAAACACCGCGACGCCACCGGCACGCACCGCGGCGGGCAAGACCGCTTTTTCGCGGGCGACGCCTTCGAGCGAGCCCAGCGCCTCGACATGCGCGGGCGCAACCAACGTGTTAATCGTCAGGTCGGGCTCGATCATAGCCGCGAGCGGCGCCATCTCGCCGGGTCCGCTTATTCCCGCCTCGATCACGGCAAACGTGTGCAGGGCCGGATCAAGCCTCGTTAGCGTGAGCGGCACGCCGAGATGGTTGTTGAGATTGCCTTCGGTCGCCAGCACGCCGCCCGCTTCGTCACCCAGCAGAAGCGCGAGCAGGTTTTTCGTAGAGGTCTTGCCCGCGCTTCCCGAGACACCGATCACTGGCCCGCGAAACGTTCGCCGGTGTTCCCGTGCGATCATCTGAAAAGCAGTCAACGGATCCGCGACCACGAGCTGCGGAAGCGGCGACGAGGAATCGGCCCGTGAAACCAGCGACGCGCCCGCGCCTGCCGACCAGGCGGTCGCCAAAAAATCATGCCCGTCGCGCTTGTCGGTCTTCAACGCGATGAAAACCTGGCCCGCACGGATTTGGCGCGTGTCCATCGTAAAGCCCGAGAGTGGCGCGGACGGCAACGTCGTCCATTTACCGGATGTCCAGACAGCGAGGGTTTCTGGAGAAAAGACAGGCACGTCAGGTCATCCCTTGGAGATTTTTTTGATGTCGATAAGCTCACGCGCGACCTGGCGGTCGTCGAACGGGCTGACGGTGTCGGCAAACTCCTGATAAGTCTCGTGACCCTTTCCCGCGATGAGCAAACAATCTCCCGGCTTAGCCATGTCGAGCGCGAGGCTGATAGCGCGGCGGCGGTCCTCGATCCAGGCGATCTTGAGCGGCGCGGTGACGCCCGCTTGCATGTCGTTGAAAATCTGAGTGATGGTCTCATTACGCGGATTGTCCGCGGTGGCGAAGGCGAAATCGGCAAACTGCTGCACGGCCTTGACCATGAGCGGCCGCTTGGTGCGGTCGCGGTTGCCGCCGCAGCCGAAGACCACGAGCAGGCGACCGGGCGTGATGGCGCGCAGCATGCCGAGCGCGTTGGTGAGCGCGTCGTCGGTGTGTGCGTAATCAACCAGGACGTTGAACGCCTGTCCTTCCTCGATGCGCTCCATGCGACCGGGCACTCCCTTGAACGCGCGGAGCTTCGCCAGGAAAACTTGCGGATCACGACCGAGTCCCCACGCGGTGGCGACGGCGGCGAGCAGGTTGCTCACATTGTAGCGGCCGATCATCGGCGAATCCACGAGCATCTCGCCCTGCGGCCAGAGGAGCTTGAAGGTCGTATTCTTGAAGTTGAGCGAGACGTTTTCCGCGCGCACGCTGGCCTCCACCCGTTCGCCGTAGGTGACGACTCGGACGGACGGCATCTCGTCTCCGATCTTGGCCACAAGCTGCCGTCCGTAGGGATCGTCACAGTTGATGATCGCGACCTTGGGCTCGGCGCCGGTGTGCCCGGTGAAGAGACGGGTCTTCACATCGAAGTAGGCTTCCATTGACTTGTGATAATCGAGATGGTCGCGCGTAAGGTTGGTGAAAACAGCCGCGCCAAACTGCAGGCCGAGAACGCGCTGCTGGTCGATGCCATGCGAGCTCACCTCCATGACCGCCTGGCGGCAGCCGGCATCCCGCATTTGCGCGAGCATGCCGTAGATGTCGAGCGACTCGGGCGTGGTCTTGAACGAAGGCACCGTGCGCACGCCGAGGTCGTAGTTGATAGTCCCGAGCAGACCCACGCGTTGGTCGCCGTTGAGGAAGTGTTTGATGAGATGGGTTACGGTCGTCTTGCCGTTAGTGCCAGTTACTCCGACGACCTGCATATCGCGATCGGGAAACTTGTAGAAAAGCTGGGCCACGCGCGCGAGCGTGGCGCGCGCGTCGGCGACCTGAAGAAAGGTGACCTTGGACGGCACGTGGGCCGGCATCTTCTGCGTGACGATGGCAACCGCCCCGCGGTTGATGGCCTCGTCGATGAACGACGAACCGTCGCTGCGTAGTCCGGGCAGCGCGAAGTAAAGCACGCCGGGCACCACGCGACGGCTGTCCATGACGATGCCGGAGATCGGCTGGTCGAAGGAGCCTTTCACCGCGATCACCTCGTTTTCGTTAAGATAATCGGATAGTTTTGGAGCCATTTTGAAAACACGCTGACCTACGGAATCCAAGCGCCGGGCGCGACCTGCTGCGGCGCGTGGCTGGAAGGCGTTTATGAGGGTATGGTTTTGGGTGAGGTAGCCGATCATCGACGGCCTCCATCCATGACCAGCAAATTGCGTCCCGGTTCGACCACGGGCTTGATGTCCATGTATTGGATCAGCTGCTCGCCGATGCGCTTGAAGCTGGGGGCTGCCACGGTGGAACCATAGGCAATACGGCCATTGGGCACCTTGGCGTCATCGACGATTACGGAAATAACCACTCGGGGCCGACTCGCGGGGAAGAAACCCACGAACGAGCCCACGTGATTGTGCTCGGAGTAGTGTCCGTTGATGAGCTTCTGGGCGGTGCCGGTTTTGCCGGCGACCTCGAAGTTCGGAATCGCCGCCATGGGCGCGGTGCCTTCGGGCGAAGCCACGCCTTCAAGCATGCGGGCCATCTGCTCGGCGGTGCGCGTCGTGACCACATGGCGGCGCACGGAACCGATAAAATTATAAACCACTTCGCCAGAGGCGTCACGCACCTGGCGGATGATCTGCGGGCGCATCAATACTCCGCCGCTGGCGATCGCCGCCATCGCATAGTGGATCTGGATCGGCGTCGCCGAAATGCTGTAGCCGGCCGGAATACGGGTGATGTCAACGCCGCTCCATTTGTCCGGCGTGTTCAGAAAACCGCTAACCTCGCCGCCGAAGGGAAAGCCGCTTTTTTCACCGAAGCCGAAGGCGCGGGCGTAGTGGTAAACACCGTCCTCGCCGAGCAGCATGCCGAGCTGGGCCGCGCCGACGTTGCTGGAGTGGCTGATGATCTCCGCAACCGAAAGCGGGTGATCGAAATTGTGGTCGTCGCGCATAAAGCGGCGCGGCTTGCCCTTGTAGTCGATGGAGTCGATTGAACAGTTGAAATGGGCTCCCGGTGTCGTGAGTCCTTCATTGAGCGCGCCGGAAGCGGAAACGATCTTGAAGGTCGAGCCGGGGTCGAGCACATCGGTGATCGAGATGTTGCGCATGCTACCCATCTCGTCCTTAGTGAGCGTGTTGTATCCGTTGAGATTGAACGACGGGTAGTTGGCCATCGCAAGGACGAAGCCGGTGTTGGGCTCGCTCACGATCACGGAGACTTTGGCGGGGTTGAATTTTTTGACGATCTCCGCGATCTCCTGCTCAACGATATGCTGGACCGCCGAGTCGATGGAGAGCACCACGCTGTAGCCCGCAGTGGCTGCAACCTCGCGGGTCCGGAACTGGGCCAGTTCGCGACGCAGGCCGTCCTTCTCGGATTCGCGCCAGCCATCCTGGCCGCGAAGATAAAAATCGGCGAAGCTTTCGATACCCGCAGCCGCCTGGCCTTCCTTGTTCACATAGCCGATGAGGTGTGCGGCCATCGAATCGTGAGGATAGGCGCGACGAAACGTGCGGTGGCCGTAAACGCCCTTGATATCGAGCTTGTTGATCTGGTCGTAGGTGGATTCCTCGACCTCCTCGCTCAACTTCGTCCAGCGGATCTTGCGGTCTTCCTCGCTTTTGTCGTCAGGAGCAGCCGCGCGGGTCTTTTCGCTGAACACCTTCGCGAGGCCCTCGACGGGCATCTTCAACATCGCGGCAAGACGTGGCCACTTGGCCTCGTCTTCTTTGCGGAGCGCCTGCGGATCGACGCCGAGAACGATGAGCGAACGCGAAGTCGCCAGCGTATCGCCGCGCATGTCAAGGATGTCTCCGCGCCGCGCAGACTCGACGGTGATCTGACGTCGCGCACGGTCCACGAAGCCCACCAGTTTATCGCGATCCAACACATGGAGATCGACCAGGCGCAGCGCAACACCGGCAAAGCTGGCCAGGACAACGAAGCCCAGCAGCACAATGCGATAGTTGGATGCGAAGCCTTTGGACATCGGTATCAGCGGTAAATGGTGGGAAGCCGGAAGCGCACCGGGGCGACGGTCGCGTTTTCAGCGGCGAAAACCTCGGCGTTGTTGCGCGCGGCGAGGCGGCGCTCGGCGGATTCGTTGACCCGAACGACCTGCGGCTCGCGCGGCTGCACCAGACCCAGACTCCAATCCGCGTTGCGACGGTTCAACACCGTGATCGTCTGCTCTTCGGTCATCTGCGTGTTGAGTTCGGACATGTGGCGCTCGGTCTCGGCGATGCGCTGTTCGAGAAACTTGGTGTTGTTGGCGGTGACCGAAATCTGGTGGCGCAGCCAAACCGTGCCCAGGCCGATGGACCCGCTGAAGCAGATCATGACCAGAGTATAGACGAGGAGCTGGTTCACAAAGGCGTTTTTGTCGGTCTTGTTCATGGCGGGAGGCGGGTCGAAAAAATCGGGGTGGAGTGAGGTTTAGAGTTTGCGGATGGCGCGCAGCTTCGATGAACGGCTGCGGGGATTGAGGGCGATCTCGGTGTCGGCCGGGGTGACCGGGCGGCGCGTGAGCGGCTCGGCAGATTTCTCTCGCAGGTCCTGCGGGCGATGATCGTCGAGCCCCTCGGGCAAGCCGCAGAGACGGCGGAAAAACTGTTTGGCGATGCGGTCTTCGAGGGAGTGAAAGCTGATGACCACGAGCACTCCGCCGCGGTTGAGCCGGTCGAAGGCGGCGGGCAGCGCGCGCTCGATGGCGCCGAGCTCGTCGTTCACGGCGATACGGATGCCCTGGAAGGCGCGGGTGGCCGGATGGATCTTTGAGGTGAAGCGGTCGCGGGGCGGGATCGCCTCGGAAACAAGCAACGCAAGCGACGCAGTGCGCGCCAGTTTGCCGGTGCCGCGGGCGGCGACGATGGCACGCACGACATGGCGCCAGTTCTTTTCCTCACCATAGTCGCGCACAGCGCGAACGAGCATCTCCTCGGTGGCGGTTTCAAGCCAGAGAGAGGCGGGCACACCCGCACGCGGGTCCATGCGCATGTCGGCCGAGGCGTCGTTACGGAATGAGAAACCGCGCTCGGTTTCATCGAGTTGAAACGAGGAAACCCCCACGTCGAAAAGGATGCCGTCGAAACCGTCGGCCGGCAGTTCGCCAAGGCGGCCAAAGTCGCGGTCGATCAGCGCGAAATTGCCCTCGAACTCGACGCGCAGCGCCTCGGCGCGCGGTTGTGCGGCAGGATCGCGGTCGAGAGCCACCACCTTGATGCCCGGGGCGGCCTCCAGAATGGCGCGGGTGTGGCCACCGCCGCCAAAGGTCGCGTCGAGATAGCGGCCGCCGGTGCGGGGCGCGAGCAGGTCGAGCACTTCACGCAACAGAACAGGTTGGTGGCCGGGAGTCATGCGAGCGATGGGCGCTTCAAGCAGCATGGCGCACGGCGGCCGACGACAGGGGCAAACGCGATTGGCAGAAAAGCGACCCGCAGAGCCAGACCGGACGCGCAGCCAAGGCGACGGCGAGGTTGCTCTGCTCGAAACGGACGCAGGCCGCTAGGGCCGCGGGGGACGACGCAAGGCTACGCTGGCGGCGCCCGAGCCGGCCCGGCAGCGCCAGCGAGCGGATCGGAAGAAGGAGACGTTTGGCGCGCATAGGTTAGATTCCGATGCGGCGCATCAAATCGCCGAAGTTCTCACCGGCGGTGCGCTGTTCCACTCGGCTCCAACGGTCGGGGCTGTAGAGGCTAAATTTTGTCAACGAGCCCACCAGCACGGCGTCCTTTGCGATGCCGGCATGCGTAAGCAAATCGCCGTTAAGCATGATGCGCCCCTGCTTGTCGAAACCCAGGATCTGCGTCTGCGAGAAAAAGCGGGCGGCGAAATCCTGGGCCGAACCATCCGACAGCGCGATCGCCTCAATCTTAGCGCGAAGCTTGGCTACCTCGGAAGGCGGCAGGATGGCAATGTAGCCGTCAGGATGCGGAGTCGCGAGAAACTGCTCCCCTTCATCGTGTGCGGAACGCCACGCCGACGGAATCGTGACACGATTTTTGTCGTCGAGCGCGTGCCTGAAAAGGCCGGTGTAGGAAGCTGTGCCGATTTGAGCCATTGGAGCATGGAGAACCGCTAAGCCCTCCACTATGCTCCATTTCAACCCATTTTAACCCACGCTAGTCAAGACAACTTGGAGGTAAATCACTCATTTTGGGGCGAAAAAATTTATCACTTGTGTAAAAAGTCACTTTCCACTGTAAGACGGTAGAAGTCATACCGACAGGCCCCAAGTCATGCCGACGGACGATGAGGTGACTACTTTTTTAACTCACTAAACATAAGTGTGATAAAAATAATAAGGCACCAACTTATACCTGCCGTTTTACGGATTGCCATAGGTCTCAATTTACAGAAAACTACGGTAAACGCTCCAAATTGGAAATTTTCCCGCAAGTTTCTGCCCTAAAATGTCCTAAGTCATGCCGACGGCGGGCGGCGAATCGCGTTTCCGTCAGGCAGGGAAGAAGTCATGCCGACGAGAAATTTAGCCGGTTAAAATCACCGCGAAAGTTTCTTTCTAAAAATTCGGGCACGGGCGCCAATCCGAGGAAGTGGCCGGTATCAGGGTTCTATGCACCTGAACACCACACCATCGCCGACGCCACCGACGGCACGCGCTTTCAACGCTAACCATTCACCATGGACGACCAGGTATTCCGGCAAATCACTCGTGTCCGCGACTATTTCAGCGACACGAAGAACTACCACCAGCTGCTTCAGCATGCCTCGACCGAGGCTTCGCTGTATCGCTGGTTCTCCTCTCAAAGTCGTTCCATGCCACGAGGGAATCTAGCCGAAGATCTGGTCAACGACCTGATCCAGCAGGTCTTGGAGGAAGACCCGCGCTCCCCCACCCGGAGAAAAATCCCCGACCACGTCGAAGTCGGCCTGGCACTCCGCCAGCACCTGCGCAGCAAGTTCAGCGCCCTGTCCCGCTCGAAGGAAAATCGCACCCTACAACGAGAAACAGACCTGGCCAACGCCCAAGACGAAGACGGTTCCCGCGAATCCCCATTAGAATATACCGTTCCCCTGTGGGGCCAGCCCGATGAAGACGACGACGAGCAAAAAACTGCAGCGATGAGCCGGATCGACCGTTTCCTCAGCTTCATCGCCGGCGACCATCTTCTCTGTGCCATGATCAATCTAGCCCGAGACGAAAATCTTTATAAACCGGACGAACTTATAGCACGTCGGCTCGACGTGACCGTAAAGGACATCTATATTACCAAGAAGAGACTGAAATCCGCACGGCAGCGCTTCGCAAAATCCGAACAAAATCAAAAATGAGCGCGGACCCAAAGACACCTAAAAACAAAAGTATTCAATTTCCCAATGCAGCGATAAATCTTATCGTGGGCACGGACGAGGACACGTCCTCCATGTCGGAGACCGAAATCAAACAGGAACTCCGTGAAGAGGGCGTCGATCCGGACGCCGCCTGGGCGAAAGCGAAGAAGCTTTTGGACACCGCCGGCGGTCGACTGAAGCTGGAACAGGCGCGACGGGAACGTCTCGCGGCACAGCAGACGGTTGCCGCCGCCACGTCTTCTACGACGGAGTCGCGTGAATCCATCATCGAACAGATCAAGCGCCTGCTCGCGCTCGAACCTTCGGCGGCGGTCTATGCCCGTAAGTGGGAAGACGGCGATCTGGCCGCCTTGATTTCGCTGCGGGACAAACTCGCAAGCACCAGCGCGCGCGACCTCGCCCGGAAAAATGCCAGCTGATCCACGGTTGCTGATCGCGGCCTTCCGTGCGCAGAAGCTTTTGGAAAATTACGGCATCACCCGTCCCACTGAAATCGTCCTTGAGGACATGGCGTGGGCCATGGGGATTCAGGTGACGAGCGCACCCTTGGCCGGTGCGGAAGCCCATCTGGTGCGCGTCGGCGACACCGGCACAATCACGCTCAGCGACGCCATCACTGAAACCGGGCGGCGGCGCTTCGCGCTAGCCCATGAGCTCGGCCACTGGGAACTACACCGGGATCTTTCTCAGGTGTTCTTTTGCAGCGAGGCCGACATGCGCCAGTATCAGCACAGCGGACCGGAAATCGAAGCCAACACCTTCGCGTCCGAACTGCTTCTGCCGAAAATAATGATCGATGCGGCCTCACTGAAGGCGGAACCGGATTTGGAAATCATCCGCGGCTGGAGCCAGATGTTCAATGTCAGCTTCACCTCGGCAGCGGTGCGATATGCCGGGATTACCCGGCAACCCGTGATGGTCGTTTTCTCCGATCGCAACCAGGTCCGCTGGTGGCGGCGGAACGATGAACGCTTGGCCGGCCTTTGGTTCGAGGCCGATCAGCCCCTTGGCGCAGGCAGCATTGCAGCCGATCTTAAAAACAACCCGCGTCAGTCCGGCGTTATGAGTCCAGTCGATTGGTCGGCCTGGTTCCCTCATTTAGAGGACAAAGGCGAAGAGGTGTTTGAGTGCGCGGTGCCGTTGCACCCCTACCAAACCGTCCTGTCGTTGCTCTGGTTACCGTCCCGTTATTGATAAATGGCCAGATTTTACGCCCCCGATTCCAGTAGAGGATTCGAGGGCGCTGTTGTGCTCGCCAAAGGCGGAAATTGAACGCTGCGGGTAGTTTTTAGCTACCTAGGCTTCAATAAGCAGCCTGCGTTCGTCTCACCACGATGATAACGGTCTTATGCCCTCTCGTGGATGAGCGATTTTTTATTCTAGCATTCACAAGAGTGCATAAAACACGAGGCACATCAAGAAGGGGCTTACAGTGGTTTGTTTTTTTCAGCCTCGCCGCCTGCGAGCCCAGAAACAATAGCGAGCGGCTTAATGCTGCTGCATAATCGATTGCGGTGCCCTTCTTTGCGGCCAGATGCTTCCGCGTGGTCGAGCTGGAGGCATGTATTGATGGCCAAACCGAGAATGCTCAAGCAGGGGTCCGAATACACTGACCGGCGAGCCTATGGAGCATGCAAGACCACCCAGCGACGGAAAAAAGGATCGTCGAAAATGACTCCGGTCTCCATGCGCACCAGCACCTGACGTCCCACGAGGACTGCAACCGCAGCGGATGCCGTCGACGCGGCCCGTAATCCATAGGCACGCAGAGTCACAGATGCCGCGGGCGGTTTGCCGGCCGCGACCGCACGTAGCACCAGACGTTGGTTTATGGAAAACGACCGCCAGTGCTGAACGAAGCCGTCGCTCAGGTCATGCAAAACGAGAAAATCAAAGGCCCTCTCAACGACGTCCTTTGGCGTGCCGCCCACGGTGAAATCAAGCACCGCCCCGGCCAGACGGACAATATCACCGGTGCATGGGCCGGCCGCCGCCACGATCTGCGCACCGTATGGAAAATCAGACCGACCGGCTGCTTTCGCTTTCCGCTCAATCCAGCGCGCCAGTCGATCAGGATCAATCGGACCAACTTCCATCTGCTGGAGCTGTTTGTAAAATGGTGCCTTGGGGCCTGCCAGTCGGTCGATCACACGGTAGTCGGCAACAACCAGGATATAATTGAGGTGCCGGTGCTCCTGCATGAGGCCGCGCAGACGCCAGTCGATACGCGGGCCACCCAAGCGATAAAGCTCCTGAAATTCATCCAGACAAACCGTCCATGCTTCATCTCTGGCACCGGCATGCTCATTGAGAAAGTTAAGGACACCTTCCAAAATCACATTTCCGTCTTCCGTCCGGAGATCCTCCGTGAGGGCAATCTTTCCATCGACGACAGCCACGTCCGGCAGATGGCGGGCGGCGATTTGAAGTGCCTGAGCCAAGCCCTCTCCACACCCCTCCGGGGCCATAGCCAACAGTCTCCGGTTCACCTCACCCATGCCGGCCACCGTCAACATGTCACAATACAGCAAGGTAGCCCTCGCCCGGCACGCCGCATTTTTAACAAGCGATGTCTTCCCCATGCGCCGCCGCCCCAGAAGGAGAAGCCGTCGCCCCCGTTCGGTCATCAGCTCTGCAAGCTTGGGAATGAGTGCCGTCATTTTTTGGAAGAACGCCGGCGCGGTTTGCTAGTCCACCTTGGTTTGCCAAATCGAAGTCAGATCGCGCGCCAGTTGAGCCGCTTGAAATTTCCCGCCCACCGCCGCTTGAAAAATAGAGACCGGCAATGGTCCGTGCAGCATGGCATGCACCAGCAAAGCAGCAGCCTGCTGTGCCGCCCACGGGACCGGCAAACGCATCCAAAGAACCGCTGCCTTGTATCGGCGCTCCCGCTGGAACCGGAGCAGGCATGTGGCCGACAACCGTAAAAATTCCGCTGGCGTCAAACTCCGCACGTAGTGGCCGTTGAACGCACGGACCCAATATTGGCTCATTTTAACCACGAGGGGATGCGCCGGTTGACCACGGTCAAAGCGTTTCCAGCAACCGGGGCAGGTCGGCCAGTTTTCCAACCAATGCGCCACCAAGGGACCTTCCGATGAGCTGAAGTATCTGAGCGGTGTCCCACAATGGATGCAGAAACCGACCAATTCTAACCCATGCTCGGGGCAAACACAGGCAAAATGCGTGCGCCAAAAACGACGTCCATGCGGACTTTCTTCGAGACAGCCCGGACATACCCGGACGGGCGCCTGATGTCTCTGAATCGACGCATCCCACGTTGACGCCGTCCATGATCGCGGAATCGACAGCGCGCGAACCACGTCCTCCGGTATCTTGGCCAACAATGCCAGCTCCCTAGAATGTCTTCTCGGCAAAAGCTGATCGAGATCGCTTCTGGCTTGGGTGCGAGTGAGTCCCAAGTGTCCCTGGCAAAACTCCTGAAGCGATAATCCTTCCCGCCTCGCCAGACGTAACGCGAACGACGACGCGCTTTCATCTGGAAGAGGAAGGAGGATCGACATCAGGTTCGCCTTACCGCCTACACCGCAATCAACGTCTCGTTACCAAGAATATCCTGCGGAGAGGGCGAAGCTGGGGCGGAGAGAGGACTTCTCGGTAGTATGGGCGAGGCCGCCGTATTCGCTGTAGGTGCTGCCGGAGGCCTCAAGGAGCTGGGCGGCGGCGCCGACGCTCCAAGCCTTGCCGATCTTGGCGTTGAGCCCGACCGTGCCGCCGCCGGCGAACTTCCAGTCCGAGTCGCTGGTCTCGCCGGTTGGGCCGACATAGCCGCCGCCGAGCTTCACGATGGTCTGGGTGTGCTTTTCGTGGATGAAGCCGACGGAGGGGCCGGCGAACACCGTGAAGCGTCCCTTAGCATCGAGAGGCAGGTGGTAGCGGTAGTTCAGGAGCAGGGGCACCTGTTCGGCCGTCGAGTGGCCGTCGGCGACGCCTACGACCACGTTGTGCGGACCGGTCCACTTGGTGTAGCCGGTGGACAGGCTAATTTCGTGCTTCTGGTCGAACAGCACGCCGCCGGTAAGGCCGGTGCCGAGTTCGTAGCCGTTCGGCGCGAACGTCGAACCCTTGTATTTGAGGCCCGAGTCCGTGTAGGTCGCTTCGGCCTGCACGAACGGCGTCACCGTTTCGGCCATCGCAGCGGACGCGAGGCCCGCCAGCGAAATAAGGAATGCAAAGGCAATGGCTTGAGTAGTCTGCATAGTAATAAAAACGATTTAGACGATTCTGTTGCCCATTTTCATTATGGGTGAAGTCCACCCGCATTTCGTGCGGCTACCGGATAAAGTCAATGGGTGAAATTCACCCGCTCGTTATGAAAAAGACCGCCGAAATACGCGGTCGCAACCTGATCGGAGGGAAGTTGAGAAAACTTCGCCTGGCCAAAACGCCCGAGATCACGCTGGAAGACCTCGCCGGCAGACTGGCAGCTAGAGGGGTGCATTTGGACAGATCCGCCATCGGCCGCATTGAAAACGAAAAACGCTACGTCCTAGACTACGAGTTGAAGGCGCTGGCCGATGCGTTGCGGGTGAACGTCGCAGACCTTTTCTGAACCCAGTCGGATTGGCGCCGCCTACCAGCGGCCGCCCCCGCCTGTTATGCGGCGACCGGAAACAGGCTCCAGGCATCCATGGCCGGGTTCGAACTCAGCACGCCTTGGCACCGCACCAGACTCCAATCGACCTGCAGCCCCAACGTTTCCGCCAACTGGAATAGTTCGTAGCGGACAGCGTTGTCCAAATCCGCACCGGAAATCCGTTTTCCCATAATGAGCCAATAATGCTCCGTGAGTGCCGGATGGAGTTCATCCAGCCGATGCGCGGCCAGCGATACTTGGGCGAAGCGCAATGCCCGCGAAACCGTCCCCTCCCCCGTGGCCAACAAACCAAGGTTGGACAGATTCATCAAAGTGGCGGTCAACTCCCGCATGACCGGGTCCCCTGCGTTGAATAGCATACGGGCCGCCCGCCAACTGGCAGCCCAGTGCGCCACCCTGCCGTCTTGGGCCACCAAGGGACCACGTGCCAGAATGCCATCAAAACGAACGCTCCATCTGGCCGCTTCCTCAATGATGCCAACCGGCGCCAGTATACGCGCACCCAACGACAAATGATCACCACAGGTAGAACACAGCGGAAGAGTCCTGCCCCAGACGACCTCGGTCAGCTTTTGATCGCAACAAGGACAGTGCCTCACAAGCAATGCCTCATGCCGGGTGCACACCAGCGCATCAGGCCTCAACCAAGACTTACGCCAGTGCCCTGATTCCCGCAGGCAACAGGGGCAATGGGCGCCATAGCCAGGTTCACGCGCCCATGGCGCATGGCCTTGTGAGCGGCACTTTCCCTCCGCTTGGCCAAACAACCACGACCGTTCGGACATCCCCCAAAGCTCTTCCTTGGATGCGTTGAAGAACCGGGACAGGCTTGCCCAATCAAAATCGCGGTGTTCTGCCGCACGCGAATCCTGAAGGTGCACCCCGGCCGCCAGCAGATGGATATCCTCGTCGGTGTATTCCGCATCGACCTGAACTCTGGATAAAAACGACATCAGCGTCTCATCCTCGGCCGGCCGCAGGGGAGAAATGAGAAACGAACGCATAGGTGTTATCCAACGGTGGCAACCGAGGCACTCGGCAGCAGCAGCGCCTTTTCCATGGCCTCGGCATCAATGCATGGTCGGTTGTTGCGCACGGCCCAAGCCGCCGCCGCGTTGCACTGCGAAACCACATCCCCCGTGATGCCGAGCGTTTTCCTGTAAATGCGATTCATCATCGCCTTCTCCCCCAACCCGGACGGTTTCGGGAGGGGATAAAACGCCTCCAACGAGTGCAGGAAGTTCATGAGATCCTCCCCTTGGGTGAAGCTGTTGACGCGAATGACCCTCATGCGATTGGCCACCTGCTCATCTTCGGCCAACATGATCCGGGCCTCTTCAGTGCCGACGGCGATCACGCTCACCCCCTGATTGGAGATGCCTTTGACCATATCAAGGACCACCTGGCGCTCACACCTGGGCAACGGTTCAATATGATGGAATTCCATCAGGATCAAAATCCGGACTTTTTTGGCGACGAGCGCGCGGTAAACATGATCGCTCACCAACCGTGATTTTGAATTCGCATAACCCGCCAGACCCAGAGCCCGGGCGATCGCCAGACACACCCGCGGCTCGGTGGCGCGCGGCGGCATTTCCACCATCACGACCGGCATTTCATCGTGGTTGCCAAAAATCTTCGTGTGATCCCCGCCCATATCGCGCAGGAAGCGATTCGCGATGGCCGTCTTTCCCTCGTTGCTGTTGCCGATGACGGCAAGACAAGGAGGTCGGATGCAGGGGGGCCGATTAAAGATGTCCTTCATCGCGCTCAACACCGGCTTGGCCTTGTCATGCAGGATAAAGCGGTCGGTGTTGATCCAGCGAAGGCGTTCTTCGATGGGTGTGGCCAGCAGCGCCGCGGTATCCGCCAGAAGATGCGGATGCTCTTGGTCCATGTCCGTGGAAACAGATGCACAAGGTATGGTATTCATAGGTTAATAATCTTCGTGACCTCCGGTCACAGGGAGAAAAACGGGACGGTAGGCCGGCTTCGTCTTGGCCTCCGGAGGCGGCTCCGGTTTGGCTGTTGTTGCGGGCAGATTTTCTTCCCCATGGAGTTGGCGCATTCCCCGGTTGCGGTTGTCCGTGATCCGGTCCTTGCGTTTGGGTGCCCCCGGTTTGCGGGCTGATTCCGCCTCAGCTTCCTGCTTGTTGAACAGGGCCTCGACCACCCCCGAGGTGGGTTCGGCATGTCCGGCTTGGCGTAAACGCGAATAGATCAAGTCCCATTCCCATTTGGAGGGATTGGTCGCCTGACGGAGCTCCTCTTCGGTCATCGGGTATTTTTCGAGCTCCGGCACCCACGGCACCCGAATGATTTTTTCTCCGCCCTTCCCGTCCGGCACCTTGATGAAGACCGCGTTCAGTCCATAGGGGTTGTAGCGGAACGGCACTCTCCGCAGGGACGAACGTTTATTGACGACGAACAACGCCTGTAGCTCAGGAGTGCGATAAGCGCGGTTTTCCCAGGAAATCCCCAGGTGGTTTACCACTCGGTAATCCTCACACATGAAATCCCAATCGAGTTCGTCCGACGGCGCCAGCGGTGTAGACAGACCCGATGCCGGCAACCCGTCTCGGCCTTCGGCCAGTTTTTCAAAACGTGAGTTGGGCGAGTCTCCGCCAAGCCCTTTGTGCCCGCGGTTGTGATAATCCACGACGATCCATTCCAGCAGCGCGCGGTCCAAATCAACAAGACGGATGCCTTTAGCTTTTGGGCTCCCCTTCACTTCGCGCAGGTAGCGTTTCCCGATCTCCGACTCCAAAAACGCGTCGAATAATTTGTGGGCGGTGCGGTTGAAGCGCTCTTCCTTACCGCGGTAGTGCGGCGTTCCCACCGGCGAGGACTCGTTGAAGCCCATGTCCAGGTCCTTGAGGACACGCTGGAGATGCTGGGCGATGAACTCCGAACCGTTGTCGTGACGAATCTCGCCCACCTTTCCGCTATAAGGATACACTCCGGCAATCCCGTATTCACGGAGCAGCGGCTCCTTGGACAACAGGCCTCGCTTGATGCTGAGGCCCGCCAAGTAGCTGTTGGCCGCGCCGACAAAGGCCTGGAACGTCCAGATTCCCCGGTTGGACCCCAACAGACCGAAAATCACATTCGCCGGCCCCATGTCCTGTCCTTGGTCGTTCACCACCCGCAAGACATCCGTTTCCTCACTGGTGAACATCGTGGTATCGAGCTGGACTAACGACATCAGCCCGAGGGATTCGGCGGGTTTTTGAATGACCCTGAACAGGTGGTCACGCTCGTAGCTGTCCGCCTTGGCTCTGATGATTCGCTCCGACTTGGAGTGCTTGCGGAGCGTTTTGTCCGTCGGGAGTTTCCCCTGCCAGCCATTGGCCGCAAGGTAGGCGCGGATGGCCTTGATGGCCTGCTCACGGCCAGGGCGCAGGCCATCGACGACACAGACCTGATCGATGGCCTTCCAAAACAGCTCCGGCTTGTTGTCTTTTAACCGGCACCCGCATTTACCCCCTTTCGTTGCTTTTTTGAGAAAGCTGGAGACACGGACGTTTTCCGGAGCGGTCTCACAAATGTGCCGGACGCGGTCGTAGATGAAATCCGCACCGCAGCCGAGTTTGGCGGAGAGTTCGCCGACATGTTCTTTCAGGCTGAGGCGTTCGGTGCGTTCGACCTGATTGCCCGTGGACAAATCCCACACCGTGTAGGGGCGGCCCAACTGCGACAGCGCAAAGGGCATGAGGCCGGCCAGTCGGGCCGAGCCGATCTCAGGATCGGTTTCCGTCTGGTTGCGATGCCCTCGTGGTATGGCCGACCGACCGGGTTCGATGATTACCCACCCGTTGGAAGCGGCGGCGGCGGTCGTCCCTTCGTTCTCACTGGGGGTTGAGGCCGGTTCGGCAGATGCCAGCGGGTCGGTTTCGTGAATGCTCATGGAAGTGTCTGACTCCTCATACCGAGCCGGGATACAGTTTCGCCGACTGATCCAAAATTTTCGTGAAATCCACCTTGAGGTGATGCGTCGCGACCAGCCGCCAGACCTCGGGGATCATCTGCAAACGAGCAATGGTATCCAGTCGCAGGACCGATGTCAGAGCGCCCAAGGCAATTCCGGGATTGGCTTTGACGTGGGAGATGATTTCAGGGCCGGCAGGATGCGCGGCATGATTCCGATGAT
>JANXRL010000104.1 GCA_025352985.1 Verrucomicrobiota bacterium
AGGTCACGTTCAACGAAGCCGCCTTCCGTTTTGCCCTGAACGAAGACGCCATGGCCACCGAAAAGACCGCCGAAGGCATCCGCCTCTTCTCGGCCGACATCGTGAAACTCGAGCACCTCATCGCCCAAAAACGCGGCTGAGCCGGCCTCCGCTTCGCCTCGTTTAATCTTCCAAGCCGGACGCGAGTCCGGCTTTTTTGTGCCCAGATGATCCGCGCCTTCCAATGGGACCTCGCCCGCCAAGTCGAACGCCTCGACTTCCTCCTCACGCAGCTCCCCCGCTACGCCGACTGGGGCTATAACGAACTCTACCTCCACCTCGAAGACGCCGTCGCCTACCCCAGCCTGCCCGGTGTCGCCCGCGCCGACGCCTACACGACCCGCGAGTTCGAGAAACTCGTCACCACCGCCACCCGCGCCGGCATCAAGGTCGTCCCGATCGTCAATCTCCTCGGCCACACCCAATATCTCGTCAAAACCCCGGAGCTGCGCGACCTCAACGAACTCCGCGCCCCCGACGGCACCCCGCTCGAACGCGGCCAGATTTGCCCGCTCCACCCGCGCACCCTCGAAGTCGCCGACAAACTTCTCCGCGACATGGCTCCCTTCTGCACCGCAGGCAAAGTCCACGTCGGCCTCGACGAATCCTTTCATCTCGGCAAACACCCGCTCTCCCGCGCCGAGATCGCCCGCATCGGCCTCGCGTCGCATTTTTCCAATTACGTCAGCCGCCTCCACTCGCTCGTCCAGCCGCGCGGCCTGCGCATGGGCATCTGGGCCGACATGCTCGCCTTCATCCCCGAGGCCATCCCGCAGCTCCCGCGCGGCCTCGTCGCCTACGACTGGTATTATTATCCGTTCAACCGCCACCCGCGCGTCGAATTGTTCAACTTTGCCGAGTGCGACCTCGCCCCCGCCCTCGCCGCCCAAGGCATCGCTTACTGGGGCTGCCCGATGAACGGCAGTTTCCGCTACGAACCGCTCCCCGTTTTCGCCGACCGCCTGGGCAACCTTCGCTCCTGGTGGAAACGCTGCCGCCAGACCCATGCCGAAGGCTTCCTCGTGACCTCGTGGGAGCCCAACCGCCTCGCCCTCGAAATGACCACCGTGGTCGATGCCGCCGCCGCCAGCCTCTGGCTCGACCCGCAGACCGACGACAACGTCGGCATGTTGACGAAAGGCTTCGAGCGCGTCTTCGGCAAAAGCGGCGCCCGCGAGGCCGCCCGCGCCGCGCTTCGCTGCGACGACCACGCCTTCACCGGCTACGCCAAATGGGAGCTCAACGACCGCTGGGACGCCGCCGGCGGCCCCGAAGGTCCCGCCCGCGCCGCCCGAGGCGCGCGTTTCTTCACCCGCCTCGCGAAACAAAAAAACCTCCCCGCCCCCTTCGCCGCCAGCGCCACCTTTAATTCATACCTCTCCGCCCGCGAAGCCTTCCTCCGCACCGCCGTCCGCACCGTCCAAAAACTCCGCCTCCTCCACGCCCAAGGCCAAAACCAGTTTGTCACGTATTACGTGACAAAGGCCCGCATCCATTTGGATACTTTTGAATTAAAGTTACGCTCCGGCCGTGTTTCGGCCCGCGCGATGTGGCGCCGCACGCGCGACCCCAAAATCATCTCACCCAACGAACTCATCCTCCGCCAAGACGACGTCCGCCTGCGCGCGTGGAAACGCTGGCTCGCCGCCGTCGCCAAAAAACCCGCGCACGCCTTCGCCGCGTCCCCCGTCCACGGACGCTGGCAGTTGTCCTTCGTCGTCCACAACTTCGCGCCCGCGCTCCAAAAAATCCTCGTCGAGCAACAGGCCGCCGACGGCACGTGGACGACGCTCGCCGCCCGCTTCACCATCGAATTCCGCGCGCAGGTCGCCCGCCCTCGCGCGAACATCCGGCGCGAGTTTTCCATCTCCATCGACGATCCCTCGCGCCCGCTCCGCATCGCATTGCGAGGCGTCGGCGAAATCGCCGTCAGTAACGTCGTGATAACCGACGGCCTGACCGCTTCCCATCCTTCTCATTGGCCGGCGCGCTCACGTCGTCCGCTGGGATCGACCGCTCCCCAAAGCGGCTTTCCCGATCTCCGTCTCGATCAAAATCGCGAAGAAGTCCTGCTGGATTTTCTCTGAAAAGGACAAGGAGGTCCGGCTCAATTCTCGTCATCAAGAAGCTCCGCCAGCGACGGCTTTGCCTTCACGAGTTCGTTTATCTCGTGCCTCACCTCTTGAAGCGCCCATGGCTCAAACTCCGGACCGCCCCGACGGCTTTCGATCGCGGCACGCCGGTCTATGAGTTCCAACAAACGCATGGTTTCCACCTCGTCTCCCGGAAGCGGCTCCGGACGAGTGTAGGCGTGGTTTAAGCCGTTCACACACACCTCCCATTGACCGGTGCGTTTGAGCACGGAGCGGATGGAAACCATCAACGCGAGGCACAGCACGCTCGGCACAAGCAAGCGCCAAGCTTGCTCCGCCAACGCCGCCTCGGCGCAGGCCAAGCATCCGATCATCGCTATAAACTGCATCACAAAAAGCGCCCGCGCTTTCATGATCGCCGGCGTGTTAAACGGCGAAATTGATGAGTGAGCGTCGTTCGCTTTCATGGAAAAACCCTACCCGCAATGCCGCCCAACGCAACCCCGCCCGATGCAACAGGGGTCAACACCCACCCCGGGCACAGGCAGCAGCGGCAAACACAGCCCGGAAAGTCATTCGGCCGCGTTTTCACGGTGACAGGCGAAGCCGCAAGACTAAGGTCCAAGTTTAATAGCCTTCACACACATGAAAACACCCCTCCCTTCTTTCTCCGCCATTCTCATTCTGACCGCCACCGTCATGTTCACCGGCTGCAGCACGGTCAATTTGGATGACAGCGGTGATACCCAGGCGGTTTACCAATTCGGCGGCTTCGAGATGGTGCTGAACTCGACCGCGGCCGCCGCCTACAACGCCACGCAGAAAGCGCTCAAGGAACTCGACCTCTACCAGACCAAGGGAGAACTCTTCACCTTTGAAGCTCAACTCGCCGCGCGCTCCCGCGACGACAAAAAAGTTTACATCACCATCAAGGAAATCAACAGCAAGCAAACGCTGCTGAAGATCCGCTGGGGCACGGCCGGCAGCAAGGCCAACTCGCGCGCGCTCTATGACGCGATCGAGAAAAACATGCACTGAGGCCGTCTCGCCGCGGGTTTAAAAAAGAAATGCCGGACAGATCCTATGGTCCGTCCGGCGGCGCTCGTCCAGACGCACACGCCCCACTTGACGCGCGCTAAGTGTGGGTGGGGCCGGTTACAGGCGGCAGATCAGGAGCTCCCGCTCATAGATCATTTCCTTTGGCAAGTGATCATGAAGATCGAGGAAAAGCTCCTCGTGCCCCATGACCTCTGCGCGCCAGGCCTTGCGATCCACCGCTTGGAGATCGTCGAACTGGTCGCGGGAGAAGTCGCAGCCGGTCCAGTCGATGTCGTCGTAGCGGGGCTGCCAGCCGATGGGCGTCTCCTTCGATAGGGCACGGCCACGGGCGCGGTCCACGATCCATTTCAGGATGCGCATGTTATCGCCGAAGCCGGGCCAGATGAACTTGCCCGCGGCGTCCTTCCGGAACCAGTTCACGTGGAAGATGCGCGGAGTCTCGCTAAGCGTCTTCTGCATCATGATCCAGTGGCGGAAATAGTCTCCCATGTGGTAGCCGCAGAACGGCAGCATGGCGAAGGGATCGCGGCGGACTTTGCCGATGGTCCCGGCGGCAGCCGCAGTCATCTCGGAACCCATCGTGGCGCCAGTGTAAACGCCGGAAGTCCAGTTGAAGGCCTGATAGACGAGCGGCATGGTGGTGGCGCGGCGGCCGCCGAAGATGATGGCCGAAATCGGCACGCCCTCGGGATTTTCCCAGGCGGGATCGATAGTCGGACACTGCGAGGCGGAAGCGGTGAAACGCGCGTTGGGGTGCGCGGCCTTGGCGCCGGTTTCCTTGGCGATGGCAGGCGTCCACGTGTTGCCCTGCCAGTCGATGAGTTCCGCGGGAGGCGCGTCGGTCATGCCCTCCCACCAAACGCCGCCGTCGGGCGTGAGGCCCACGTTGGTGAAAATGGTGTTCTTAGCGAGTGAGGCCATCGCGTTGGGATTGGTCTTGTCCGAGGTGCCGGGGGCGACGCCGAAGAAGCCGGCCTCGGGATTGATGGCGTGGAGGCGTCCGTTCACATCGGGTTTTATCCACGCGATGTCGTCGCCGACGGTCCAGACCTTCCAGCCCTTGTCGAGGAGCGGCTTCGGCGGGATGAGCATGGCGAAGTTGGTCTTACCGCAAGCCGAGGGGAACGCGGCGGCGACGTAGGTCTTCTCGCCCTTCGGATCCTCAACGCCGAGGATGAGCATATGCTCGGCCATCCAGCCTTCGTCGCGCGCCATGTTGGAGGCGATGCGCAGGGCGAAACATTTTTTGCCCAGCAGCGCGTTACCGCCGTAGC
>JANXRL010000135.1 GCA_025352985.1 Verrucomicrobiota bacterium
CTATCGAGTTGATGGCTTCGTAAAACTTGGTTTGCTCCGCCACAGCTTTTGCAAATCTTCCGTCTCCCCGACTGCGAACAAGATCGCGCATGTGGTCGTCATAGCCCAGCACGTTGTTTGCAAGCACGGCCTCGAACCGGATAGCCGCGAGCTGGCGCTCGATCAGGAAGAGCATGAAACAAATAGCCAACACCGCCGCCGTCGGCGTCTTGATGTTTCTCCACATGGCGGTCAGAAAAGTTTTCATATTTAACCTATAAAGTAAAACCAGGCTTCGGGCCAGTCACCGACCACACTCCAGCATAAAAGACCATGTAATACGTCGTGCCGTCACCGGTAATCCTTACGGGCTTATGCCAATAACAGTGAACCGTTGCATTCATCGGCCCCGTAAAAACGATATCCACACATTGATGATGCATATCGTCATGGTTTTTCAAGGCCTTCATCACCCCTTCGATATCTGACTCCTCAATGCCGTATGTTTTTACGGCTGTGATCTTATCGTGCATTTGAGTCTTTGATTGGCGCTATTTCGATTAAACTTCCGTGAATCATAGGCTCTAGCTTTTAGGGGTTTACGCTTTTCAGAATGCTGATGATTAAGCCGGATACGGCCGTCTTTTATACGTTATTTTATTGTGGCATAAGGCATTAAACGTAGGGGGAAAAGCCTGAGCCAGACGCGGCGGCTGCGACCGTGATCCGGGAGCACAGCGGGCAAACTAGGCCGGAGTTCATGCTGGCAAATCTGTTCGCCATGTTCTTGCCCGTGCGCGAGGCGAAAACTGCCGAACTTGCTTATTTCAGGCTACTTTATGCCCGCTATCGGAAACGTAGTCGCAGGCTTGCCTTACGTATTGCGGCAATGCAGTATTGCGGCATGGCACTCACCCTTCCTGTCAGCAAACGCGGCGCGCTCACGTTGCCGCCGTCCCTCCGTCGCAAACTCGGCTTGGAGGGGATCGAATCCCCGCTGGTCATCGTCGAAGAACGGGACGGCGGGCTTTTCCTCCAAGCCGCCGCCGCCATCCCCGTGCGCGACATCCCCAAGGAGAAACTCGCCCAGTGGCTCGTCAAAGATGAGGCCGAAATGACCGCCTTTGAGCGCACCCCGAAGCCCAAGTCCGGAGCGTGAAGCTGTTTCTCGACACGAGCGTGCTCCTGGCCGCCGCCGGTTCGTCCAAAGGCGCTTCACGCTTCGTTTTTGCGCAGGCCGAGGCGCAGCGGTGGCGGTTGCTGACGTCGCCCTACTGCGTGGAGGAAACGAATCGCAATGTGCGCAAGCTGGGTTCGGAGGCTGCGTCGTATTGGCGGGCATCCCTGTTGCCGCAATTGACCCTCGTTCCCGTGGAGTTGACCTACGACCAGGTGCTGGTTTTCCCCAAGACCAAGGATCGTCCGGTGCTACTTTCCGCACTTGGTGCCGAGGCCGACATGCTGCTGACGCTGGACGAGGCGGACTTTCAAAAAGTGATCGGCTCGCAGGTTTACGGTTTGGCTGTGCGAAGCCCAGGCGAGTTTGTCATCAAGCAACGTGAAGCGGGACACATCTGAACCGGTCAACCGACAACCGGAACTCGCTCTGTGCCCTCTGTGTCGGAACTCCGGCTCGGCTCTGTGACCCAACCGGATCGAATCGGTATCATGGTCTGAACTCTTGCGAACTGCCCCCCTTTTGCTGACCTTGGTCCGATGCCTTTTTCCGCCGACGAACTTTCCCGCTACCAGCGCCACCTGTCGCTCTCCGGCTTCGGGCCCGAGGCGCAGGCTGCGCTGAAACGCGGCTCCGTCCTCGTCATCGGCGCCGGCGGGCTCGGCTGCCCCGCCCTCCTCTACCTCACCGCCGCCGGCGTCGGCCGCATCACCATCATCGATGCCGACACCGTCGATGTCTCCAACCTCCAGCGCCAGGTCCTCTACACCACCGCCGACACCGGCCTTCCCAAAGCCAAGGCCGCCGCCGCCCGTCTCCTCGCGCTCAATCCGCTCCTCGACATCACGCCCCTCGTCGCCCGCTTCACCCGCGACAACGCCCTCGCTCTCGTCGCCGCGCACGACGTCGTCCTCGATGGCTCCGACAATTTCTCCACGCGCTACCTCGTCAACGACGCCTGCGTCCTCGCCAACCGTCCGCTCGTTTACGGCGCGATCCAAGGCTTCGAGGGACAAGCCTCCGTTTTCAATTTTAACCACGGCCCCACCTACCGCTGCCTCTTTCCCGAACCTCCCGCGCTCGGCACCGTGCCCAACTGCGCCGAAGCGGGCGTCCTCGGCGTCCTCCCCGGCCTCATCGGCACCATCCAAGCCACCGAAGCCATCAAGCTCCTCACCGGCCTCGGCGAACCGCTCTCCGGCCGCCTCCTTCTTTGGAATTCGCTCACGATGACCTCGCGCACCCTGCGCTTCTCCGCCGATTCCGCGAGCCGCGCCATCACCGAACTCCCGCCAGACGGCTACGGTGAAACCTGCGCCGTCCCCTCCGCCGCCGAGGCTTCCACCAATCCCGACGAACTCTCCGCCGACGAACTCCGCGCCCGCCTCTCCTCCGTGCAACTCATCGACGTCCGCGAAGACTGGGAACGCGCCCTCGGTGCCATCCAGCCTTCCGCCCACGCTCCGCTCGGCACGCTCGAAACCGACACCGCCCGCGCCGCCCTCGCCTCGCTCGACCCGCAGCGCCCCACGGTCGTTTACTGCGCCGGCGGCGTGCGCAGCCTCAAGGCGTTGCCCGTCCTCCGCGCCCGCCACGGTTTCACCTCCGCGCTCAGCCTGCACGGCGGCTACAAAGCCTGGTCGGCCCAGCCATCAGTTTAATTCCGGCGTAGGAGCCCATTTATGGGCGAATCGTGAACCCTTGGTTTAAGCCAAATCATCGCCCATAAATGGGCTCCTACGTCCAAGCCGAAGACAGTTTCAGTCCATCAATAAAAAAGCCGCGCCGCCCGAAGGAGACGCGGCTCACAGAACCAAATCAATCGCGGTTGCGCTTATCGCCGCCAACCGTAGCCGTAGCCCTCGCGATGGCCGTAACCGCCGCAGGAATACAGCGGACGCCCCCAAGCATCGACATAAATGACCGTCTGCGGCTGCTGCACATAGACGACTTGCTGAGGCACCTGCTGATAAACGACGACCTGCTGCTGAGGAGCCGGCGTCTGCACGTAGACCACCTGCGGCGGCGGCGTGCAGGGCGGCGGAGCTGATTGCACATAAACGGTGCGCGTGCGGCTGTTATCCGCAGCATTGCCGAGCAAAGCCCCGGCAATCGCGCCGATCAACGCGCCCTCGGGCGCATGACGCCCGCCGGAATTGTTGCCGATGATGGCACCGGCAACACCGCCGAGAACCGCGCCTTGCGCAGTCCCCGAAGTATAAATTTGCGCCTGGGCGGAAACGGCCCCGGCCAGAAGCGCGACCATAACCAAGAGAGTCTTTTTCATAGCATATTTTGAGACGCCCAATCGGGGCGAATGTTGTTCCCCTCTTGGTGATGTTTTCGCAACCCGCTCTCACATGTGCCAGTTAGCCCCTATTATTTACATCCGCCACACCCCCAAAAATACAAAAGCCGCCTCATGTGGGAGACGGCTTCTGTGACCTGACACCAAGCAAACCTAAGAACTACAAAACATAAAACTGACTACATGGGGATAGACGCGGCCATCTGCAAAACGCTCAAAAAAAATCGGTTATTTTCGTCCAACGACTAAAATATACATAACCGCTTGGTTTCCAGTTTTTAGAAAATTGTGAATTGTTTCCGTGTGACAACGCGGAGAACTCCCCGTGAATAAATTCCTACCTTTTATGACCGCCTCCCGTCCCCATCTCTTTGGCATGCTCGCCGGCCTTTTCATGGCCGCTTCCCTTTGTTTTGCCGCCCTCGTTGTCGCCGGTGCCTGGACACGCATCAGCGAATCCCAAGTCGTCAGCGTCACCGGTTCCGCCCGCAAGGACGTGCGCTCCGATCTCGCTGTCTGGCACGCAAGCTTTTCGACCGAGGCTCCCTCGTTGCTCGACGCTCACAAGCAGCTCAAAAGCGATTCCTCCAAGGTCGAAAGTTTTCTCAGTGCCGCAGGTCAAAAAACCTACTTGTTCAAACCCGTGCAGGTTTCCCCCGTCGTCGAACGCGCCAAGACCGAGGACGGTGAGGTCGCCCGTCGCGTCGGCTACCGCATCACGCAAGGCATCGAGGTGCGCTCGTCCGACGTGGACGCGCTGCCCAAGCTCGCCGGCAACGCCGCCCAACTGATCGAACAAGGAGTCACGCTCTCATCCGAGGGCATCGACTTTATTTATACCAAAGCCGGCGAAGCCAAGGTCGAGATGATGGCCGAGGCCACCAAGGACGCCCGCAACCGCGCCGAGCAGATCGCCACCCAAGGCGACCGCACCCTCAAGGAACTGCGCTCGGCCAAGGTCGGCGTGGTGCAGATCAACCCGCTCTACTCCAGCGCCACCAGTTGGGAGGGAAACAACGACTCCTCCTCGCTGGAAAAAACCATCACCACCACCGTGGCGGCCACATTTTCCCTGAAGTGATATTCAGGTAGGGACGGACCACGTAAACGGGCCCTACCGGTTGAGCAGCCACACACCGAGTCCGCCCTGGTAAAATCCAAGGACTACTGTGGCGAGGGCCAGCGAGGCGAGCATGACTCCGGCGGCGAGACCGACGGAGGTGCGGACGGGACGGGGATCAGTTTCGCCTTCGAGCAACGGCGCACGCCAGGTCTCAAAGAAGGCGGCCTTGATCCAGCCAAAGTAGTAGTAAATTGAAATGACCACGCCGATGATGGCGACGATCAACAGTCCGTGAAGGCCTGCCTTGAAAGCGGCGACAAAAATGAGAAGTTTGCCCATGAAGCCGGCGAGCGGAGGAATGCCCGCGAGCGAACCGAGGCCGATCGCCAGCACCGCGCCGAGGAAGGGATGGGTTTTGCCAAGATCCGAGTAGTGTTCGAGTTCCTGATCGGAATCGTCGCCACCGGCGAGATGGGTCATCACGCCAAACACCGCGAACGAGGCGAGCAGGTAGGCGAAAAGGTAAAAGTAGATCGCGCCCACAGCCTGACCGGCGAGGTTGGCTGGCAACACGGAGGCGGCCACGACGCCGATGAGCAGGTAACCGGCATGGGAAACACCAGAGAGGCCGATGAGGCGCTTAACGTTATGCTGAGTAAGCGCGGCGAGGTTGCCGAAGAGGATCGTCGCCATCGCCATCAGCGAGAGCACGGTGACGGTCAGGTGCTTGTAGGGGGCGAACACGCCCATGAGTGCGAGGAGGATCGAAAAACCGGCGGCCTTAGAAGCGACGGCGAGAAACGCGGTCACGGGCGTGGGCGCCCCTTGGTAAACATCGGGAATCCAGATTTGGAAGGGAACGGCGCCAATCTTGAAGGCTACGCCGGAGAGCACGAGGACAATGCCGAGGGCGGCGAGGAAGTTGTTGGGATTGGCCGCGAGGAAGGTGTGCAGCGCGGTGAAATCCATCGAATTCGCAGAGGAGCCGGGGAGGGTCGGGTTGCCCGCGACTCCGTAGAGGAGGACGATACCGAAGAGGAGCAGGCCGGAGCTGAGGGCTCCGGTGATCAGATATTTGAGGCCGGCCTCAAGCGAAAGCGGGTTGGTGCGGAAGTAACTGACGAGGACGTAGAATCCGACCGTCACTGTCTCCAGCGAGACGAAGAGGAGGATGAAGTTGTTACTCTGCGCGAGGAGCATCATCGCGGCGGAGACAACGAGCACGATATTGAAGAACTCGATGCGGGGCATCTTCTGCTTGGCGAGGGCGATGGTGCCGAGCACGCAGACAAAGGTCGAAGAAAGCAGGAAGAACGCCCGCATGAACTCACCACCGGAGGTGTGGTGAAGGAGCCCGCTGAACGTGTATTGACCGTTAAAAGAGGGATAAAGCCTGAGGAGCAGACCGAGGAGAATGCCGATCTGTCCGATGATCGCCACGGCCGGGATGACGCCATGCTGCTTTTTGGGAAGGACGAGTTCGAGCGCGAGCAGGAACAGGGCGAGGCAGCCAAGCAGAAGCTCGGGCAGAATCGCCGTCCAGTGGTTGGATTCGGCGGCGGCTTTGAGAAGGTCTAGTTGCGGCATCGCGGGAAACGTAAGCGGGTTATTTGGCGGTCTCGGCGGGAGCCAGGACAGCGGCGGGCGGGTGATAGATGGCCTCGAGCGCGGAGTTAAGCGGAGTGGAAATCGACTTGGGCCAGAAACCGACGAAAAGGAGCGCGGCAAGGAGGATCAGCGCGGGCAGTTTCTCGCAGCAGGTCAGGTCGGTGACGGGCTTTTCGGCGGCGACC
Source organism: Verrucomicrobiota bacterium (assembly GCA_025352985.1). Lineage (GTDB taxonomy): Bacteria > Verrucomicrobiota > Verrucomicrobiia > Opitutales > Opitutaceae > Rariglobus. The sequence continues at coordinate 6,321 of JANXRL010000135.1, forward strand.
TTGGCGAACGCCTCGGACTGCGGTCCGAAGAACACGCGGGCGACCGAACGCAGTCCGTAGACCGCGGAGACAACCACGCCGGTGACCGCCAAGGTGGTCAGGAGCGGGCTGAATTTCCACGCGGCGAAGAAGATCGTGAGCTCGCCCCAGAAGTTGGCGAAGCCGGGGAGACCGATGCTGGCCATGGTGGCGGCGACGAAGAAGGCCGACATAACCGGGGCCTTTTGCGCGAGGCCGCCCATTTCCGTCATGTCGAAGGTCTGGGTGCGGTGATAAACACTGGTCGATAGAAGGAACAGCAGGGCAACGGAGAAACCGTGCGCCACCATCATCAGGACCACACCGCCGATACCGAAGGTGCCGGCGGCGGCAAAGGTCGTGAGACCGAGGAAGGCATAGCCCATGTGCATGACCGAGCTGTAACCGACCATCTGCTTAAGGTCGCGCTGGGCGATGGTGATGAAGCCGATGACGAGAAGATTGCCGACGACCGCGAGGATCGCGAGGGGACGAGCCCACTCGATCACGCCCAAAGGAAGCAGCGGGAGGGCGATCTGGACGAGGCCGTAGAGGCCGAATTTCTTGAGCACGCCCGCGTGGAGCATGGCGGCGGAGCTGGGGGCTGCGCCGTAACCGAGCGGCGCCCACGTGTGGAACGGCCAGAGCGACACCAGAATGCCGAAGCCAAACATCAGCAGGCCGAAGATGTAGTTCTGCACGCCGGCCTTCAGGCCGTGGGCCAGCAGCGCCTCGCGAAGAGTAATAAGATCGAAACTGTTGGCGCCGCTCTTGTGGTAGAGGGCGATCAGACCGATCAGCGAAAGCATCGCGCCGGCCGTGAGATAGATGGTCATTTTCATGGCCGCGTAATTGCGGTCCTTGCCACCCCAGATGCCGACCATGATAAAAGTCGGGATGAGCGCGAGTTCGTGGAAGAAGTAGAAGAAGAAGATATCCACGCTGGCGAAGACGCCCATCAGGCCACCCTGCATGACGAGCAGGAGGACGAGGTAGGTCTTGAGACGCTCGGCGTTGGACTGGATCGCGTAGAGACCGGCGGCCAGACCGACAACACCCGCGAGCACGAAGAGCGGTAGGGAAATGCCGTTCAATCCAAGCGAGAGATGGATGCCGATAGCCTGCAACCCGGTGTTGTAAACCGTGTAGAAGGCGTAGGTGGCGTGCTGCGTCTCGCCCGAGAAACGGCTCCAGAGAAAGAGCGCGATGAGTGCGGGCACCGCAAAGGCCACGGTGGCGATGCCTTTGGCGAGACGCAGTGGCGCGCCAAGCGAGATCGCCAGAGCGGCGACCAGAGGCGTCGCGATGGACAAAAGAAGAAGGTCAACAGGCAGGGAGTTCATCACGAAATCGTTTTAGAAAAGCCATCCGGCGGCGTAGGCCCAGAGGAGGGCGGAGCCGAAGAGGAACCAGTAAACATAGGCGTGCAGGCTGCCGACATGGAGCGCACGCGCGCCGATGCCGATGAGGCCGACCGTTCCGGAGACGATGCCGCGGATGATGAGGCCGGAGAGGAAAATGCGCTCGATAAACTCGAGGAGCATCGCGAAGCGCTGCTGGACCTTGGCGACATACCAGTCGTAGAGGGCGTCGGGCGAGGCCTTGACCACGGATAGGAATCCGAAAACGGCGGGAGCTTTTTCCTCAAGCGTGTCGGATGTGGCGGACTTGTAGAAAAAGAGCGCGGCGCCGGCACCCACCACGAGGATGGCGATGCTCGTGATATAAGGCTCTGCCCCTTCGGCAAAGGGAATCTGCGACCATACGCCATCGAAGGCGTGCCCGTAGATATTGAAGAAATGCCCGGCGTAACCGCCGACGAGAGCCAGCACCGCGAGCACGAAAAGCGGGGCGGTCATGGACAGGCCGCCCTCGTGGGCGTGCTCGGCTTCATGGCTACGAGGCTGGCCCAGGAAGGTCAGTTTCCACATACGAACCATGTAGAAGGCGGTGAGAACGGCGGTGAGCGCAAGGATCGCGAAGACGGCGGTGTTTTTCTCCTGGGCGAGGTGAAGGATCGCGTCCTTGGAGAAGAAACCAGAGAGGAACGGCAGGCCGCAGATCGCGGCGACGCCGATCGTGAAGGTAATGAAGGTAAACGGCATCTTCTTCTTAAGGCCGCCCATTTTGAAAATATCCTGCTCGTGGTGACAGCCGTGGATCACGGAGCCGGAGCCGAGGAAGAGCAGCGCCTTGAAGAACGCGTGGGTTGTGAGGTGGAACATCGCGGCGCCGACGCCGGCGGTGATCACCACAAGCGTTCCCTCCTTGCCCGATGGAACTAGTTCGAGGGAGCCGAGGCCGAAGGCCGCGACCATGTAGCCGAGCTGCGAGAGCGTGGAGTAAGCGAGGACTTTCTTGATGTCACTTTGAGTGATCGCACAAAGGGCGGCGTAAAGGGCGGTGATCGCGCCAACCCACATGATAACGGTCAGCGCATCCGGCAGCATCAGCACCTGAATGCGGCAGAGCATGTAAATACCGGCGGCAACCATCGTCGCTGCATGGATGAGGGCGGAAACGGGCGTCGGGCCTTCCATCGCGTCAGGCAACCAGACCTGCAATGGCATCTGGGCGGATTTGCCGATGGCGCCGCAGAACAGGAGCAGCGGGATGAGGCGGCTGTAAACGAGGGAGTGGGTTTCGCCGAAATGCCCGAGCTCGGTGAGGTTGACGGTGCCGTTGGACCAGTAGCACATCACGATGCCGAGGAGGAAACCGAAGTCGCCCACGCGGTTGACGATAAAGGCTTTCTTCGACGCGTCAGAGGCGGACGCTTTTTCGTGATAGTGATTAATGAGGACGTAAGAGCTGAAACCCACGAGCTCCCAGAAGATAAAAATCATCAGAAGGTTGTCGGCGAGCACGATGCCGATCATGGAGAACATGAAGATCGAGAGGCCGCCGAAGAAGCGGGCCTTCGAGGCGTCATCGTGCATGTAGCCGAGCGAGAAGACATGGACGGCGAGACCGACCACGCCGACGATCGAGAGCATGAGCGCCGCGAGATCATCGAACTTGATGCCGAGCGACAGGGTGAAGTCGCCGAGCTTCAGCCACTCGACAGATGCGTTGACGGCGGCTTCGCGATGCCCGCCGAAGGCGAGCATGAGTGCGCCGGCGGCGACCACGGCGGCGGCGACCACGGAAACGGTCGAGGCCAGCGCGCCCTGTTTGCGCAGGAAAAGCGCGATGATCGCCGCGGAGACGAGCGGCGTGAGCAGGGTAATAAGAGCGATGCAGGTGGGCGTCATGGCGTCAGTTTTTCAGCGCGTTGAGTTCACCGACATCGATGGACTGGCGGCGGCGGAAGAGCGCC
>JANXRL010000196.1 GCA_025352985.1 Verrucomicrobiota bacterium
GTTCAGGGCCTGCGGGCCGGTGGCATCGATGGTGCGGGTCTCGGAGGTCGTCTGACAGCCGGTGATGAGGAAGGTCGCGGGCGCAAGGACGCCGGCGAGGAGGAGGGTCTTAAGGCGGAGTGTGGTCATGGGTGGAGATTATTTGAGTTCGCTGAATTTGAGGACGAAATCGACTGCGGCGGGGGAGGTGGCGACGGTGGAAATGCGGAGGGTCTCGCGACCGGAGAAGTTGAGGATTTTCCAGCCGTCGGTGGGGGAGTTCACCGCCATGCCGTCGCGGTCGATCCACTCGAATTTGTAGCGGACGGCGCGGAGGTCGCTTTTGAGGTTTTCGACTTCGGCCTGAATTTTGAGGAGCTCGCCGGAGACGGTGGCCTGGTTGATGGAGTTGACGCGGATGGTGCGGGCGAGGGTGTTGTCGGTGACGACGCGTTTGTCGGAGACGTAGTGGGGCGTGGCCTGGGGCTGGGCGCGTTCGACGGTGTTGACGTTGGTGGCGCAGCCCGGGAGGAGGGCGAGCAGGGCGGCGGCCAGCACGGGGCCGGCGAGGAGACGGTGGGAGGTTTTCATTTAAGGATGATCTGGGAGACGAGGAGCGGAGAGGTGGTGGAGACGCTCTTCACGTAGACAACATTAACGGCGCCGGGGTCCAAAGTAATTGTCTTGGTCTGGGTGCCGGCGGTGAGGGTGAGCTTGCGGTCGGCCGGGGTGGCGAGGCGGGCGTATTGGAACTCCTTGGGCAAGGTGAGCCAGGTGCGGGTGTCGGCGATGTTGGTGGAGGCGTTGACGGCGGTCATGGCGAGGCCGCCGAGGAAGCCGAGCGCGGCGTTCTGGTCGCTCATCTGTTTCTGCACGATGGCCTGGACGATGGCCTTGGTGGCGGTGGCGATGAGGGTTTTGGTAAGGGTGGTGGGCCACTCGTTTTTGAAGTCGTTGGCGACGACGCTGTCGATGTTGGCGACGGTGGCGGTGTTGACCGTGGGGCCGCCGGCGGAGGTGCCGACCGCGAGGGTGGCGAGGTAGTCTCCGTTGAACTTCAACTTGGGGAAGGCGGCGCCGACGTAGGCGAGGCGGCTGGTCACGATGAAGGTGGGGATGTCGATGCGGAGCTGGTCACGGTAGGGGCCGGTGCCGGTTTCGAAGATCACGTAGGTGATGCCTTCGGGGGCCTTACCCTCGGCGGCGGCGGCACCAAGATCGCGGTCGGCGACGACGTAGGGGTTTTCGGGCACGAGGGAGGCGAGGCGCTCGAAGGATTTGCGGCCGCGTTCCCAGTCGGAGCCGTTCTCGCCGCGCACGGTGAAGAAGAGGCCGTCGAGGAACACCGCGAAAGGATTCACGTAGTCGCCGTAGGCCTTGATGGGGGCGGTGGATTCGGCGAGGGCGGCGGAGAGGGCGGGGCCGGTCTTGGGATCGGCCTGGGCCTTGTCCACATCGTAGGAGGCGCTCTTGCCCTTCTCGTCCTTGACCTTGCCTTCGCGGGCCTGGGCGGCCTCCTCCTGGGCCTCGGCGATGCGTTTCTGGTTGAGCTCGACGGCGTCGCGCTGGCGCTGGAGGGCGCGATTAAGGGAGACGCGCGCGGAATCGATCTGGCCGAGCTGGAGGTAGTTGAGGGTGTTGTAGGTATCGAGCATCACCTTGTCGTAGGTGCGGCCGCGGTAGGGGATGTTGGCGAGGTTGGTGACGACTGCGAGGGCCTCGGAGCTGACCTTGATCTTTGCCTGTTCCTCCCAGTAGTTCACCTTTTCCTCGGCTTGGTCGAAGGCGGCGATGGAGCGCTTGGCGTAGTCGGCGGTGATCTCGGCCGGGGTGGGCGGGGGTGGAGGAGGCGTGGCGGGATCCTTCGGGATGACGACCGGGGGCGGGGGCAATTGCGAAGGATCGGTGAGCGCGGCGGTGCGGAGCGTGGCGCCTTGCTCGAGCTTCCATAGGATCTCGTCTTTACCGCCCTCGTGGTCCTTGGCTTCCTTGTCAACGTCGGCCACTGCGGCGGCGATGTTGCTGTTGTGAAACGAAGTCGAGAGCGAGGCCGACTGCTGCTGGTAGGTCTGGCAGCCGGTTAGGGCGAAAAGTAGCGAGGCGCCGCCGAGAAAAAGGGCGAGTGAGCGCCCCGACGTGCGAAGAAGGGATGTGGATTTCATTCAGGAGTTGTTGGCTGCAGCGGAACTGGAAAACAGGAAAGCCGCCCCCTGGACAAGGGGCGGCTTCGGCGGGAAAACTTATTCGGCGGCCTGGTCGGGAACGTCTTCTTTCAGGCGGACGATGGCGAGGCGGTCGATGCCGGTGTCGGTGAGGATGTCGGCCTGCGAATTCTGCGGCGTGACGCGGGCGACCTTCACGGTGCCGACGCTGATTTCCTCGCGGGTTTTGTCGCCCGTGTCGGGATCGACGAGCTCGTCGCCGAGGGTGAACACCTCCCAGATCTGGCCGACCTTGATGCCGGAGGTGTCGTTGCGGTTGATCGTGACGACTTTGTCGCGCTTGCCGATAACGCGCGCGGGGAAAATGGCGTCGGCGACGCGCGAGGCGATCTTCTGGGCCATCTCGCGGGTGATATCGGTGAGGAGCACGTCGCTGGACTCGCCGACCTTCTCGGTGGTGTTGCCGGAAAGCTGGTCGGCCTGGCGGCGCGAGACTTGGAAGTTGGTGCTGGCGACGGCGCGCTGGGTGGCGACCTCGGTGATCTTGGCGACGGCGGAGAGCTCGATCACGCGGGCGGTGACGGTCTTACCGAGGGCGGCGAGCGTGCGCGTCTCCATACGGTCGTTGAAGCCGTCCACGCGGATGGTGAGGATGTAATCGGCCTGCTGGAACTGCATGGCGTTGCCGGCCGCCTGGGTCTCCTTGGCAAGCGCGTCGGCGTCGGAGCGCTCGAGAATCTCGAAGCGTTTCGTGTTGAGCACGCGGTCGTAAACCTGCGAATCGAGCGCATCGAGCACGCTGGAAAGCGAGAGGCCGACGCCCTGCTTGGCCATGCGGGCCTTCACGGACTCGGTCGGCGCGATCTTAGTGACGGCGAGTTTCTTCTTGGCGGGGGCTTCTTGGGCGATCACCGAGCCGGTGAAAACGGCGCCGAGGGCGAGGAGGGAAATGATTTTGAGAAGTTTCATGGACGGGAAAACGAGGAGGGTTATTTGCGGTCCGGAATGGCCGAGTCGGGACCAAAAAGGGCGCGGTCGATGTTGTTCACGGTGACGGCGGGGGCGGCGGTGGTGTTGACCTTGAAGCCGCTTTGTTCGAGGGACTTTGCTTTGCCTTCGAGGACCTTGACCTCGCCGTCGGTGAGCTTGGCGCCGTTTTTGAGGCCGTTGAGGAAGGCGGTGGAATCCTTCCAGCGGGCGTAGCCTTCGTCGCTCAACTCGAGCGCGACGGTGAGCTTCTGGCCCTTGATGAAGTTGACCGTGCGCTCCCAAGGCTTGAAGCCCTCGCGAGTGACGCGGAGTTTGCTCAGACCGGGCTTGACGGTGATCTCGCCGGGCGCGGAACCGACCGCGACGCCGTCCACCTCGACGGTGACGGAGAGGGGCGAGACTCTGATCTTGCTCTCGGAAATGCTGACGGTGTTTTCAACGCCGATGCGCACATCGGGAATGGTGAGGTCGGCCGCCTCGGTCTGGATCGTGACGGTGACGAGGCCCTGCGCGGCGATCGGTGCGGCGATGCGGCCGGCGTCGATGCGGGTCTTGAGGCTGGCGGCGACTTTCTTGGAGGCGTCGGCGAGCAGTTCGTCGAGCACGTCGGCCTGGGCTGACGCGGAGGTCTCGCTCTGTTGGACGAGCTTGGAAACTTTCACGGTGTCGGCGGTGAGGCTGGCGCCGGTCTGGCCGTCGAGAATCTTGTAGGTGACGCGCGCGGTGTCGGTCACGTTCACCGCCTGCACCCCGTAAGCGTCAACGCTGCGGGCGCTGGTGTCGAAGCCGGTGAGCGTGACTTGGAGCAGGTAGTCGGCGCCGAGCGTCTGCGCGAGGCGGACGGCGGAGGAGCCCTGCGCGAGCGCGGTGTCGGTGGCGTTGGCGGCGGCGCCGTCGATACGGGCAACGGCGTTGGCGGCGGTTTCGCGGCTGATGACGGAGATGCCAACATCGGTGACTTGGCCGGTGATGTAGTCTTCGAGCGAGGCGACCTTGTCGTCGTAGGCCTTGCCGGCGCGGTTGGAAACGAAGACGGCGGCCTTGTAGGTCTTGGAAACGGCCTCGCGCTCCTGCTGGACGGTGGTGACGACGCGCTCGGTGACGGCTTTGCCGTCCTTGATGTAGGTCTTGGTTTCGACTCTGGTGGCGGGCGCGGCCACCTCACGCTCGGTGGTGACTGTGGATTGGGCGTGAACGGGAATTGAAGCCGGGGCCGTCAGGATGCCGAGCAGCGCAAGGAGGTGGAGGAATTTCATGGGAGCGGAAGATTTGGCGAATCAGTGGACAGTGAAAAAAAGCGGGAGTTTCACGTGCTAACCAAAAATCGCCCGCCGTCAACGGACGGGATCCGTTGTCTGCGCGAGTCGAAGGACCAGCGGCAGGCGGAATGCAACGTTGGTGGGTGCATGACAGGACGCGTTTTCTACTCGATGGATTTCGGAGGTCAAGCGACTTGCCTTGGCGTGCTTGCACGGTTTTGCGTCCAGCGGCCTGCGCGTCGTGTTCACACGGCTAAATCGCCGCTTTGCAAAAGCCGTTTGCTTTGCCATGGTGCCCGCATTCCCGCATCGGCATGAACCATCCAAGCCTCCCCCGCACCACTCCCATTCGCAGCTTTTTGTTAGCCCTGCTGCTGGTCTCCCCCGCCTTCGCCCTCACCGTGTCCGACATCGAGTCACTCCGCGCAAAGGCGGAAAAAGGCAACGCCATCGCTCAATACAACCTCGGCCTCGCCTACGCCGACCGCACCGGTCCCGCCTACGATCCCGTGCAAGCCTACGTGTGGCTCAACGTCGCCGCCACCAACGGCGCGACCGGCAAGGCCCTCGAAACCATCACCGCCACCCTGACCCCCACCCAGCTCGCCGCCGCCAACAAACTCCTCGCCGCGCCCCGCTCGGAACCCGCCCTTGCCGACAGCCCCATCTCCGCTGCATCGCCCATCCTGCCCGTTCAAGACCCCACCGCCGAGGCCGAGAAAAAACAACTCAGCGAAGAACTCGCCTCCTCTTGGAAGGAGGCCGACCGCATCAAGACCTCGCTCACCTCCCAGCTGGTCGAGGCCAACAAACGCCTCGCCATCACCGAGTCCGCCCTCGCCAACAAGGACAAGGAACTCTCCGCTCTCCAAGCCCGCCTCGACTCCCCCTCCGCCTCCGCCCCCAATCCCGCCGATCTCGATCTCCTCCGCCGCGAGCGCGACCAGCTCCGCGCCGCCTTCACCAAGGCCGAGAACGACCGCCTCTCCCTCCAAACCGCCCTCGCCGACGCCAACAAAACCGCGATCGCCGCCCAAAACGCCCAGCGCCTCGCCGAATCCGAAAACGCCAGCCTCAAGTCCGCCGCCGACAAAGTCAGCGCCGAACGCCTCTCGCTCGCCGCCCAGCTCGAAAACGCCACCTCCGAGTCCGCCCGTCTCCGCGGCGAGTTGGAAGCCGCCAAGTCCTCCGCCACCGCCGAGTCGCCCGCCGCTGCCGATCTCCGCTCCAAGTTCAACGCCAACGCCAAAGCCCTCGCCGACGCCCAGGACGAACTCTCTTCCCTCAAGTCCGCCAGCGGCGGCCTCTCCGTCACCGGCATCGCCGTTCTCAAGGCCGACCGCGACCACCTTGCCGACAGCGTCACCGCCCTCACCCACGAGCGCGACACCTTTGCCCGGCAACTCGCCGACGCCAAGGCCGCCACCGTGCCCGCCCCTCCCGTCGTTGCCGAAGCCGAGGTCGCCACCGCCCGCCTCGCCAACCTCGAAAAATCCAAGATCGACGCCGACGCCAAGCTCGATGCCGCCCTCCGCACCTACACGCTCAACCAGGCCGAGATCGACCGCCTCCAGAAAGCCCTCGCCAACATCGACGGTGAACGCGCCACCCTCTCCGACAAGCTCGATGCCGCCAACAAGGAGCTCACCGCCCTCCGCCCGCAGGCCGAGGCCACCGCCTCCTCCGCCGAAAAAGTCGCCACTCTCGGCAACCAGCTTGCCGACACCCAAAAAACCCTCGCCGAACGCACCGCCGCCCTCGACCAAGCCGTGCGCGACATGACCGCCGCCCGCCAGATCGCCGAGACCTCCACCAACGACCTAGCTGCCGTCCGCGAACAACTCCGCCAAACGCAGGCCCAGGCCGCCGCCAACGCCAACGAGGCCCTCAATCTCAAGACCCGTCTTGCCCTCGCCGGCGCGGGCGCAGGTTCGTCCGCCGCCTCCCGCACTAATGCCCTCGCCCCGGCCGCCGTCACGCTGCCGACGCCCCTGTTCGCCCCTCCGGTCGCGCCCTCAGCCGCCGCGCCCGCCAAGGTCCCTCCGGCCGCCACCGAGCCGCGCACGCACGTCGTCACCGCCGGCGACTCCCTCTACAGCATCGCCAAGCGCTACTACGGCAGCGCCGGCCGTTGGACGGAAATCCTTGCCGCCAACCGCGACATCATCACCAACCCCAACGCCCTCGCCCTCGGCACCAAGCTGCGGATCCCGTAAGAGGCGGCAGGTTCGTGGCCGCAGATTATTGACCGCCATGATGCTTATCAGATGACCGCGATGCTTGCCGAAGGGCTTTCTGGGCCGCTCCCTGCGCCCAGCGTAACCGGCCCACTTCAACCCGTTTTTGCACCAGTTTAACAGGATTGCGGAAGATTTTCCGTCGGAGCGGGCTCACGCTCATGCCCGCAAGCCTAAATTCCCTCAAAATTATCGCATGCGCAGTGATAAACCGATTGACGGAGTTTTGCTGAAAACCCATGGGTAGTGGCAAGTTTAGTCGGTAACCACTACGGGTTGTGGTTAGTAACGCGTCAGCAAGTTCCAGCAACTTAGGTTCGCTTGGGGCTTGCTCGTGTTAAAAACAGCAGCCCGCACAGCTCGGTTTTCCCTTCCTTCAGCCTTCTCCTTCCTCCCTCCATTTCCGTAGTCATTTTTCAACTTCAGCCATGCAGAAAACGTTTCAAGTCGGTGCCAAGACCTTCGTCCTCGATCAGGAAAAAGCCGAAGCCGCCTTCGCGGCCAAGAAAGTCATCAATGGTCGCGAGACCATGTGCTTCAATCTCCTCCCGCTTAAATACCAGTGGGCCTACGACCTCTACCGCACGATGAAGGCCAACCATTGGGAACCCGAGGATGTTCCCATGGGCAAAGACATCGAGCAGTGGCGCGACACTAAACTCGTTTCCGACGTCGAGCGCTGGATCATCCGCATGGGCATCGGCTATTTCTCGGCCGCCGAAGGCATAGTTGGCGACAACATCCAGCACGTCGTCCGCGAGCTCGTCACCGCCCCCGAGCTGAAGCTCGTTCTCGGCCGCCACGCGCATGAGGAAAATATCCACGCCGACTCGCTGCTCTACATGATTTCGTCGCTCGGCATCAACCCGCATGAATGCGAGGCCATGTTCGAGGACGTCCCGACCATCGCGAAGAAAAACGCCTTTGTCGTAAACAACTCCCGCAACCTCCGCCGCGACCTCGACCTCACCAAGGCCGAGAACAAGCAGCTCCTCGCGAAAAATATTTTCCTCTTCGGCCAGTGCATGGAAGGCACCCAGTTCTACGGTCTCTTCGGCATGATTCTGTCGCTCTACCGCCAGAACAAATTCCCCGGCATCGGCCAGATGTTCCGCTACACGCTCCGCGACGAGTCCAACCACATTGAGGTCTTCCGGAATCTCTTCATGGACCTCGTCGAGGAGAACCGCGAGATCTGGACCGCCGAGTTTAAGGAAGAACTCCGCGCCACCATGGCCGAGGCCGTGCAGCTCGAAAAAGACTTCATTCGCGACTGCCTCCCGGTCAACGCCGTCGGTCTCGCGATCGACGAGTTCGTCACCTACATCGACTACATCGCCGACCGCCGCCTCGAGGGCGTGGGCCTCGCCCCGCTCAACGCCGGCGTGAAGAACCCGCTCCCCTGGCTCGCCGAAATGATGGACATCAAGAAGGAGCAAAACTTCTTCGAGGGCCGCGTCACCGAATACCAGAAGTCCTCCGCTCTCCAGAACACCGCCGACGACGACCTCTGATGTTCGCCCGCCGCTTCGTCATCGCCCGTCCGTCTTTTGCCGACTCCCGTTTCGCCGCCCGCCCCGCCGTTTCTTTTACCCCAAGTTCTCATTTTAAATCGAACTCGTGTAGTTGCGGCACCGCACCTGCTGCGAGTGTTGCCTGAGTTGTTTGTCACGCCTGTTTCAATACAGGCGTTTTTCTAGTCTCACCCATCCGTCCTGTTTTTGTTTTCGCCGTTCCAACGGTTTCCTTCCTTCAACGTCCACCGCCAGTCCCGTCCTTTCCGTAGATGAATCCTTCGCTCTCCCACGATCTCGCCCTCAAGCGCGCTACGCACACCCCCGTCGAAAACAAGCCCAACTTCGCCTGGGCCGACTCCGTCACCTCCGACACGCCCCTGCTCCCCGAGATCGTCCTGCTCGCCCCCCAGGGTGAGACCCGCTTCGACCTCGCCGAGATTGCCGACACCCTCGGCCGCGCCGTCACCAACGTCCATCTCGCCCGCGGCGAGACCACCAACATCTTTACCGCCGAGACGCGCGCCTTCGTGGGCCGCATCGTGAAGGAAGTCGCCGCCACGCTCGCCGCCGAGTCCCTCCGCACCGCGCCCCTCCGCATCTCGCTCAACGATCTCTACGAGCTCATCGAGAAGACCCTCGTGGATAACAACGCCTACGACGTCGCCAAGAGCCTCCTCCTCAACCGCAGCCGCAAGCTCCTCACGCCCGCCCCCCACGCGACCGGCTCCCTCCGCGTCATCCGCCGCAACAAGCAGGTTGTCCCCTTCATCCCCCAGAA
>JANXRL010000151.1 GCA_025352985.1 Verrucomicrobiota bacterium
CGCAGCGTGGTCGCGGCGACCTTGAAGTTGGGGAACTCTTTCACGGCGGTCTCAATCATGGCCTTGAAAGCGTCGGTCTCGATGTGCGCGAGGTTTTCCGCGCCTTTTACGGCGAAGCCGAGCGACGCGGTGAAGTCTTCCTCGTTGCCGATCATGACATCGACATACTGGGCGATCTCGCGGTTGACCTCCTGGGCCTTCTTGAGTCCGCCGATGGTCTTCCAGAGGGAGGGACGGTAGTTGAGGTCGTAGCTGACGATGGTGCCGTATTTGTTGGCGGCTTTGACCGCCTCGATGGTGAGTTGCGCGGTGGATTCAGAGAGGGCCGCGAAGATGCCGCCGGTGTGGAACCAGCGCACGCCGAGCTTACCGAAGATGTGCTCCCAGTCGAAGTCGCCGGGCTTGAGCTGCGAGGCGGCGGTGTTGCCGCGATCGGGCACGCCGACGGCGCCGCGCATGCCGAAGCCGCGCTCGGTGAAGTTGAGGCCGTTGCGCACGGTGCGGCCGATGCCGTCGTCCTCGCGCCATTTGATGAAATCGGTGGCGACGCCGCCCTGCATGATGAAGTCTTCGACGAGGTGGCCGACTTCGTTGTCCACAAAGGCGGTGCAGACGGCGGTCTTCAGGTTGAAACATTTCCGCAGGCCGCGGGAGGTGTTGTATTCGCCACCGCCTTCCCACGCGGTGAAATGGCGGGCGGTGCGCACGCGGCCCTCGCCGGGGTCGAGACGAAGCATGACTTCGCCCAGCGAAAGCTGGTCATAAAAACAGTCGGAAGCGGGTTTGATCTTGAGGCTCATGGGTAGATTTAGGGGGAAGGAAAAGTCTTAGAGGCCGAGGGCGGCGGAGAGCAAGGGCGGAGCTTTGCCGAATTTATTTTTATAGTCTTCTATGGTGGGCAGAAGGCGGGTTTTGACCTTGGCCTCGTGGTTGAGCGCGATGGCGGAGAGCTGGTGTTGAAGAAAAGGATTGCGAAAGCGGTCTAGCGTGACGCGGGCGAAGCCTTCGGGATCGGCGACGCGACCGGCGAGCACGGGCACGATTTCTTCGGTCAAAACGCGTTGGAGCCACGGGCCAACTTCGGCGTGTTCGAGGCATTCGCGCACGGTCTTGAGGCCGAGCGGCATCGCATGGGCGACGAGCGCGGTGTGGGCGCCGTTGAGAATGCGGACTTTTCGGAGGTAGTAGGGCTGGATGTCGTCGGCGAGGATAACGGCGGGATGCGTAATGAAGGGACCTTTGCTCTGAACGGCCCAGAGCGCGAAGGGTTCGGCACTGAGGAGGAGCGGATCGGTGGCTTTAAGCGCGTGCGCGGCGGGGGCGCCAGGGACGATACGGTCCACGAGGTTGTCGATCCAGGCGCAGGTGGAGGTGATACACTCGCGGGCGGCGGGGGAAACGTTCCAGAGGTCGGCCTGGCGCAGGACGAGGTCGCGGAGTTTTTGGCCGTTAGCCTCAATCAGTTCGCAAGGAACGATGTTGAGGCCGGGCAGACCGGCCTCGAAACGGGCGAGGAGCACGTCGAGGAGCTTGGCGGGAAACGAGCGGGGCGCGTCCGCGCCGCGAACGGTGTCGGCGGCGTCGAGGGCGAAGCCGGCCTCGGTGGTGTTGGAGAGAATCCACGCGAGCGCGGGGCTGGCGGCGACGGCGCGGACTTCGGCCCACTGGGTGCCGGCGTAGAGGGCGCGACTGATGGAGGAGACGGACTCGGTTTCATCGACGACGTGGCCGCCGGAGAAACCCTGGAGCGCGACATGGTAGCGACCGTGCGCACGGTTGAGGGCGTCGGCGCGTTCGGCGCCGGTGGACTGCACGACGACGATATGACCGAGGGCGGTAGCCGGGTCGCGGTTGGCCTGATCAATGATGAGATCGGCGAAAGCCCGGAGGAAGTTGCCGGCGCCGAATTGAAGGATGGTTTCCTGCATGGGAAATAGAGGGATGGATTTTTATCTGGAACTCAGGAAATCAGGAAACAATCCAAGCCGGATTTCGGAGTTCGTGCCTTTTGCTGATTTCCCGAGTTCCAGATAAAAGCATCAGAGCGTCACGCCGTCTTTCCAGATGGCGATTTCGCGGTGGCCGCGGATTTCGTTTTGGGCGCGGATGCGGCCCGAAGCGATGTCGAGGACACGTTGCCAGAGGTCGTCGGTGAGCGCCTCGAAGGTGTTGGTGCCGTCAGCAATGGGACCGGCGTTGAAGTCGATCCACTGCGGCTTGCGGGTGGCGAGGTCGGTGTTGCTCGAAATCTTGATCGTGGGAATCGGAAAACCCATCGGGTTGCCGCGGCCGGTCGTGAAGAGGAGCAGGTGCGCGCCGGCGACGGTCATCGCGGTGGAGGAAACGCCGTCGTTTCCGGGAGCTTGGATGAGCGCGAGTCCGCCGAGGCCGGCCTTGGCGGCGGCACCGTAGGGCAACACTTGGGCAACGGGGGCTTGGCCGCCTTTTTGCACGCAGCCGAGGGATTTGTCGGCGAGAGTAGTAATGCCGCCGTCCTTGTTGCCAGGGGACGGGTTCTCGTCGATGGGCTCGTTGTGTTTTTGGAAGTAGGCACGGAAGTCGTTCACGAGATCGATGACGCCTTGAAAGGTGGCCTCGTTGGTGGCGCGTTCGAGGAGCATGCGCTCGGCGCCGAACATCTCGGGAACCTCGGTGAGGAGAACGGTGCCGCCGGCGGCGCTGTGGCGATCGGCGATGCGGCCGACAAGCGGGTTGGCGGTGATGCCGGAGAAACCGTCGGAGCCGCCGCACTTCATGCCGAGAATGAGCTCGGAGGCGGGGATGGGTTCGCGCTTAAACTGACGGACGTGGGTGGCGAGTTCGCGCACGGCTTCGACGCCGGACTCGATTTCGTCGGAGACCTGCTGGGCGTTGAACCAGCGGATGCGCTCGGCGGCCTGCGGCCCGAGGAATTCGAGGAAGGCTTTCATCTGGTTGTTCTCGCAGCCGAGGCCGAGCACGAGGACGGCGGCGGCGTTCGGATGGCGGGCGAGACCGGCGAGGACTTTTTTGGTGTAGCCGAGGTCGTCGCCGAGTTGCGAGCAACCGAACGGATGCGGAAAGGCGTGGACGCCGTCTATGCCGGAGCCGGGTGTGGCGAGTTCGGCGTGAGCGGCGGCGGCGATTTTTTCGGAGGCGACGTTTACGCAGCCAACGGTGTTGACGATCCAGATTTCGTTGCGCGTGGCGGCGCGTCCATCGGGGCGGCGGTAGCCTTGGAAGAAATCGGCGGGGCGCGTAATGGTGGCGGGGCGAGGGCGGGCGACGTCGGCGAAGCGAAGGGCGGCGAGTTTCTCGGGAAGATTGCCGCGGACGTTGTGGCTGTGAACGTGCGAACCGGCGGAAATGGCGACCGAGGCGACGCCGATGGGGTAGCCGTATTTGACGACGGGCTGGCCGATGGCGATGGCGGAGAGCGCAAGCTTGTGGCCGGCGGGAATCGGTTCAGCGGTGGTCACGCCATCGAAGACGGCGCCGGGCTCGGCGACGCGCAAAGCGACCGCGACGTTATCAGAAGGATGGATGCGAAGGAAAAGCGGGGTGGGCATAATCTACGTCCACCACCCTACGGTCCCACCGATGCGATGCGAAGCAGATTAAGATAGCAGGTGCGCCCGTTATAAATCAAACTGCTTGCATGCCTAACCTTCCTGACATGATTATCAAACCACCCCAAGGTCGCCCTTGCTGGCTCAGCCACGGGGATTTGCCTCTGATCTATCTCGGATGGGGCACCCGGGATTTTGCGAATTTTCCTCTTCCGCGCCACAAAGACCCGGGGGTTAATTTTTACGTCGTGACCAAGGGAGACATCACACTCACCGCAGCGGGCGTGGAGCACAGGATAGTCGCGCCGGGCGCCTGCATCATTGACAAGGGGTGCTTGTTTAGCGTCGCCAGCGGACGTTCCTCCAGCGTCGAGATTTTGGTATGGGTGTGGCGCGATTCGCCGCAGGGTGAGGAGTTAAAACCGGTGCCGGGTGGCGTGCGCCTGCTGCCTCTGCGGGCGGATGCGTTGCCGCGCATCCTAGAACTGCACCGGCATTGCCGGGACGAGGTCGCCCGCACCGACGCCGCGATTCCCCTGACGTTGTCCGCCTTGCGCACGCTGGTCGAAATCGAACTTGGCCGCGCCAGTCGGGCGCCGCAAGCCGAGGACGAACTCCAATGGGAACGGGTGCAAGCGTGGATCAGCTCCAATCTGGCCATCCACGCGCCGATCCCAGCTTTGTGCGATTACCTGCGCATGTCGCCGAGCACGTTGAACCGGTTTTTCATGAAACAGGCCGGAGTGGCGCCGGGCGTTTATTTTCGAAAGGCTAAAAAGCAGGAAGCATTGCGCCTGATCCAAAACGAAGGATGGACGGTGAAGACGGCGGCGTTCCATCTGGGCTATCGGCATGCGACCGACTTGAGCCGCGCGCTAGCCAAGTGATTACAACCGGTAGATGCGCTCGGCGTTTTCACCCATGACCGCCGCCCGCTCGGAGTTGGACAACGCCGACAGGGCGCCTTCGACCGTCTGCTTCCATCCCGAGTAGGAAACGCCGGCGAGGCACACCGGCCAGTCGGTGCCGAACATGAGGCGCGAGGGGCCGAAGGCGGAGAGCACCACTTCGAAATAAGGCTGGAGCTGGGCGGGTGTCCAGGTGGTCACGTCGGCCTCGGTGACCATGCCGGAGAGTTTGCACGACACGTTGGGACGGCGGGCGAGCTCGCGGATGTTTTTTGCCCACGGCTCGAGTTCGTTGGCGGCTATCTTGGGCTTGGCGATGTGGTCGAGCACGAAGACTTGGTTCGGGTGGCGGTCCACGAACTCAATGGTCGGCACGAGATGTTTTTCGAGGATCAGGATGTCGTAAACGAGGCTGCGCCGGGTGAGTTCGGCGATGCCGCAGTTGAAATCGGCGCAGAGGATGAAGCGGTCGTCGGGCTCGGCTTGAACGACGTGGCGGAGCGCGCAGAGTTTGGAATGGGCGGCAAACCCGTCCAGCACATCGCCGACGGCGGGATCGACCAGCGGCACCCAACCGACGACGCCGCGAATAAAAGCGTGTCGCGCCGCTAAATCGAGTAGCCACCCGGTCTCCACGAGCGACTGGCGGGCTTGCACGGAAACGACCCCATCGACACCGGCGGCGGCGATTTCACGTTCGAGATCGAGGGGCAGGAAGTCGCGTTTGATCTGAGACCACTCGGGCGGAATCCAGCCGTAGTCAGCCTCGGTGTAGTTCCAAAAGTGGTGATGGGAATCGATGACGGGCATGCGAGCGGGAAGCGATGAACTAGACCTCGACGTGGATTTTGGTGATCACGCCGGGGTTGGCGGACCAGTCGGCGAGGGCCTGGCCGGCTTCGGAAAAGGGCACGGTGCGCGTGACGGTGTCGGCGATCGGGTAGCGGCCGGAGGTGAGCATGGCGACGACGTCGCGGAAGTCCTCAGGCGTAGAGTTGCGAGAGCCCATGATGTCGAGTTCTTTCATCACGAAATACTTTGTCTCGTAGGCGACGGGGGCCTTGGCGTAGCCGATGTAAACGACGCGGCCGGCGAAGCAGACTTCGTCCACGGCGGCGACGAAGGTGGCAGGGTTGCCCACGGCCTCGATGGCCACGTCGGGGCCGTGTCCGTCGGTGAGGGCCTGGAGGCGCTCGTGGAGGTTTTCGGTCTTGGAGTTGATGACGTGGGTGGCGCCGGCTTTTTTAGCGACGGCGAGTTTGGAATCCTCGATGTCCACGGCGATGACGGTGGCGCCGCGGTGGAGGCCGGCGGCGGCGATGGCGCCAAGGCCGATCATGCCGCAGCCGAAGACGAGCACGATGTCTGCCTTCGTGACGCGTCCGCGGGAGACAGCGTGGAAGCCGACGGCGAGCGGTTCGACGAGGGCGAGTTCGCGCAGGCCGAGGCCTTGCGAGGGGATGAGTTTTTCCCACTTGGCGGTGATGAGGTCGGTGAACGCGCCGTCCTGCTGCACGCCGAGCGTCTGGTTGTGGCGGCAGGCATTGAAGCGTTTTTGGCGGCACGAGCTGCATTTGCCGCAAGTCGTGTAGGGCATGACGGTGACTTCCTGTCCAATCGCGAACTGGGCGGGCACGCCGGCGGTGACGGCTTCAATCACGGCAGCGATCTCGTGACCAGGGATGCGCGGATAGGTGACGAGCGGATTGCCGCCGCGGAAGGTGGAGAGGTCGGAGCCGCAAAAGCCGAGGCGACGGACGCGGAGGAGCACCTCGCCGGGAGCGGGCACAGGGGCGGGGTTTTCGCCGTAGGAAAAATTGCCGGGGGAATCGATAAGAAGGGTTTTCATGGAGAAAGGCTCAGAGGTTGTTCTGCGGCAGGCCGGAGGACCAAGTGAGGTTATGGACGGGGGCGAGGATTGTGAGGACCTTGGCGAGGAGCGCCTGATCGAGCGGCTCGGCGGCGTCCGCGAGGTTGGCGAGCACGCGGTCGGGGCTGGCGGTGCCGACGATGTGGGTGTGGATGTCGGGGTTGGCCATCGCGTATTGGAGGGCGAGTTTGCCGAGGTCAGTGTTGGCGGCCTTGCAGAGCGCGGCGGCGGCGGCGCAGGCGGCCTTGAGGGCGGCGGGGGCGGGATGCCAGTCGGGCGGACCCTCGTTGCTCAGGAGGCGCATGGCGAGCGGAGCGGAGTTGAAGATACCGACGTTCTTGATCTTCAAGTAGGGCAACAGGTCGCCGAGCGCAGTGTCGTTGAGACAATAGTGACAGTAGTTTTGAATCTGGTCCACGGCAACTCGGTCCATGACCTGTTTGAGGACGTGGACGTGCAGCGAGGAGATGCCGACAAAGCGGACCTTGCCGGTCGCCTGGATCTCGCGGAGAGCAGGGATGGTTTCGTTGACGATCTGGTTGAGGTCGCCGAATTCCATATCGTGAACCTGTATAAAATCGATGTGGTCCACGCCGAGACGGGCAAGGCTCTCGTCAACGCTGCGGGTAACGCGGGCGGCGGAGAAATCGAACTCGGCGGCGGTCTTGCCGTAACGAGCGACCTTGGTGGCGAGGATGTAGCGGTCACGGGCAACGCCTTTGAGCGCCTTGCCGAGAACGATCTCAGCGGTGGTGCGGCCGTAGTAAGGTGCGGTGTCGATCAGGTTGATGCCGTTGTCGAGTGCGACATGGACCGAACGGATGCCGGCGGCCTCGTCGATGGGACGGAATTCGGAGCCGAGGGAGGAGCCGCCGTAAGCAAGGGCGGAGACTTTGACGCCGGTGGCGCCTAGGGTGCGGTAGTGCATGGAAAATGAAAGGGCGGGTTAAAAAGATTAGGCGGACTCGAGGATGAGGTTGCCGTATTGAGTGGTGTCTCCGGTGCGGATGAGGCCGATGGCGGCGGGAACGCGCTGCTTGAGTTCGGCGTGCGACAGGTAGGTAAGCGGCAGACCCTCCAGCGCGGCGAGGTGGCGGGCGAGTTTCTCGGGCGAGTTGGCGGTCATGGCCTCTTCGGCGGCGAAAACGCGGCCGATTACGAAATTGGGCCTCAGGGCGGCGACAATTTGAGCGACGGTTGGGAGATCGTCCACGACGGAGAGATCGACCGTTTCAATCTCAGGCCAGAACGGAAAGCCGCGATCTGAGATGACGAGGGTGTTGGTGTGGCGGACGCGCGCGAGCAGGTCTAAAACCGCAGGATTGAGGATACCAGTTTTGATCATGGGGTAAAAACATTAATATTAACATGAACCGGCCTCGCCGGGCATGGGGGGATTTGACTTTGATATAGAGGATATTGATATTTTCAAGCGTGCCCTCAAAAGAAGCCACCCTGCCCCCGCCCGCCGCCGAAGTGGCGGATTCGAGTTATGCGCATCTTGACCCGCAGGTGCGCGTGGCCCCGGGACTGGTGATCGCCTGCGTAGGCCGGGAACGGTGCCGGGCCGGCTACGAAGTCGAACGCAACGGGTTCGCATGTTACGGTCTCGAATTCGTGGCGGGGGGATCAGGGACCCTAAGGCTGGATGGACACGAATACACCCTCGGTCCGGGCCATCTTTTTCTCTACGGCCCGCGGACTCCGCATAAAATCACATCAAATGTGAAGAGACCGATGTTGAAGTATTTTGTGGATTTTTTCGGCAGCGGCGCGTGCACGGAACTCAAGCTGGCGGGGCTCGCCGCCGGCGACATCAAGCGCGTCGTTGAAATCGAACCCATGCGCCGGCTCTTCGAGGAAATCCTTCGCGAAAGCCGCAAGCCGCACGAGACCCGTCATGCGATTACCGCTGCCGGGCTGCGACTCGTTCTGGCCAAGTCACGGGAGTCCGTTCACCCGTCGGAAGGCGCCGCGCTGCGTGCGCAGGAAACCTATGAACGATGCGAGGCATACATGGAGAATAATCTCCAACGCTTGCGCGGCTTGGAGGATTTCAGCAAAGAAGTTGGCCTGGCCGCCAGCCATCTTTGCAGGCTCTACCGGCGATTTGCCACGACGACCCCGCATGCTCTGCTGACCAGACGCAAACTGGCGCGCGCGGCCGATTTGCTCATCGCTCACCCGGCACCGATGGTAAAAGAAGTGGCGGCGATGGTTGGCTACGAGGACGCGCTGCATTTCTCGCGACTTTTCTCCCGCCACTTCGGGTGCAGTCCGCGAACCTTCGGGATGCAACAGGGCCGTGCGATCACGGCCGCCTCGCGTTGACCCAAAAAAGCCCGCCGAAATGGCGGGCTTGCGATAACGTCATAACTCGCATGAAAAAATCAGGGGGATGCCTTGAAGTTAATGCCCGGAGCAGCGAGTTTTTTAACATCGACCGCTGGCACCGGAGCGGGAAGCCGGGCGCGCAGCAAGGTCGCCCGCTGGGTCCATTGTCCGGCCGGATCGATGGCCGCAACCTGGTTTATGAGGCTGCTGGCTTCATCGGCCTTGCCCGCATCAACGGCGAGAGAGGCCAATTGATACGCGGCGGCGGCGCGGATGCCCTTGGCCAGGGAAAGATCGGAAACCAGAAGCTTTAAGGCGGCTTCACCCTCGGCGGTTTTGCCAGCTTGGACAAGAGCGGTCGCCGAACCGAGGCGGGCGCGCTGACCAAAAGTCGTGTTGGCCAAAGTGGCGGCGGCGGCGGCGTAGCCAGACTGGGCATCGGCAAAGTTGCCGTCCACGTAAGCTTTGTCGGCCAAACGAAGTCGGGCGATGCCCGCCAAAGGATGATCGGCGTGGGCGGCAATAAATCCGTTGAGCTGGACGGTGGTCGCGGCGGTGGCGTAGTCGGCAGTGACGGCCTTTTCTCGCTGATCTGCAAAGAAATCGTAGCCGCCCTTGGCGAGAACCGCTAGGACCACGGCTGCGAACACGGCGATCACGGTCTTGAAGTTTTTAGCCCAGAAGATCGCGAGACGGTCCTCGAAACTGGGCGCGATGTAAGTCTCATCGACCGGCACGAGATTGCGGTCGTCGGATGCGTGGGAAGGAGAGGAACTGTTGGTCGGAGTCGTGGACATGGCTGGAAATTGAGTAAGGAGTGAAAGAAACAGATCGGCCGTATGTCGTAAAGCAGGGAGTTCCGAAGGAAATCACACCCTCCCCGGTTCAAGGAGCTTTGGTCAACGGCACCTCGGGTGCCCAACGTGCGGCTCATGTTGACCTAGCCGCCCTCAGGGCGGGCTTCTTTCACGAATCACTCGCCGCGACTCCCTTTAACTAGCCCTGCGTGTCGATTGCGGAAGCTGTTTCAGGAGCAAAATTAGTGTAGGTTCAACTGGGCAAAACGGGATGATTGAACAGCGTCTATGTGGAACTGATGACGAGAGTATAATACCAAGACACAATGAAAGGAAAATGGATCTTTTTTCGTAATTTATAACAAAAAAAGTGAGCTTGGTGCCAAGCCGAGCAGCGCGTGCGAAACGTCGTCAATGATTCATAGCCGCATGATCAGGAGAACTTGTTGCCTGCCGCTCCGAACCATACCGACGCCTTGGCTTGACGGCTACCGACTGGAAATTGAAGGGAAGCGATCTCGTGTTAAACGTCACGATTCCCCCGAACACCATAGCTACGGTTTTTGTTCTAACCAAGAGTCCGGAGAATGCGACCAAGTTAGGAAACTCCGTGGCGCAGTCTGCGGGTGTTAAACTTCTGCCCATAAAGTGATGGCCGCTGCCATTTCTTTGTGTTCAAACAATTATCGGTTTAGGTGAAAACTCTAGATTCCCCCCATGATTCACTGCAATCCGCTAAGAAGCACCATGAAACCATCCATGCTCCTTACAGCATGCCTACTAATCTCGGTCAGCACATCCATGTATGCTGCGGCTGACCCGCATTACATCGAGCCCTTAAATCCATCGAAGCTGGCGCTGCTCTTAGAGATCAAAGATGAATTCATGCCCTTACCGGCCGGCGCTCTTCATTTTGAGGGGGGGTTCGAAAATGACATCCAGAATTCCATTGCTCACTGGAATAAAGGGGTAGTGCCGTATGCTGATTTTGTGCAATTATTCAGAACGGGGCGTAAAACATTCGCTCTGGGCGAGATGTGGGGCAAGGCCGTGCGCTCTGGGGCGATGTTTTACCGTTATACGCACGATCCTGAACTGAAAGAGATATTAAAAAAGACCGTTGCCGATCTGCTCACCACTAAACGCGTGAACGGTAGCATCAGTTGCGCCGACATATCTCGTCAACCCGATCTACGAGGGGGTGATCTTTGGGAGCGCAAATATGTTCTGCTCGGTTTGGACGAATATTATGAACAGGTGGAACAAGATCCCTTGGTGCTCCAAGCCATGATGGATGAAGCCGATTGCACGATTCAACAAATTGGCCCTTCCCCAAAGATCAGCATCCTTGACCAAGGTTGGAGCCCGACACACATCGAGAATAGCACTATTCTTGAACCGATTTTGCGATTGTATAAGCTAACTGGACAAAGGCGTTACTTAGACTTCGCGAAATACATTGTCGATCAAGGCGGCGCAAAAGGATACAACCTTGTTGACGAAGCTTACAGGAACACCGACCCCGAAAAAATGGGAGGCCCTTATCCCAAAGCTTACGAGATGATGTCATTTTTTGAAGGCGTGTTGGAATATTATCGCGCAACCGGTGACCAGCTACTCTACAACGCCTCGCTTAATCTCTACCACAAGATCCGGGGCCAAGAGATCACACTCATTGGGAATGGCGGCGCCGATCAGCCGTATCGCCCCGCAGTTGCCGGAGAGGCTTGGGATCATACTGCAGTGGAGCAGACGAATCCGAAAATAAACCGGATCATCGAGACCTGCACGGGAGTCACTTGGCTTAAGTTATGCAGTCAAATCGCCCGACTAAATAGCGACCCTGCGGCCATCGATAAAATTGAAAAATATGCCTATAACGGGTTGGTGGGTGCCATGAAACCCGAGGGAGACGGTTTTAGTTATGTCAACCGTCTTAATGGCGTGAAAATAGATTCGTCCGGCTGGGGAGGGCAATTTAACAAACTTCATGTGACTTGCTGCAATCTTAATGGCCCGATGGGGTTGGCCTACCTGCCTTTTGTTGCCGTGATGACTTCGAAAACAGGTCCAGTCATTAATCTCTATAACGCCGCCAACGTCGCGACCACGACTCCCTCTGGTCATCCGTTGCAACTAGCGCTAAAGACCGACTATCCGCTCACCGGAGCAGTCAAAATCACAGTCTCGCTTAAAAAATCAGAACTCTTCGTGATTCGATTGCGCATTCCAGAATGGAGTGCTGCGAACAGTCTCAGGCATCGTGCCGAGCGAAGTGCAACAGGAGGCCTAAAGGCATGAAGCTGGCGTCAACTGCTTGCAGTTTGGCCTCGGCGAAGCCGGAAGACCATGTGTGTGTAAGAAAAACTACCGG
>JANXRL010000072.1 GCA_025352985.1 Verrucomicrobiota bacterium
GTTGGCGTAGTCGTCGCCGACGCGCTGGTGCCAGGCGTAGTCGAGGAGGGGGTCCTGCGGATACATATACTTCATGATGGTCCAAGTGGCGTAGAAGCCGTCGCCGACGCCGTCCTGATGGCTCATGAAACCGCCGCCCCACGGGTTGAGCTGGTTGACGAGGTGGTATTTGAGTTTGCCGATGTTGCTCGCGGTGGCCCATAGCTCGG
Organism: Verrucomicrobiota bacterium; assembly: GCA_025352985.1. Lineage (GTDB taxonomy): Bacteria > Verrucomicrobiota > Verrucomicrobiia > Opitutales > Opitutaceae > Rariglobus. The sequence continues at coordinate 210 of JANXRL010000072.1, forward strand.
GTTCGCCGCGTTTGGCGGCGGCCATCAGCACCAGGCCGGAGCCTTGGAAGCCGAGGGTGAAGTAGGTGATGTCCTCAGTGAGCGCGCCGGAGGGGTGGATGTTGTAGCGGCAGAAATCACGAGCGATGACTTTGGCCTGGTTCCAAAGCTTGGGGTTCCAGCCGTCCTCGCCTTCTATGGCGAGCGAGCCCCAGCCTTGGTAAACATGCAGCCCGGCCCAGTTCCACATGCGCATGTGCTCGGGCCAGCCCCAGGTGAAGATGTTGATGCCGTCGCTCATTTTGACGATGAACTTGCGGACAGGGACGCGCTGTTCCTCGCTCATCCAAGAAGCGATGAAATCGTAGGCGAGGCAGAGGGCGGAATCGAAGCTGTTGTGCAGGCCGGCGGGGTCGGGTTTGCGGACCCATGCCTTGAGCTGGTAGGCGCCCCAGGCCGAGAGCGCCTTGGCGAGCAAGGCGCCGCGCACGGGATCGTTGGTGATCTGCGCGTCGATGCCGGCGAGGGAAAGGAGATAACTGAGCTCGGTGGTGGCGGCAAACTGGGCGTCGCTGGGCGACGTGCCTTGGGCGAGCAGGGCCATCACTTTGCCCTCGGCGGTGGTCGGCTGGTCGAGCCGGTTGGCGACGGTTTTGCGCAGGGCCTCGTAGAAGGCCTTGCGCGCGGGCGAGGTGGTGGCGGCGAGTCGCAAGGCCGGCAGGTCTTCCGGCGAAAGGAAGATGCGCGGATGGATGCCGGGGGCCGGAGGTGGCGACAGTTTGCGGACGCCCGTGCCGTCGGGGAACGTGATGAGCGGCGCGCCATCGGCGGATAATTCTGGCAGGCATGCTGAAACAAAAATGGCGGCGAGCGCGCCGATGAACACGAGGCGTAGTTTCATAAGGGGTAAATGAGGTGGCTGCATGAACGGACGCCGACGATTTCGCCGGGCGTGCCAAGGGTAGGAAGAGGCGAATATGCACACGATCCCGACGTGTGTCCATGGCGGTTATGCGGATTCAGCGGGGGTTTTGCGGTGGATGTCCCACGCGAGGAGTCGGCCGTCTTTTACGGTGCCGGTGATGACGGCGCCTTGAGCGAAGTGGAGTTTGAAGTTCACGTCTCGTTTTAGCGTCGGAGTAGAAGTTCCTGCGAGGCGCGGGTGAGGACTTGCGCGAGAAATTTGGCGCCGATGGGTTTGGAGAGGTAGTCGTCCATGCCGGCGGCGATGCAGTCTTCGCGGTCGCCTTTCATGGCGTTGGCGGTGACGGCGATTATCCACGGGCGGAGAGCGGGCGGGTAATCGGTGCAGAGGCGGCGGGCGGTCGCGATGCCGTCGAGGCGGGGCATCTGCACGTCGAGCAGGATGACGTCGAAAGTCTGGCGGGAGACGGCATCGAGGACCTCGATGCCGTCGCTCACAGTGGTGCAACCGTAGCCGAAGCGGCTGAGGAGGAGCTGGGCGACGCGCTGGTTCGTGGGTTGATCTTCAGAGAGGAGAATGCGCAACGGGCGGCGCGCGGCGAGGGTGGGGTCAAACGTGGAGACGGATGTTTCGACGGCCGCGCGGCCGCCGGCGAAGAGATGGGTGAGGGCGTCAAGCAGGGCCGAGGCCTTGGCGGGTTTGGTCAGGACCCGGGCGATATCCAAGGGTGCGAAGCGGGCGGGATCGTGTCCCATGGAGGTGAGCGCGAGAATGGCGAGCTGGCCGGAGGGGAGGCGCTTGCGGATTTCGGCGGCGAGGGTGTAGCCGTCCATTTCGGGCATCTGGATGTCGATGATGGCGGCATCGAAGGCGGCGCCGCCATCGAGCAGGGCGAGGGCGGCGGGGCCGGAAGGAGCGCAGGTGATCGCGAAGCCCCAGCGCTGAGTCTGGAGGGTGAGGATGCGGAGGTTGGTGGGGTTGTCGTCAACGAGGAGAAGGCGGCGGCCGGCGAGTTTGGGGACGACGGTGATGAGGTAGGGCGTGGGCGAGGTTTGCGCGGACAAGAGCGGGATCTCGAACTGGAAGTTTGACCCGACCCCCGGTGAGGACTCGACCCAAATGCGGCCGCCCATGAGGGCGACGAGGCGCTGGCAGATGGCAAGGCCGAGACCGGTGCCGCCGTATTTGCGGGTGGTGGAGGCGTCCACTTGGGAAAAGGCCTGAAAGAGCCGATGGATGCGGTCGGCGGGGATGCCGATGCCGGTGTCGCTGACGGAGACGTGGAGCCGGGCGGGAGAGGTAGGGGTTTCGGTGAGAGCCGGGCGGCGGGAGAAGGTGACGACGACTTCGCCGAGTGAGGTGAATTTGACGGCGTTGCTGACGAGGTTGACGAGGATCTGGCGGAGGCGGGTGACGTCGCCGAGGAGATGAGGGGGAATGTCGTCCTCGAGCCAGTAGAGCAGATCGAGTCCCTTGTGGGCGGCGGGGTGAGCGGTGAGGTCGAGGGCGCTTTCGGCGCAGTCGCGAAGGTTGAACGGGGCGCGTTCGAGTTCAAGGGAGCCGGACTCGATTTTAGAGAAATCAAGGATGTCGTTGATGAGGGTGAGGAGGGCGTCGCCGCTGGTGCGGATGGTGTCGGCAAATTCGCGCTGGGAAGTGTTGAGAGGGGTGTCGAGGAGGAGATCGGTCATGCCGATGACGGCGTTCATGGGCGTGCGGATCTCGTGGCTCATGTTGGCGAGGAACTCGGCCTTGGCGCGGGTGGCGGCCTGGGCTTCGCGGGCGAGCTGCTCGGCGCGGATCGTGGTCGCTTCGAGGGCGAGGTTGCGTTCGCGCAACTGGACGGAGGTGTCGCGAAGGCGTTCTCGGTCCTCGCGTTCGCGCGTGATGTCGCTCTCGATGGCGATGAAGTTGCAGAGGCGGCCGGATTCGTCATGCACGGGGTCGATGCGCATTTGAATCCAGTAGGCGTGGCCGTCCTTGGTGTAGTTGATGATCTCGCAGTCCACGCTTTTGCCGGCGGTGATCGCCTCGCGAAGGAGTGTGACGGTGGCCGGATCGGTGCCGGGGCCTTGAAGAAAACCGCCGGGTTTGCGGCCGACGGCGTCGGCGAGGGTGTAGCCGGTGATGCGGGTGAAGCCTTCATTGGCCCAGAGGACGAGGCCGGCGGCGTCGGTGATGACGACGGCGTTGGTGGTGCGGCTCGCGACGAGGGCGAGACGGGTGAGGGCCTCGTTTTGCTCGCGGCGGTCGGTGATGTCGTAGCCGATCGCGACGAACACCTCGATGTGGCCGGCGTCGTCAACGAAGGGAACGATGGTGGTGTCGCGCCAGTAAAAGGAGCCGTCCTTGTGGCGGTTGCGGATTTCACCATGCCAGATGCGGCCCGCCTTGATGGTGTCCCAGAGCCCGGCGAAGAAGGCCGAGGGGTGCAGGCCGGAGTTGAGAAGGCGGGGATTCTGGCCGATCAATTCCTCGCGGGCGTAGCCGGAGATGGTGCAAAAGGCGTCGTTGGCCTCGATGATGCGGCCGAGAGGATCGGTGACGGTGACGATGGCATGGAGGTCGAGCGCCTCGCGCAGGCGTTGGAGGCTGCGCAGGGTGGTGGTGAGCTCGGAGTTTTTCTTGAGCAAGGATGCCTCGGCGGCGAGCCGTGCGCGGTCCACGCTCTTTAACCAGGGCCAGAGGACGGTCGCGAGCAGGCTGGTGAGCAAACCGGTGTCGAGCAGCGCGCCGGTCCAGCCGTCGAGATCCATGAAACGCGCGAGCACGACCATGATGCCGCACTCGACGAGGGCGACGATCACGAGCAACCGAACAAGGAGGGATTTTGGGGACAGGTTGCGCATGGGATAGATTGGGTATCACGAAGGCTGCGGAGGCGGCGCCAGTCGGCGGCAGGGGGGGGCGGCACCGGCGCGGGGTAGAGACTAGCGCAGCTTTATCATCGCCTGTGCGATTGGTTTTGAAACGAAATACGCATGAAGTAATCCCCTCAGAACTGGTGCCAGGGCCTTGCTAGTTGCCGCCGGCGGTTTGGCGGCAGGGTTGACGGTTCTTCATGCGCGCGGCAGTGTCGATCAAGTGATTTCGCAGACAACCAATCTTGGGTTTTGCTTTATTGTTTCGGGCATGGGCCAGTGCTTCGCCTATTGCGTCGAAAAGAAATTGACCAACGGATCTTAACAATTAGCGGACTGATGAATTCAGAAAACAAAGACGAATCGGTGGACTGGAGCCAGATCACCGACCTGATCGGCGACGAAGGCGACACCAGCCAGCACGCGATGTTGGCCGACATGTGGCGGGACATGCGCGCCGACATAAGGAAGGACTGGATCGGGTTGGATCAGATCATGGATGAGACTGAATTGAAAAGAGTGCTTCACCGTCTGCGCGGCGTCGTCGCGATGTGGGGGTTGGGCGAGCTGGCCGCCCACATGCAGACGATCGAGAACGAACCGGAATCCGTTCAGGCATGGCGCTGGAGAAGCGGCGCGCTGGCGATCGTGTGCGACCGCAGCATCGCGGCGATCACGGCGCGTTTTCCCTGGTTGGAAAGCGCCGCTTCTTAACCGGCAGTCATGCACGTGCCGATCTCTCCCGGCACAACAACGGCGTGCGGCGCGACGAGCCGAGAGGAAGCGTCATGAACGCCGATCAGCCCAGTCGATGATCACTGAGCCGGCGCAGATGGGCTCGCCGGACTACCGGCGCGCCTTGGAGCCGTTGCTGCGGCTGCGCTGCGCGGTGAGCCGCTGGCGTGAACTGCGGCCCGACGTCATCCTGATCATTCGACTGAAATGCGGAGACGACCGGCGTCCATGGATCATCGCGCCGACGGCGGGCGCACTGGCGGAAGAGCGCACCGCCTCGCTGGCGGCGGGCATGAACGACTTCATCACGAAGCCGCTGACGGGAACGATGCGGGCGGATGCGTTGAAGCGCGCGCAGGCGGAAACCGGGGGCTGAGGCCGTGAGCGGCACGCGGCGCTACGCGGTGGGCGCGGGGAGCAGTTCGCGCACGCGGGCGGCGAGCTGGGCGGGGCTGAAAGGCTTGCGAAAAAATGCCTGCACGCCCAGGGCGCGACCCTGTTCCTCGATGTGGGTTTCGCCGGCGCCGGTGAGGAGGATGACGGGAAGATTGCTGTGAACCGGATCCTGCCGGAGTTCCCGGAGGGCGGTGAGGCCGTCGATGTCCTTCATGTGGACATCGAAGATGGCGAGCGTGACGGGGCGTTCTCGGATGATCTTGAGGGCGTCGAGTCCGCTGGTCGCGGTGAGCAGCGTGGCGTTGACCGACTTCAGGGAAAAGCCGACGAGGCGGAGCATGTGCGGCTCGTCGTCGGCGATGAGAATGAGGGGGGCTGGCTGGGTCATGGGCGAAGACTGGCTACGAGAACGGTGCGGTCGTCGGCGATCGTGGCGGGATCGAGGTGCAGGGCCAGCGGATCGAGCAGCACGGCGGTGAAGTCCGCCGGGCCGAGGTGGAGAAAGGCGGAGGCGAACCTGAGGTAGTGGTCGGCGCCGAGGAGGGTGGCGCCGTCGAGACCGGGCAGTTCGTAGCAGCCGTCGGTGTAGAGCAGGAGCCGGTCGCCGGGGGCGATGGGGAGTGGATTGTCCTGGTAATCGGTGCAGGGGAGGACGCCGAGCGGGGCCTCGCCACCGTCGGGTTCGATGATCTGGCCGTCCTTTCGGAAGACGGCGGGCGGGCAGTGGCCTGCGTTGGCGAAGACCGGGGCGGTGTCACGGTTGGCGGGCAGGGAGACGAGCACGGCGGTGATGAACATGCCCAGTCCGACGAGGTCGGGGAAAAGCTGGTGGTTGATACCGGTGAGGATAGTGCCGGGGGAGGACTGCACGGCGGCGAGGGCGCGCAGCGAGCTGCGGAGCATGGCGGCGAGGAGCGAGGCGGGCACGCCTTTGCCCATGACGTCGGCGATGAGCAGCAGGAGGCTGCCGTCGCTCAGGGTGACGACGTCGAAATAATCGCCGCCGACCTCGCGGGCGGGGCGGCATTCGCCATGGACCTGCCAGCGGGATTTGTCGGGAAAGGTCGCCGGCAGCAGGGAGCGCTGGATGTTGGCGGCGACCTCGATTTCCTGTTCGAGGCGGAGCTGCTGGTTGCGCTCCAGCCAGAGGTTGTCGGTGGCCTTGGCGATGCCGATGAAGTCAGCCACGGCCTGGAGAAGCTCGACTTCGCCGGCGGAAAAAGCGGGGGCGCCGTCACCGCGGGTGACCGCGAGGGTGCCGAGGGTTTTCCCGCCGAACTCGACCGGGAGCACGCACAGTTGCGCGGCGAACGGAGCGAGGGGGTCGTGGGCGGGGAGGTTGACGCGGCTGCCGACGAGGGGCCGGCGCTCGCGGGCGCAGCTGCTTTCGGCGAACGGGGCGCCGATGGGCAGCTCGGCGGCGGCGGCCAGCGAGACGCCGAGCGTGTGCAGCACGAGTTGGTCTCCGGTGACGAACCGCGTGAGCAGGTGCTGGTGCGGCAGCATGGTGATAAGCCGGTCGCGGACCTTGACGAGCAACTGGTCAAAACTCGCGCTGGTGGCGAGGAGGCCGGCGAAGTGGGTGAGTCCGAGCAGCGTCTCGAAACTGTTGGCGAGATCCTCGGTGAGGCGGCCGATCTCGGACTCGGCGGCGGCGGCGGATTCGAGGCCCTGGCCGGTTTGAATCGCGACGTTCCAGCGAAGGGTGAGCCGGTGGCCATCGGGCGGGTTGGCGTGCTCCCAGCCGTCGGTGCCGGTGTTGATGATGAAGCCTCCGCGACCGCCTTCGGCGACGAGATCTTCGGGAAGCTCGATCCAGTTGGCGGGCGGCTCGAAGCGGCCGGGGTCCTGGATGGTGACAATGATGGAGGACGGCTCGACGCGCACGGTGACGCGAACTACGGAGTCGGTGCGGTCCGCGCAACCGTGCTCGATGGCGTTGTTCATCGCCTCGACCAAAGGTAGTTCGACGCGGTCGAGTTGTTCGGAGGCGACACCGTGCAGGCGGCACCAAGCGATGACGCGCTTCGTCGCCGGATGCACGAGGGTGAGTTCGGGTCGGACGGTGAGCAGCAGGGCTTCGTCGAGGTCGTTCATGACGAGGGGCGAGTAAACTGAAGTTTGAAAAGCGCGCGGCGTTTTTTTAGCTTCATGGCCGGGGCGGCTGCATTGGCCTCTGATCCGCCCCGATAGCCAACGGACTCATGCACATGGAGCAGGCTTAACATGGTGGGGAACCCTGAGGGCCGGATGGACGGGATACAATCGGACAAATGTCCTGCCGCGCAAAAAGTAGTTCGCCTTTGATGGTCCGAACTATCTTCTACGGTGTCATGAGTCTTGTTTTGAAAACCTCTGTGAATGACGGGAAGTTGAGCGTAACGGTGCAGGTTTCGCGGCTGGATGCGGCGATAGCGCGTGACTTTAAGGCCGGTGTGGACGCGGCGTGGACCGCCAACGTGAACCAGGTAGAAATCAACATGGCCGCCGTCGATTTTGTGGACAGTTCCGGCATCGGCGCGTTGCTGGGCGTTTATCGGAAACTGCCCCAAGGCACGGGCGTGCCCCGGCTGACCCACGTGAAACCCGGCGTGCAGGCGGTGCTTGAGCTGCTGCGCCTCCATCGCGTGTTTACACTGGGGGCTTGAGCGTCGCGTGGTGATCGGTGGAGGCGTTGGTGGCGTGGGTGATGACGCCGGCTATGGGCTTATTGCGCGCTTGGATTCTGATGAATCCATCCGTCCCGTGCGCAGCGCGAGAAAGCCGAAGGCGACCAGCGCGACGCATAAGACGACAAACCAATCTCCGTGTTCAACGTAGAAGCTGCGCCGTCCGATCCAGCGACCATCGGCGCTCACGGCAACCGTCTGCGTGCCGCGAAAATAGATGGTGCCTTCGGGGGCGCGCAGCGGATCGGTGGTGATTTCGCCGGAGTCGTCTTGGGTCAGCACGGCGCGGATGCTGCCGAACTCGTCGATCCAGCCGCTCCAGCCGCCGTTGCCGCAGCGCAGGACGGGGCGGCGCGTCTCGACCGCGCGGAGGACGGCGTTGGCGGCGTGCTGATAGGCGGCGCCGCCGGTGCCGAACCAGCCGTTGTTGGTGTGGACAGTGAGAATATCGGCGCCGGCGAGCACGCTTTCGCGGGCGAGCGAAGGGAAGATGTCCTCGTAGCAAATCAACGTGCCGAGCGCGAGGGGGCGGCCGTGGATGTTGACGACGAGCGGAGCTGGGTCGGAGCCGCGCCCGAAGTCGTCGCCGATGGGGACGAACTTGCCGAGCCAGCCGAGCAGCGGGCGCAGCGGGACAAATTCGCCGAAGGGCACGAGCTTGCGCTTGGCGTAGGAGCGCGGTTGCAGGCCGGTCGCGGGCTCCACGGTGAAGACGCTGTTGAACCAGTCGTCGGTGCCGGCGGTTTTCGCGGATGGCTCGATGGCGATGGAGCCGAGGACGAGCGGCACGCCGGCGGAGCGGTCGAGTTGCTCGACCCACGTGCGCATATTGGCGTCGCCCTTGATCGCCCACGGGGTCGTGGCCTCGGGCCACAGGATCACGTCGGGAGCGTTGGCGCGGGTGGAGAGGGTGAGGGTTTCGAGAGTCTTGAGGATACCCGGGCCTTCGGCGGGGTTCCACTTTACGGCTTGTGGGATGTAGGGCTGGACGAAGGCGAAGCGGCCGAGTGGCACGGCAAAGGCGGGGCGGTTGAACGTCTGCTGGATTTGCGTGGCGACGCAGATGAGCAGGAGAAACATCGCGGCGAGAAACTCCTGCGAGCGGCGGCCGAAGCCGTGCTTATTTTCGCGGAAGAGACGGTGTGCGTAGGCGGCGAGGCCGATGTTCATCGCCATGAGCACAAATGAAACTCCGCCCGCGCCGGCGAATGCGGCGATCTGGAGGATCGACATGCGTTGCCACTGGCTGGCCGCGAGAGGGAGCCAAGAAAACCCCCCTAGAAACCACGTGCGCGTCCACTCGAGGAAGACCCACAACCCGGCGAGACCGAACATGACGAGGATGCGGGTGAGGGAGGGCCGATCCACGATGCGAGGCATCGCCCACCATGCGGCGAGAAACCACACGCCGATCCAGACGCCGATAAAAGGCCCGAGGAGGAGCAGGCCGCCGATGGTGACGTGGTGCAACCAGCCGAGAATGACTGTCCACGCGACGGCCTGGGCGCCGAGGGTGGCGAGGGCGTAGAGTTTAAACTTCGGTTTCAGGTAGGCCCAGAGAACGGCGGGCGCGGCGAAGACGTAGGCGAACTCCGGGGTGTGCGCCGGCGGATACGACAGCACGGTGAGCACAACCGTGGCGACAAACACGGCCGTCGCCCAGAGACGATCAGCGTGCCGAGTCCAGAAGGTCGGCGCGTCGTAGAAGTTAGAGGTCGGGATGGCGACGGGATCGGACATGTAGGAGCCTGCTTGCAGGCGATGGTTTGAAAAACAAGAGGGCGGGAAGGTTGGCGGGAATCGGGCATCGCCTGCAAGCAGGCTCCTACTGAAGCCACGTGGGCGATGGAAGGTCGTCGTCGAGGCGTGGTTCGAACCATGCTCGGTCAACATCGGCGCATTGAAACCACGGCCATAGTTCGGTGTGGGCGCAGAGGTTGGCGCGATACGGGTTCATATAAATATAGTGGAAGATGGACGCCCTGTCTTCATCGGGACGCACGCGGTGGTCGAAGAAGCCGCGCTCCCATGTGAGGTTGTGAGCGCCGAGCGAGGCTGAGGTTTTGGCTTTGAGGCGCGAAAGGGTTTTGCCGAGTGATAACCGCTCACCTAGTGTGATGAGCAAATGCACATGGTCTGGCATGATGGTGAGGCAGCGAAGGGCATAGGTGCCGTCAGCCTGCATGGATGCTGATTCGGCGAGAATAGCTTGTGCAACGGCAGGAACGGTTAGTCCTGCTCGACGTTGGTCAGTGCAGATTGTGAGGAAATAGTCCGTTCCGGGCAGCGACTCGCGTCCCGCACGAAGGGCAGCATGGCCTTGGAGAGGGTTGCGCGGCATCGGATCGAGCGTAGGAGCCTGCTTGCAGGCGATGGAAGATTGCCGGTTGGCGGAAGGGGAAATCGCCTGCAAGCAGGCTCCTACTGGCCGTGGCAGTTTTTGTATTTCTTACCGCTGCCGCAGGGGCAGGGGTCGTTGCGGCCGACTTTCGGGGCATCGCGGCGGATGGTGACCTTGGGCAGCTCGATTTCTTTTTCAGCCGGTGCGGGGGCTGCGGAGGGGCCGCCGCTGGTCGTGATAGTCGTGGTGATCTGCGGGCGGGGCGCGGGCGGCGGGGTGGCAGGGCCTTCCACGTGCGCGGTGCGCGAAAGAAGGGCGAGCATGTTCTCGAACACGTCGATGTTGGACGCGCTGCGGAACAGCCCGGTGTAGATTTGCAGGCGGACGTTGCTCATCATCTCGTCAAAATACTTGTAGGCCTCGCCCTTGTAGGCGACGAGCGGATCGGTCTGGCCGTAGCTGCGCAGGCCGATGGCCTTGCGGAGGTCTTCCATCTCGGTGAGATGCTCCTGCCAGTGGTGATCGATGGCGTTGATGACGACGTAGCGTTCCAGCGAGCCGAGGGCTTCGGGCAGCTCGACGGATTCCTTGACGGCGTATGCCTTGCCGACGCGGTCAACGACTAGCTTGGCCAGCTTGACGGGGTCGTTGCCGGTGAGTTCATCGAGCTTGAGGCTGATGGGGAAGGTGGCGTTTACCCAGCCGACGAAGCTTTCGAGTGTTGCCTGATTGGGGCCCGTCTTTTCGCCGATGCCGATGTTTTCGAGGCGGGTGGCGATCTCTTCCTCGACCTGTTCGAGGATGATGGCCTTCGGGCGTTCGGCGTGGATGGCGGCGTTGCGGATGCCATAGACGACCTCGCGCTGCTGGTTGAGCACGTCGTCGTATTGGAGGAGGCGTTTGCGCTGGGAGAAGTTCTGCTGCTCGACTTTTTTCTGGGCGCTTTCGATGGAGCGGTTGAGCCACGGGTGCTCGAGCTCCTCGCCGTCTTTCATCGAGCCTTCCATCATGCGGGAGGCGAGATTGCCTTGAAGGAAGAGACGCATGAGGTCGTCTTCGAGGGAGAGGAAGAACTTGGTGAGGCCCGGGTCGCCCTGACGCGAGCAACGGCCGCGCAACTGGCGGTCAACGCGGCGGGATTCGTGGCGTTCGGTGCCGATGACGTAGAGGCCGCCGAGATCGCGGACGCCTTCGCCGAGTTTGATGTCGGTGCCGCGGCCCGCCATATTGGTGGCGATGGTGACGCCGCCGCGCTGGCCGG
>JANXRL010000126.1 GCA_025352985.1 Verrucomicrobiota bacterium
TGTGTGTGCTGGCCTCACCAGCATAGGGTCGGCGGCAGCTTTCTCGGCGTGCTTTTCTGCGGCTCGCCAGAAGGCTTTTGTTTGTTTTCCTGCTCGGGTGATTTTCATAAAAAGAGGGCCAACCAGCCACTAGACACAAGATGCATGGCGTTACGTTTTTTGCTTCGGCGCGGCTCCGTCCGCGCCATGCATCTGTGTCACCGGAGTGTTAGAGTCCTCGCCCTTCTGCCGTTCACGGTTCTCGTCGCCTGCCTGCTCCGCACCCCCGCCGCCCGCTTCGGAATCCGTGAATCCGTAGCCGTCACAGGATTCGCACGCGGCTGGCGTGCCATCGGGCCATTTGTGCGCGAGGTCTTTTCCGGTTCCGTTGCATTTTTCACAGGTCGTTTTCATAGGAGTCGTTGTTGTTGTGTTGGCTGTTTTTCCGCGATGCAGATTGTGTCGTTGTGCGCGCCGCCGTGGCACACCGTCAGGAGCTCGATGATCTCCATTCCATACTTCTTCCCGAGTCCCGCAGAGTTCCACCCGAAGCTCAACACCACCGCATCCGGCGCGAGCACTTGCGCGAGCGCGTGCTTTACGCGCGAGTAGAGCGCGGCGTTTTGGGTTTCCTTCATTCCCACCGAACGGCCAGCCGCCTTGTAGCATTCCGCGATTTGGCGCGGGCTGTAGGGTGGGTCGAGTATCGCGAGGTCAGCGCGCACGCCTTGGTCGCGCAGCATCCAAAGAAACTCTTCGGCGTCCATGTGGTGCTCGGCGCGCGTCTCGGGATTCAGGTCATTGGTATGAGTCGCCCAGCGTTTGTTGCGTGCGAACGGGTCAATCGAGAGTGTCGCTTTCGCGAGATACTTTTGAACGAAGCAAGCGATGGGATGCACGTCGAAGGTATCAGCGGACGGCATGGCCCAGACACGTTGCATCAGAACTCCGCCCACTCCGCTCCGCACCGGGCTTTCTCCCGATTCGACGGCAGGCTCTAACTCAACGGACTCTAACCAGTCATCGCAGCGAACAGAAGCCGCGTTGGTAGTTTGTGGCGAATCGGGCGTCATTGGCGCGGCTCCTGTCGCTGGATTCCATCGTTCGGTCTGTCCTTCAGCGGTCATCGGTGCTCCGGGTTGGCTCATGTGCGACGTTCAAATTTGGCACGAAATGCTTGGCGCCATTTTGGCAACCAAAACCACACGGCGCGCAGATTATCCAAACCGATTTTATAGTGACACGAAATCGGCTTATTGGCGTGGTAGATCGTGAAAACAATATTCATGCGAGCGGGTCTTGTTTGCCCTCGATGGCGAGCAGGTGGTTGGCTTGGTCGAGGGCGTCGTCGAGGGCGTTGTGATGCGTGCCCGTGCGTCGAATCGGGAATTGTTCGCGATGAGGCGCGGCAATCGTGCGGTAACACCGGTTGCGCGTATATTTCCACGGCAGGGGCATCCGTATTTTCCGGTAGTAGTCCGCCAAAAGCACGTTGTCGAAATCGCTGCCGTTGCCCCAAACCTCATCGGCCTCGGAGCCGAGGCGGATGAAATTAGCGAGCTTGATCAAGGCCGACGCGACACCTTCACGGTTGCCGGAGGTGAGCGCAGCGCGCGCCTGTTCGCTTTGCTTTAACCACCAAAGCACGGTCGAGGCATCGATATGAAATCGCCACTCGCGTTGCGCTTCCTCGATGTCGAGAAGACAATAAAAAGTGTCGAGCGTCTTGTGCGCGTCGAAACGCACGGCGCCGATGCTTACGATCACGCTTCCGGCGCTGGTGCCGAGCGTTTCAAGGTCGATCATGATACGGTTTTTCATAAATCAAAAAGGGACACCTGTTGCATATGGACCGCTCGCCGGGGCGGGTCGGCTTCGCGGGAGGGAACAACGGCGGCGACCTCTGCGCGGGCTGTCGTGTCGCCCTGACTACGGCTGGTCGCCGCGCCTTTCATCGCGGCCAAGCTGCCGCCGCCGTTGTAAGTGTAGCCGGGCACAGTGATGGGGCCGTGTTCGGCAAAGAGGGTTTGCGCGCGGGCGAGGCCGTTGGCTGTCCATACCCCGTCGCAACTGCGCACCATCCGGTGCGTCGTCAGCCAGGCGAGCGCCTCGGTGATCTGCTCGAGCACGTGCTGGGCGGGGAGCAGGTGTGGGGCGAGCTGGTTGACATCAAGGCTCCCGCTGACGAGCAACTCGTCGTAGATCGCGAGACGCAGGCCGGTCAATCCGGCCATGACATCCGTCCAATCGGGAGCTTTGATGCCAGACACATTCATCGTTAGCTGCGGGTAACGCTGCCGGTGCCGTGGAGGATCGA
>JANXRL010000136.1 GCA_025352985.1 Verrucomicrobiota bacterium
CCCCAGCTACGCCTACGCCGAAGCGGTCGAACGCACCCTCCGCGCCAATCACCCCGCCCTCCGCGCCGCCATCCAGCCCCGCCAGGGCGACCTCGCCGCCCAATCCTCATGGGTGGACGAATCCCTCATGCTTGCCGACGCCCTCTTTCTCGTCCTCGGCAGCAGTTTCGCCGAAGGTATCGACGTCCTCGGCGGCCGCATCAGCCACGCGATGGTCGTCAGCCCCGCCCTGCCCGAGGTCAACGCCGTGCAAAAAGCCCGCCTCGCCGCCCTCCACGGCGTCTCCCGCGAAGAAGCCTTCCGCCGCGTTTACCAGATCCCCGGCATGCAAAAGGTAAACCAAGCCCTCGGCCGCCTCGTGCGCGCCCCCGGCCAGCGCGCCAAGGTCCTCCTCCACTGCCGCCGCTTCGCCGAGCTCAGCTACGCCCGGCTCCTCGACCGCGACTACCAGTTCGGCACGACGCTCGCTAGCGACACCGAGTTTTCCGACTGGTTGTAAACCATGCCTTTTCTCGGCTAGGTCGCGTCACCGGAGAGCGCTCGTTGACAGAACCCTCCCTTGATCTTTGGCTCTAATGCCATCCCCAAAATCCACTAGGCGCGACGCGCTAAAAACAAACAGAAAAACGCATCTACCCCTTATGTCTTTCTGCCTCCATTTTCATCATGAAGTCCGAACCGAAGCCACGCCCTCTCCACCGTCTTGCAGCCGCATACACGGCCAAGGAACTGCGCGTTAAACCCGAATACCAACGCGGGACGGTCTGGAAACTCCCCCAAAAGCAGGGGCTCATTGATTCACTCCTAAGAGGCTACCAAATTCCTCTCATCTACGTTCACCTTGAACAGCGCTCCAATAACTACACCGATGCCGTAGAAACCACGGCTTGGCTGGTGGATGGCCAGCAACGTTTGGCTGCGATTGTCGGTTTCCTAAATGGTGAGTTTGGTTTGTCCGATCCGCGCAAGGCCAAGCCTAACTCGGTCCTTCCTCCTTCGATGGCCGTGGTTCCTGCGTGGGCGGGACAGACCTACGACACCCTTTCCGAGGAGGATAGGAAGCGGCTCAACGACACCCAGCTTCTCGTGGTTGAAATGGTCGCCGACCACCCAAACGAGGTGCGCGATCTCTTTATCCGACTCCAGGCAGGAACTCCGCTTACGGCACAAGAAAAACGCGATGCCTGGCCGGGCGATTTCACCAACTTCGTGATTCGGCACGCTGGAAAACCGGGACACACTCAGGCTCACCCGAAACCGTTCTTCGCCATTTGCAAAAAATCCAAGGCCCTCTCCGTGGACGACGGTGCCCACTACGTGGACGGTCTCGCCGAAACGCGCAAATTTTTCGCCGGCTTGGCGATGACAATCATCTGCCGCCAGCGCGCCGGCCTCGATTTCGTGGATTTGAAAGGCACCACGATAAATGATTTCTACATCGCCAACCTTGTTCTGGATGCCGGCGACGAGTCCGTGCTTCGCGTTGAGCGTGTTCTTGATTTGGCCTCGCAAGTGTCCGACTGGAACCTTCTCCAATCCGGTCGCGCTTTATCTTACCAGTGGGCGTTTCATTTCGCCGTGCTCGTGGATTCGCTAGTTCAAGGGAGCTTTGCCCCCGGTTGGAAGAGTCGCGTCGTTAAGGCGTTTCTGGACTTCAAGACAAAGGTTGCCGAAGCCCAGTTACACTATCGTGACCACCGGGAATCGCTCCCGCATCATGAGCGCTTCGGGCGTTTGCTTTCTGGATCGGGCTCCGACACCGCCGACATTATTCGCATCCGCCATGCCTTTCTCTTGGCCGAGGTTTATCCCAAGATGGAGTTGCGTCAGCTCGATCAACACCGGCTTTTTGACCCCTTGGAAAAGGAAGTGGTTTGGAATCGCGACCGCGGCACCTGTCAATCGCCCAGTTGCGAGCGTGAAGGGCGTATGATCCCTTTCGCGGAAGCGACCGTTCACCATGTCGATGAGCATTGCGCAGGCGGGCACACCATCTTGGCGAACGGCGTTCTCGTATGCCCCCAGTGTCATTCCAATCGCTATGAAATGCAGCGGCTCACGGGGCATTTCAAAGCTTATCTTGATCGCGTTTATTCAAAAAATTCAGGGGCATCGACCGCCCAGTCTATCGCGGATGCCTATCTATCCGACGACACCGTGGAGATCGGCGGTGATCGTCCCGGCCGTTCCAGAATCAAAGTCACTATAGACTGGGGAACCTTGGATGTTGATCGCGAGAAACAGACCTTTGCGGAACCCCAGGCATCAGCCACAGTGGTCAAATTGCTGGCGGCATTGATCGCAGAGTTCGGTGCGCCCATGACCACGCAGCTACGGGAAATCCCCATCTTGCGCTATCCGCTCTCCGATAAGCCCGACGAGGACTTTGTGAATTCCCAAACCGGCAAACCATTTAGCTACCTTCCCGTGCCCGGCACCAAACTTTATTTCTGTCCTCAATCTGGAAACTCGGAGAAGGTTCGCCGCCTCACCGAACTTTTTGGCCGACTGGTTCTACCCGATGAACGCGTATTACCCGAGGGCAGTATCGAGGTGTCCTTAGTGGAATCATAACCCCGATTTCACGGCTGCTGCCACTTAGTCACGCCCCATGCGGCTTCGCCCGCTCAACTTTTACAACTTTAGCCTCCTCTCCCGAATCTTTCCATGCCCGAGGATAAGCCATAAGGGGTCAATGCGTTTTTTGTTAGTTTTAAAACGGGACCAAACTCCAGCATTTTTTGGGAAGACAACCGCTGCACAAAGGTTAGAATCAACCGAGTCCTAAAAAAAGCCAAAACGCATCGAACCGTTACCCTTCGTTTATTTCTATACCGGCACCGGCCAACCTTTGAGCGTTGTGCTGTCAAGTTGAGGCATGAGCCCCTCGCTTCCCGTTCGCTTTTTTGCTCCCTTTAAGCCCTCGAATCTCTCTACTCGTTCCACTATGTCCTCCTGGTCACGCTTCAAAAAACACTACTACCAAAACTCCGGGCTCGGCCTCGCGCTCGACATCAGCCGCATCCCTTTCCCGGATGACTTCCTCGCCGGCAAAGAAGCCGCCATCCAGAAAGCCTACGCCGACATGGTCGCCTTGGAAAAAGGTGCCATCGCCAACCCCGACGAGAACCGCATGGTCGGCCACTACTGGCTCCGCGCCCCGCAGCTCGCCCCCACCCCCGCCATCGCCGCGGAAATCGCCGACACCCTCGCCGCGATCAAGACCTTCGCCGCCAATGTCCACGCCGGCGCCATCGCGCCTGCTCCCGGCAAGAAATTCACGCAGCTCCTCGTGATCGGCATCGGCGGCTCCGCCCTCGGCCCGCAATTCGTCAACCATGCCCTCGGCCAGCCCGCCAAGGACAAGCTCGCCGTCTCCTTCTTCGACAACACCGATCCCGACGGCATCGACTACGTCCTCGCCTCGCTCGCGGGCAAACTGCCCGAGACGCTCGTCGTCGTCATCTCCAAGTCCGGCGGCACCGCCGAGACCCGCAACGGCCAGCTCGAAGCCGCCGCCGCCTTCAGGGCCGCCGGCCTCGACTTCACCACGCACTACGTCGCCGTCACCGGTGCCGGCTCCAAGCTGGAGAAAACCGCCATCGACCAGAAATGGCTCGCCCGTTTCCCCATGTGGGACTGGGTCGGCGGCCGCACCTCCGAACTCTCCGCCGTCGGCCTCCTCCCCGCCGCGCTTCAGGGCATCGACATCCAGGCCATCCTCGACGGCGCCGCCGCGATGGACGTCGCCACCCGCTCGATCACGACCTCCGAAAATCCCGCCGCGCTCCTCGCCCTCATGTGGCACTACGCCACCGACGGCAAAGGCGCGAAGGACATGGTCATCCTCCCCTACAAGGACCGCCTGCTGCTCTTCTCCCGCTACCTCCAGCAACTCGTAATGGAGTCGCTCGGTAAGGAACTCGACCTCCAAGGCAAGGTCGTCAACCAGGGCATCGCCGTCTATGGCAACAAAGGCTCGACCGACCAGCACGCCTACGTGCAGCAGCTCCGCGACGGCGTGAACAACTTCTTCGTCACCTTCATCGAGGTTCTCAAGGACCGCGCCGGCGCCTCCTTCGACGTAGATCCCGGCGTCACCACCGGCGACTACTTACAGGGCTTTTATCTCGGCAGCCGCGACGCCCTTTCTGATAGCAACCGCGCGTCCGTCTCGATCACCGTGAACGACGTCTCGCCCCGCACCCTGGGCATCCTGATCGCCCTTTACGAACGCGCGGTCGGCTTTTACGCGTCCCTCGTCGGCATCAACGCCTACCACCAGCCCGGCGTCGAAGCCGGCAAGAAAGCCGCCTCGGGGGTGATCGCCCTCAAGCTCCAGATCACCTCCAGACTCAAGGCCGCCCCCGGGCAGTCGTTCACGGCCGAGTCGCTGGCCTCCGCCCTGGGCGCACCTGAAAAAGCCGAACTCGTATTCAAGGTTCTCGAACATCTCGCCGCCAACAACGGCGCAACAAAAATCACAAAAAATCCTTGGTTTGAGTCCAGTTACACGGCCTGATTAGCAATCATGAATCGGAACCCGTCGGCCTAAACTAGAGGGAAAATATCTTTTGAAAAAACTTTTCCCTTTTCAACACGGTGCACGCTGGTGAGACTGATTCCCACTCCCCCTTATGAAATCCCTTACCCTCGTTCTGTGCGTGATCGCGCTTCTTGGATCGGCCGCCTCCACATTCTTTTATTTCCAGATTGGCGACACTAAGACCAAACTTGATAAACAGGTCACCCAAGCCACTGCTCGCACCACCGAGGTGCAGACCAAGCTGGCCGAAAGCAGCTCCCAGGTTGACGCCTTGCAAAAACGCCTCGCCTCGATGGACAGCGACCTCGGCGACGCCAAATCCAAACTCACCTCGGCCGACAACAAAAGCGTCGAACTCGCCCGCAACGTTGACCAATTGACCAACCAAGTCACCGCCAAGGACGACGCCGCCAAGGCCCTCAACGACGAAATCGCCGGCCTCAAGCGCGACCTCGCCTCCGCCAAACTCGCCTCCGCCTCCCCCGAGGAAGTGGACAACTACAAGAAAACCATCGCCACCCTCCAGTCCCGCGTGACCGAGCTCGAAGCCGGCAAGCCCGCCGCCACTGTCATCACCAACGCCGATGGCACCACCCAGCCGGCGCCCGCCGCTCCCTCTGCCCCAGCCGCCCCAGGCCTGAGCGGGAAAGTTGTTAGCATCGGCGCCAATGACGGATTTGTCGTCATCAATCTCGGCACGGCCCAAGGCGTGCAAGTTAACTCCAAGTTCACTATCATTCGCGGCACCGCCACCGTTGCGTCTACCCAGGTCAGCAGCGTGGACGAAGGTTTCGCCATCGCCCAAGTAACAAGCGAATCCCTTCACGGCAGCCTGAACAAGGGCGATGTCGCCACTTTGGTCGTCGCACCGTAATTTATGCCGCTTAGCAAAAAACTCGCTCGTGTATGTCTCGCCCTCGCGGGCATCGGCGCCTCCCTGTTCACGTCGGGCTGCGCCACCAAGACACCCGAGGACAGCACCATCCCCTGGAGCCGTCCCGCCAGTTGGGAAGGCGGCATTCCCGGCATGGGCGGCGTGGGCAGCCCAGGCAGCGGCAGCAACGGTTACTAAACCTCTTCAAATCCGGCCTTACAAGGGCCGGATTTTTTAACGCCCGTTTCGGAGCGAGCTTGCCCGCAATCCACAATCGGCTGACATCGCCCCATGGCCGACGCCCCCGTAAACCCCTCGCTCACGCCGCAGCCCGGTCACCTCTACGTCGTCGCCACGCCCATCGGTAACCTAGCAGACCTCACCGAGCGCGCCCGGGCGATCCTAGGGGCCGTTGACCTGATCGCCTGCGAGGACACCCGCACCACAGGCGGCATGCTCACCCGCTACGGGCTGCGCCGCGATCTCGTCGCCTATCACGACCACAACGAAATCGAAGTCGCCGAACGCCTCGCCGACCAGATCGCCGCCGGCAAATCCGTCGCCGTCGTCTCCGACGCCGGCACCCCCGCGATCAGCGACCCCGGCTTTCGCATCGTCCGTGCCTGCCGCCGCCGCGGCCTCCCCGTCGTCCCCGTGCCCGGCGCCTGCGCCGTCGCCGCTGTGCTCAGCGCCAGCGGACTCCCCACCAACGGTTTCTTGTTCGCAGGCTTCCTCGTCGCAAAAACTGCCACCCGCACCGCCTTTCTTGAAAAATACCGCGACTTCGACTTCACCCTCGCCCTCTACGAAAGCTGCCACCGCATCGACAAATTCGCCGAGGAAATTGTCGCCACGCTCGGCCCCGACCGCGTCGTCTGCATTGCCAAGGAAGTCACCAAGCTACACGAAACCTTCCTCATCGGCCGCGCCGACGACGTCCGCGACCGTCTGTTAAAGGGTAGTCTCAAGGGAGAATTCGTCGTCCTCATCGCTCCGGCGGATTTTACGCTATGAGCACGCCCTCCGTCGCCGTCATCGATATCGGTTCCAACTCGATCAAGGTGCTTGTCGCCCAGCGCCAACCCGGCGGAAACCTCATCACGCTCAAGGGCCGCACCATCGACGCACGCATCAGCGCCGGCATCAGCAAAGCGGAACCTCGCCTCACTCAAGACGGCATGGCTCGCGGCCTTGCCGCCATCGAAGAACTGCTCGCCGATACCGTGCCGTTCCAGCCCACCAAAACCATTCTCGTCGCGACCAGCGCCGTGCGCGACGCGCTCAACGGCGCCGAGTTTCGCGCCCGCGTGCTTGCCGCCACTGGACACGCCATCCGCATCCTCACCGGTGACGAGGAAGCCGATCTCATCGGGCGCGGCCTCACCTGCGACCCTGACCTGGCCCGTCTAAAAAATTTCTACGTCTTCGACCTCGGCGGCGGCAGTCTCGAATGCCTCGCTTTCCGTAACCGTCATGTCGAGCAAGCGATCAGTCTGCGCCTCGGCTGCGTTCGCCTCACGGAAAAGTTCATCGCCGATCCCACCGCCCCGCTCCGCCCCGAAGACTGCGCCGCCCTCGCCCTTCACGTGCGCGAAGCGTTCAAGCAGGCCGGCTTCCGGTTCAACCTCCCCGATGCCGAGGCCGTTTTCACCGGCGGCACCATGACCAGCGTGCGCCTCATCAAGGCCGCCCGTCACGGCGCAAGTCTAGCCGACACCCCCGCGACGATTCCCTTGGAAACGCTTCGCGACATGCTCGACGAAGTCGGTCCTCTCTCGCTCAACGAGCGCAAACAAATCCCCGGAATGCCCGCGACCCGCGCCGACGTTTTTCCCGCCGCTCTTGTCACGGTGGTTACATTATCGGAATTCGGCCTGTTCTCACGTTTCCACCACTCGCTCTACAACCTGCGCTGGGGCCTCGCGGCGCAAGCGCTGGCATCTGCCTAGGCTACGCCTTCGCCTTGCGCGACATTCGTTTCTTGACCGGCTTGGCCTTGGCAGGCTTCGCCACCACGCCATCACCACGCTTGTTCGACGGGCTGCGCAGGCCGCGTTTGATCGACGTCGGCGCCAGCTTCACTTCCTTGCGCAGCGCCTTGAGCATCTTCTCAAAATCCTTCGGCAGCGGCGCGTGCAGATCGAGCGGCTTGCCCGTGATCGGATGCGTGAGCACCAGATGCTCCGCGTGCAACATCACCCGCGTGGGCTGGATCGGCAGGCGCGGACTGTCCTTCCAACCATAGACCACATCGCCCAGCAGGATGTGGCCGAGCGCCTTGATATGGACGCGAATCTGATGAGTGCGCCCAGTATGAATCGTGCAGCGGATAAGCGACGCAAGATCGCCGCCAAACGCCTCCACGCGTTCCCAATCCGTGTGCGCGTCGCGTCCGCCAGGGCCTTCGACAATCGCCATCTTGTGACGCTGCGTCGGATTGCGGCCTATCGGCCGGCGGATGGTGCCGCTCATCAGCCCGGGCACGCCATCCACGAGCGCGAGATATTCCTTGTGCGAGGTGCGCGCGGCAAACTGCTCGACCAGGCCGCGATGGGCGGCGTCGGTCTTGGCGACCACCATGACGCCGGAAGTTTCACGATCGAGACGGTGGACGATGCCCGGACGCTCCACGCCGCCGATGCCGCTCAGGCTGCCTTTGCAGTGGGAAAGCAAGGCATGCACCAGAGTGTCTTCGGCGGTGCCTGCCCCGGGATGGACGACCATGCCCGCCGCCTTGTTGATCACGAGCAGGTGCTTGTCCTCAAAAATCACGTCGAGCGGGATGTCCACCGCCCTGAGCGCGGCCGCCACCACCTCGGGAAACGAAAATGTGAGCACCTCGCCGGCGTTTACCTCGGCGCTGCGGTCCAGAATTTTTTCCCCGCGCCTCACCAGCCCGGCATCCAGCGAACGTTGAAACGCGACCCGGCTGTGTTCGGTAAAAGCCCTCGCGAGGATTTTGTCGGCGCGCTCGCGCCGGACGCCCTCGGGAACGGTGTAGGTGTTGGCCATGAAAGTAACCCCCACCCTCAGACGCTTTCTGCGGCAAGGCGATCAATCTCGGCGAACATCGCCGCGCGGGTGGCGGCAGGCACGTCGGCAACCTCCCAGCCATTGCGGACGAGCCTCGCAAGCTCGGCGCGGGTGAAGCCAGCCTCGGTCGCGAGGGCGAGAAATTCGCCGTTTAGCGTATTGGCGAAAACCAGAGGATCATCCGTGCTGATCGTGCAACGCACTCCCGCCTCCATCAGCGCGCGCAGTGGATGCGCGGCCAGCGAAGGCGTCACCTTGAGCCGCACGTTGCTGATCGGACACACATCAAAGACCACCCCAAGAGCGTCCGCCAGCTCGACTACGGACGGGTCTTCGATGGCGCGCACGCCATGTTGGATGCGAGTGACCCCGAGCAGCTCGATCGCCTCGCGCACGCGATGCGCGCCGTCAAACTCACCCGCGTGAACCTTGGTGACTTTTCCCGCAGCGCGCAGCCGCGACCACACCTTGGCCGTCCACGCCTGGGTCGGCACCGGCTCGAAGCCATGCAGGTCAACGCCCGCAAGCTCGTCCCACTTTTCAAGATCATCTATCACCACCTGCATCGGCCCGCTGTAATCGCTGCGCAGCATTCCCGCAAAAATGCGCACTTCCAGCCCGGGCGGCGCCGCCGATCGGATCGCCGCGATAATCTCGCGGGCGGGCGTGTTGATGAAGCCGCTTACCGGCAGATGAAAACTCGTCTCCACGTAGCGAACGTTCTGCGCGACATGTTTCGCGAAGATCGCCTTGGCCGCCTCGTGGTAACGCTCCGCCGACACAAACCACGGCAACGCGTGGCCAAGGAGCAGGTCGTTGAATTGGGGGAAATCCAAGAACCGGAAATTCTCCTCATGAAATACAGGATTCAGCGGGTAAGTTTCCGGCTTCCACGCGTGCAGACATTCATAAGGCAGCGCACCTTCGATATGCAGGTGCGTCTCCGTTTTAGGGAAGGACTGAATGAAATCGTTCAGCGCCATGCGTCCGCTCACTTCTCGGACAGCAGGTAATCCGGGTTCAACTTATGCAGTGACTTCGGGACAAAGAGGCCGTCCTTGCGGATGAGTTTCCCGTCGAACCAGATTTCGCCGCCGCCCCACTCCGGGCGCTGGATGTTCACCATATCCCAGTGGACCTGCGACTTGTTACCGTTGCCATAACCTTCGTAAGCCTGACCCGGCGTGAAGTGAAAAGAGCCGGCGATCTTTTCGTCAAAAAGGATGTCTCGCATCGGCTCGAGGATGTGCGGATTGAAGCCTATGGCGAATTCTCCGATGTATCGCGCGCCGGGGTCGCTATCGAGAATTTCGTTGAGGCGCTTCGTGTTGTTGGAGGTCGCCTCGACGATCTTCCCCTTCTCGAAAACGAGGCGGATGTTGTCGAACGACGTGTCGAGATAGACCGTGGGCGCGTTATATTGCACGACACCCTCGACGGAGTTCTTCACCGGACAGGAAAATACCTCGCCGTCCGGGATGTTGCGCTGGCCGCCGCATTCCTTGGCGCGGATGCCCTTGATGGAAAAATGCAGGTCGGTGCCCGGACCCTTGATGTGCACGCGGTCGGTCTTCTCCATGAGGTCGCGCAATACGTTCATGCCCGGAATGAGGCGGGCGTAGTCCAGCGTGCAGACCTTGAAATAGAAATCTTCAAACTCCTCCGTGCTCTTGCCGGCCTGCTGGGCCATGGCGGAAGTGGGCCAGCGTAGGACGACCCAC
Source organism: Verrucomicrobiota bacterium (assembly GCA_025352985.1). Lineage (GTDB taxonomy): Bacteria > Verrucomicrobiota > Verrucomicrobiia > Opitutales > Opitutaceae > Rariglobus. The sequence continues at coordinate 10,175 of JANXRL010000136.1, forward strand.
TTTGTCTTGTTCACGCGATGGTCGATCACCGGCTTCATGAGCCGGGAGATAAGTTGCACGCGCGACGAGGGAATATCGGAGTTTTCGAAGATGTTGTCAGAGCCACGCAACGCGATGTAGGCGTCCATTTTCTCCATGCGTTTCAGTTCCACCTCGGCGTGCGGGGCATACTGGACCTCCTCGGCGCCGAGCATGAGTTCGCGGGTGACGCGGGCGCGGTGGATGTTCACGTAGGGATGGGCGCCGCGGGCGCGGGTCGCACGAATGAGCGCAATGACCATCGCCTCGGGCACGTCAAAGGCGTCGATGAGAACACGCTCGCCCTTTTGCAGATCGCAGGAAAAGCCGGTCAGTCCCTCGGCCAGCTTGTTGTAACGGGTATCAATGATCATGGTTTGATGAAATTTAGCTTATGCGCATGGCCGTCTTCGGAAAACAAATGCGGTCAATCGCCTCGTCGAAATCCGACGCACCGCGGATGATGTCGATCTCCAGACGCAGGTAGTAAACCGGCACGGGACACGGCAGGCCGTCGGGCAGGCGCACGGCGTCTTTTTCGGTGGTGACAATGAACTCCGCTTTTTTCTCCAGCGCCGCGCTGAAAATCTCCACGAAGTCCTCGTAGGCAAATCGGTAGTGATCGAGAAAACGCCGCGTGAACAAAATGTGCCCGCCCAGGTCACGCAGAAATTTTTCGAAGCTTTCGGGCACGGCGATGCCGCTAAACGCCCCGACGTTTTTGCCTTTGAGGAATTCCAAAGGCTGGCGTTCGTCCGAGCCGAAGCGTTGCAGATATTGCGGACGGTGCGCGCACTCGATGATGTCCACGCCGGGGTTGTGACGGTGGATAAGGTCTTCGAGCTCGGAGTCGCGCTGGCCGTTCGACTTGGTGAGGAAAACGTAGCTGGCGCGCTGGAGATGCTTGATGGGCTCGCGCAGAATGCCGCGCGGCAGGAGGTGGCCGTTGCCGAAGGGGTTGGTCTTGTCCACCAGGAGCAGGTTGAGCCGGCCCTTTAACGGAAGGTATTGGAATCCATCGTCGAGGATGAGCGTGTCACAGCCGAATTTTTTGACAGCGTAAATGCCGGCCTTCACGCGGTTCTTGTCCACGAGCACGATTACGCCGGGTAGGTTCCGCGCCAGCATGAAGGGCTCGTCGCCGGCTTGCTCGGAATCGAGCATCACTGTCTTGCCGTCGCTGACGATGCGGGGCGGCGGCTCGGAAGTGTGCGAGAGCCAATACCACCACTTTTTCCACATCGGCGGGGCCTTGCTCTTGTAGCCGCGAGACAGGATGGCGACCTTTCGTCCGCGATCGCGAAGGGCGCGGGCGAACTTTTCCACAACGGGTGTCTTGCCTGTGCCGCCGACGGTGAGGTTGCCCACGACGACGACGAGGCAACCGAGCGGCTGGTCATGCAAGATGCGCTTGCGGTAGAGCCACAAGCGCGCCTGGACGATGCCGTTGAACAGCACGGAAAGCCCTTGGAGGAACGCCGCGAAAAGCGTTGCCCGCACGTCCTCGCGCCGCCCGAAAATCACATCGATCGTGTATTGTTCGAAGCTGTTGATTTGGCGCTTAAGCCAGGACGACATGGAGGCGGATTAGGGAGTTGACGGTGCGGCGACGGTGAAGCTTGGTAGAAAGTTCTACCACGCCGTAAGCCGGGTCACGCAACTCAATCCTCCACGAGCCACTGATTACCGCCGGTAAGCGAGCGATGCTAGAACACCAACGCCCATGAGCTACAAACTGTTCATTCCCGGCCCAATCGCCGTCTCCGACAAGACCCTGCGCGCCATGGCTCAGCCCATGATCGGCCACCGCAGCACCGACTTTGTGGCGCTCTACCAGTCCATTCAACCGGACTTGCAGGCGCTCTTCTACACCAAGGACCCGGTGTATATCTCCACCAGCTCCGCCTGGGGCGTGATGGAAGGCGCGATCCGCAACGTCGTGCAGAAAAAAGTGCTCAATTGCATGAACGGCGCGTTCTCCGACAAATGGAACGACGTCGCCCTCCGCTGCGGCAAGCAGGCCACTGCCCTGAAGTTTGACTGGGGTCAGCCCATCGATCCCGAGGCCGTCCGCAAGGAACTCGTTACCGGCGCCTATGACTGCGTCACCATCATCCACAACGAGACCTCGACCGGCACGATGAGCGACATCAACGCCCTCGCCGCCGTCCTCCGCGAGTTCCCCGACGTCGTCTCGATCATCGACACCGTCAGCTCCTTCACCGTCGTTCCCATCAAGAAGGACGAACTCGGCATCGACATCATCATCACCGGTTCTCAGAAGGCCCTCGCGATGCCCCCCGGCCTCGCGCTCATCACTGTTTCCAAGAAGGCCCTCGAACGCTCCGCCCTCGCCAAGGACCGCGGCTATTATTTCGACCTGATCGAATTCCAGAAGAACCACGAGAACGGCATGACCCCGAGCACCCCGTGCATCGCGCTCATTTACGCCCTCAAGTCCAAACTCGAAGACATCAAGGCCGAGGGTGTCGAAGCCCGTTACGCCCGTCACGCCCGCCTCAATAAAACCGTCCAGGACTTCATCTTTTCGAAGGGTTTCAAACTATTCCCGAAGGAAGGCTACGGCTCAGTCTCCCTCAACTGCTTCGCCAACACCCAGAATATCGATCTCGGTGCGTTGAACAAAATCTTAAAGTCTAAGCACAAACTCGTGATCGACGGCGGCTACGGCAAACTGAAAGGCAAGACCTTCCGCATCTCGAACATGGGTGACGAGACCGACGCGACCATCGCAGAGCTCATCAAGGCCCTAGACAGCGCGCTCGCCGAGACGCCCAAGGCCGCGACAGCCTAAGCGACTCGTTCGTCCATCTTAAAAGCCGGCCCGCAAGGCCGGCTTTTTTAGTTTTTTAACCGCCGTTTTCCACGCCTCCAAATGCAAGCATTGAAAAACTAAATCTTGAAATCGCCCGCCGCGCCCCGTAACCGCTCGCATCCAAATGAAGTCCCTCATCATCGCCGAGAAGCCCTCCGTGGCCGCCGACTTGGCCAAAGCCCTCGGCAAAATCCCCAAGACCGGCGACCACTACGAAAATGACCAATACGTCATCTCTTCGGCCGTCGGCCATCTGGTGGAACTCGAGATGCCCGAGGACATTGACAAGAAAAAATACGGCTTCTGGCGCCTGGAGATGCTCCCCATCATCCCTGAAAAATTCGGCCTCAAGCCCATCGAGGACTCCAAGGACCGCTTCAACCACCTCAAAAAACTCCTCGCCCGCAAGGACATCGATCTCGTCATCAACGCTTGCGACGCCGGACGCGAGGGTGAGTTGATTTTCGCCTACCTCTACCAGCTCGCCAAATCCAAGCTCCCTGTAAAGCGCGCCTGGATGCAGACGATGACCACCGAGGGCATTCAAACCGCCTTCGCCAAACTCCGCGACGGCGAACAGATGGCCGGCCTCGAATCTGCCGCCCGCTGCCGCTCCGAGAGCGACTGGCTCATCGGCATCAACGGCACCCGCGCCCTCACCAAGCGCATGTTCGGCTCCCGCGCCGGCAACGTCGCCTCCGTCGGCCGCGTGCAAACCCCCACCCTCGCCATCGTTTACAACCGCGAGCTGGAAATCCGCAATTTCAAGCCCCGCCCTTTCTGGCGCGTCACCGCCGAGTTCAAAGTCGCCAAAGGCACCTACGAGGGCACCTACCAGCGCTCTAACTATAAGAAGGCCGAAAACGACGAGCACGACCGCATCGACCGCGTCTGGGACAAAGCCATGGCCGAAGCCGTCCTCGCCGCCTGCCAAGGCCAGCCGCCGTCGTCCGTGCGCGAAGAGAAAAAAGGCTCCAACCAGGCCAGCCCCCGCCTCTACGACCTCACCACCCTGCAGCGCGAGGCCAACGGCCGCTTCGGCCTCCCCGCCCGTCGCACACTCCAGATCGCCCAGGCCCTCTACGAGCGCCACAAGGCCATCACCTATCCCCGCACCGATTCGCGCGCCCTGCCCGAGGATTACATCCCGACCTGTCGCACGACGTTGCAAAACCTCTCCGGCGACCTCGGCAAACACGCCGGCACCGTCCTCGACCAAGGCTGGCTGAAACCCAACAAGCGCATCTTCAACAACGCGCAGATCTCGGATCACTTTGCCATCATCCCGACGACCACCGCGCCTGCCAATCTCGATGAGATGGAGGCCAAGGTTTACGACATGATCGCCCGCCGTTTCGTCGCGACATTCTTTCCGTCCGCGGAATTCGACATCACCACGCGCATCTCGACCGTCGCCCACGGCCACGATTTCAAGACCGAAGGCAAAGTCCTCACCGCCCCCGGCTGGCTCGCCGTTTACGGCAAGACCACCGTGGACGACGACTCGCCCGACTCCAAAGCCCTCCCCGCGCTCACGCCTGAGGACAAGGCCCGCGCCCTCACCGCGACCGCCACGCTCCACACCGAGACGACCAAGCCGCCCCCGCGCTATTCTGAAGCGACTCTCCTTTCCGCCATGGAAGGCGCCGGCAAGCTCATAGACGACGAAGATTTCGCCGAAGCCATGAAGGAACGCGGTCTCGGCACGCCCGCGACCCGCGCCGACACCATCGAAGGACTCATCAACCAGAAATACATGGAGCGCATGCAACGCGAACTCGCGCCCACCACCAAGGCCGAGTCGTTGATCCAATTCCTCGCCGCCGTGAAGGCCGACGCCCTCACCAAGCCCGACATGACCGGCCAATGGGAGCACAAACTCCGCCTCATGGAGAAAAACCAGTTCTCCCGCGAGACGTTCATGGCCGAGATCGTCGAAGTCACCAAAGGCATCGTCGAACGCACCAAAACCTTCGAGGAGACGGAGGAAAACTCCCGTGTCACCGACATCGTTTCCCCCACCGACGGCCAGCCGATGTTGGAGACTCTGCGCGGCTACAAATCCCGCGACGGCATCCTCACCGTTTACAAGGTCATGAGCGGCCGGAAAATCGAGGAGCCCGAAGTCCGCGAACTCGTCGCCACCGGCGAAATCGGCCCGCTAGACGGTTTCGTCTCCGCCAAGACCGGGAACCGTTTCCCTTCGAAAATCAAGATCGTGGACGACGAAAAAAAGCCCGGCCAAAAAAAGGCCGAACTCGATTTCGGCGCCAAGATCGATGTAAACACCCTTGAGTCGTTCTGGACCGATCCGAAAACCGGTGCAGAACTCTGCGAAGCAGCCACCAGCTACATCCTCCGCGAAAAAGTGGACGGCGTCTGGACCGAGTCCTTCAAAGTCGGCCGCATCATGTGCCAAAAGCCGATCACCCGCGAGATGGCCATCGACCTCGTCGGCCCCGCGAAAAAGACCGGCCTCATCCAAGCCTTCATCTCAAAAAAAGGCCGCCCCTTCGACGCCCACCTCCTTCGCGTCGGCCCGAAGATCGCCTGGGAATTCCCGCCCCGCGCCCCCCGCGCCGGCGGCAAAAACGCCGATGGCTCGCCCAAAGCCCCGCGCAAAGCCAAGGCTCCGCTCGACCTCGCTACCGCCCAAAAACTCGGCGCGAGCAAACTCCACGACGGCGAACTCTACCTCACACCCGAGGCTTTCGTGGTCGTCAAACCGCAGGCTGACGGCAGCCCGCGCACCGTCTTCGAGTTGAAGCGCATCCTTTGCGGCAAAGAACTCCCCGTCGAAGAAATCGAGCGCCTCGTCGAGATGGGCAAGACCGGCCTGATCGAAGGCTTGCTCTCGAAACGTGGCACGACCTTCAGCGCCTACCTCACGCTCTCGAAAGACAAGAAAAAAGCCGAGTTCGAGTTCCCCTCCCGATGATCCGTGAAGCGCGTTGACCTCGACGCGGTTCATTCGTCCTCGCTGTGAAACCTCACGCCCGGGTTCGGCGTCTATCACTTCGTGCTCCCTCGCTTCAAAAACTACCTCATCATCCTTCTGGCCTTCGCCACCGCTGCCACCGGAACCATCGCTTGGCGGCAGACACAGCGCCTCCACGCCGTCGTCCAGTCCAATCTACTCGAAGCCAGCGCCAGACCCGCCCGCAAACCTGTGGTCGCTTCACCCGTCGATCGCTCAATCCCCGAAAAAATTGTAGCAAAGCCTGCCGGCGATCCCACCGCCACCTCGGACGATACCGCCGCCGCATCGCCCGCCCGCCCGCAACGCAACAACCGGCCAAATTTCATCGCATTGATGGCCAACCCCGAGTTCGCCAAGGCATGGAACATCGAACGCCGCGCCCAACTGGACAGTCGCTATGCCAGCCTCTTCAAGAA
>JANXRL010000176.1 GCA_025352985.1 Verrucomicrobiota bacterium
GATGTCGCCGGGGTTCGCGCTGCTAGCGACGATCAAGTATTTGATCTGGTAGAAGAGGTTCTCGAGTTCGCTCTCGGCCACGGCGCGTGCCTTTGTGCGAAGGTCGTTGCGTTGGGAGAGCTTGTAAGAGTTCAAAGCCATGCTGAGCACCACCGCCGCGCTCACGGTGAGGAGGAGGATGAAAAAAAGGGTGGTCAGCAATACGCTGCCGCGCTGTTTCGTGGGTTTCATGTCGTGAGGGACTGGAGCGCCCCGGTTCTCAACCATCGAGCGGGATGCTGGTGGTGGGAATCGAAGTGGATGTCGTGGGAATGGTGGTGGAGCTGGAGGTGGAGGTCTTGCTGGTCGTGGAAGTGGTGGACGTGGTGGACTTCGAGGTGCTGATGGAAGAGGTGGTGGACTTCGAGGTGGTGGAAACCGAGGTGGTGGAAGTGGTCTTGGTGGAAGTGGTCTTGGTAGTGGTGGTCTTGGTGGTGGACTTGGAGGTGGTGGAAGTGGTGGACGTGGAGGTGGTCGTCGTGGAGGTGGTGAAAATCGAGGAGGAGATTCCCGCGTAGGAATTCGTGCCGAGGGGATTGCCGGATTTCGGCATGATAACCCCTTCAGAGTAATTCGTCTTGTAGTAGGCTGGCGCGCTGCCCGGTAGGTAGGTGGAGGAGTCCGCGTTGAGATAGGCGATCTGCCAGCTGATCGCGGGCTCCTTGGCGAAGTCGCGGGGGGGATCGGCGGGAGTCTGGATGAAAAGGTAGCGGGTGGCGCTGTCGATGTTGCTTGAGAGAACGATGTAGGAGGAGCCGGCGGCGTTTTCGAAATAACGGAGTTCCGAGAGGGCGGTGTTGTCCGAGCGGACGACGGTGGCGTATTTGCGAGAGCGTTGGATGGTGGCGAGGGTGCCGACGGCCACGTCGGATTTAACTGCGGTCGTGGTGGCGACGGCGATGGTGGTGGTGAGCGTGATGGTGACGTTGCCGTCGGCACCGGATGAGCGGCCGTCAGAAACCGCCGAGACGACGGCACCGGTTCCCAGATTGGGGGAGTCGATCATCAGGTAGTCGCCGACTTTGATGGTAACGTCAGAAGGGCAGAAGAGAGTGATCGAGCTGCTGCCCGAGGCGGTCACAGACGGCACGGTGGCGAACGAGCCGATTTGGGTGCGGTAGGTAATGCACCCGGCGCGGCCGGCCGAGTTCAGATCGGTGAAGGCCGGGACGATGCGAATGGGTTCGGTCTGGCTGATTGCGGCGGAGAGTTCCTTGTTGATGTGCTCTTGGAGCTTGCGGGTGTTGGTGGTCGCATCATCAAGCATGGTGATCTTGGTGATCGTGCGGGCGGACATCACGACGATCGCGCAGACGGCACCCATAATGAGGAGACCGATGGACATGCCGATCAAGACTTCGACCAGCGTGAAAGCCCGGTTGAAGGAGGAGCGTAGGACCGACAGGGAGGAGGCGGGCTTCATGGGACGGCGCGGAGCACAGTGAGGCTTTGCGTATAGGTTTTGCCTGAGACTTTGAAACTGATGAAGAAGGTGGCTCGCAGCATGTAGCCTGCGGCGGTGTAGGGGGCCGAGTTCGCCAAGCCGGTGGTAGGACTGATTTGTTCCACCAAGCGGGTGATTGTGGCGGGAATGGAGCTGCCGCTGGAGCCGAGGGTGATGGTTAGTCCCGTGGACGCGGTGGCGGCGGCGGCATTGGTGCTTTCGTTGCTCAACTGCGGGGTGTTGGTATTGTCGTTCCAGAGGAGACCTCCGCCGGTGTAGGATCCGCTGGTGGCGTTGAAAAGCCACAACCTGTAACCGATGGAGTCCGTGGTTTGCAGGCGTTCGAATTGATCGGCGTAGGACTGGAGGATGGCGCGGGCGTTGTCACGGTAGCGGGTGATCGCGGAAATCTGGTAGGATCTCACCTCGATGGTGTAAACGCCCAGCATGCACAGGGTGAAGATGACGGTGGAAACCATCGCTTCGACGAGGGTGAACGCCGCCAGCGCACGATGGCCGCCCAAGCGTGAAATGCCTTTCGGGCGGGCTAAGGATCGCGCGACGGAGGGTTGAAGTGAGGTGGCCCAGGGTATGAGGTTACTTTTACGTATTCCGCGTTAATTACTAGGTGAAAAAAGACCCTATCGCGATGGGGCCGAATGGCCCTAGTGTCCGTCATGCCGCCTGGCGAAGAGGGCGGCGGCCTCTTCGCGGCGAGTGACGTGCAGCTTGTCGAAGATGTTGCTCAGGTAGTTTTTCACGGTCTTCTCGGTGAGCGCCATTTTCTGGGCGGCCTCCTTGTTGGTGAGGCCCTCGGCGATAAGAGCGAGCACGTGGTGCTCCTGAGGGGAAAGCATCGCGAGGGTATTTTTAGTCGCGGGCGCGGTGGAGCGCATGAGGGCGAGCACGCGGGCGGTGATGGCGGGGTCGAGGATGGATTTGCCGATCGCCACATCGTGAATCGCCTGCACGAGGGCGCGGCCGTTCACTTCCTTCAAAAGATAACCGTGCGCCCCGGCGCGGATGGCGTCGTCCACCACGTCCTCGTCGGCGACGGAGGTGAGCACGAGCACTCGGGTCGCAGGGGAGCGTTGCAAAATCCGCCGACAGGCGTCGAAGCCTGTGCCGTCGGGCAGGCGGATGTCGAGCAGCACGACGTCGGGCTGGTGGCGGGTCGCGGCTTCGACGCCGGAGGCGACGTCGTGGGCCTCGGCGATGATGGTGAGGGACTGCTCGGCACCGAGCAGAGCGCGCAGGCCCATGCGCACGACCTCGCTGTCGTCCACGAGCAGCACGCGCAGGGGAGCTTTTTGGGTGGCGGGTTTCATGAGGATGAAGCTATGGGCAGGGTGAGGACGATGCGCGTGCCGGCGCCCGCCTCGCTGGTGAAGGTGAGGCGTCCACCCATGCTCTCGGCGCGCGCCTGCATATTGGCAAGGCCGTGGCCGCCGTCTGCGCCGATGTCCTTGGGGTCAAAGCCGCGTCCGTCGTCCTGCACGAGCAGGCAGACCGCGTTGTCGCCTTCGTGCAGGCGCAGGGTGATGTTGCGGGCGCCGCCGTGACGAAGTGCGTTGCTGAGGGCCTCGCGCACGAGCGGCACGAGCTGCGTGAGCTGTTTGGCGGAGATGCGGAGTGCGGCCGTGTCGTCGATCTTGTAGTCGAACAGCACCTCGCGTCCGGCCCCGAGCTCCTCCGCGACCGCGCGGAGCACGGCGAGCAGGCTGTCCCGGCGCACGTTGTCCGGCGAGAGGCCTTTGATGTGGTTTCGCACGCTAAGGATGGTATCGTTTATCGTCTTGAGCGCGGGATCGAGCCGCCGGGTCGCTTCCGCCGGGTCGCGTTGCAGAAGTTCCCGGGCGGATTCCAGCACGAGGCCGGTGGCATAGAGGGACTGGATCGTGCCGTCGTGAAGATCGCGCCCGAGGCGGACTTTTTCATCAAGCGTCTGGCTCACGAGGCGCTGCTGGAGGTGGAGGCTTTCCTCGGTGCGTTGACGCACGTCGCGTTCGCGGAAAAGCGCTTCTCCCTGGGTGGCAGTCGTCATTGCGAAGTGCTCCGCGGCTTTGATTTCCTGGCGAACCGCCTGCAATGCGGGGGTGTTGTCCTCGGGCCGCCTTCCTGGCATCAGCGTGATCAGAAGCAGGGCGGTGAAAGAAACACCGAGGAGAACAACAATAGCGGTTTGCTGGTCGGCTCGATAGTAGCGCAAGAGTTCCCGTTCGCCGTCGGTCAGGATGACGCCTGTTTGATGCTGCCGCTCCACGGTGCGGCGATGCACCCAAGTCTGCAGAAGCGCCGCAGCCGACCCGATGATGCACAGGGCGAGGACGAGCAGAAGAGGCCGGAGCGCGTTACGCATGGAACATCTTTCAAGTGGCGCCGCCCCGACATGCTGGCAACGGCAAAGCCGCCTTCGGCGGACTTTAGCAAAATCTTCGACATTTTCCGTAGCGTGCGTTTGTTCTCCCTGCTCCGCCCATGAAGACTTTCTACATCACGACCGCGATCGACTATGTGAACGGTTCGCCACACCTAGGCCACGCCTATGAAAAGGTGCTGACGGACGTCATTGCCCGCTTCCGCCGTCTGATGGGTGACCAGGTCTATTTCCTCACCGGCGTGGACGAGCACGGCCAAAAGGTCCAGCAGACCGCCAAGAAACGCGGCATTCCCCCGCAGCAGTTTTGTGACGAGGTCTCCGAGGAGTTCCGCGCCGTCTGCAAGAAGCTCAATATCTCCAACGACGATTTCATCCGCACCACCGAGGAACGCCACAAGAAGGTCGTTTGTGAGCTTCTGCAGCAGCTCTTCGACAAGGGCGAGATCTACAAGGCCGAATACAAGGGTTTTTACTCTACGCGCCAGGAACAATTTCTTCAAGACAAGGACCGCAACCCTGACGGTCGCTGGCCCGAGATATTCGGCGAGGTCACTGAGATCACCGAGTCCAACTACTTTTTCAAGCTAGCGTCTTACCAGGAATGGCTCATCGGGTTTCTCAAGAAGAACGAAGACTTCGTCTTTCCTCGCTACCGCCAGAAACAGGTGCTCGAATTTCTCTCTGAGCCGCTCAACGACCTTTGCATTTCGCGCCCGAAGGATCGCCTCGAATGGGGTATCACCCTGCCGTTCGACGACAACTTCGTCACCTACGTGTGGTTCGACGCGCTGGTGAACTACTACTCGGCGGTGATCGATAAGCCCGGTCTCTGGCCCGCCGATTTCCACGTCATCGGCAAGGACATCCTCGTGCCGCCCCACGCCGTTTACTGGCCCATCATGCTCAAGGCCTGCGGCCTCGAACCGCCGAAGTCGCTCCTCGCCCACGGCTGGTGGTCGATCAACGGCACCAAGATGTCCAAGAGCACCGGAAACTTTGTCGATCCCATCGCCTTCGCCGATCAATACGGCGTGGACGCCCTTCGCTACTTCCTCATCCGCGAGATGAGCGTCGGGCAGGACAGCGATTTTTCGCTCCAGCAGTTTCTCATCCGCTACAACAGCGAACTGGCCAACAATCTTGGCAACCTCGTCAACCGCGTGCTTAACATGACTACCCGGTTTACATCCGGCATCGTGCCTGCCGCCGAAGTGTCCGAAGAACCCGAGCAGGTGCTCAAAGCGTTCTGGGAAAAGACACGCACAGAAGTCATCCCGTTATGCGAAGGTTTCCAGTTCCACATCGCGCTGGAGCGCACGTTTGCGTTTATCACCGCGACCAACGCCTACATTGATCAACGCGCCCCGTGGAAACTCGGAAAGTCCGCAGAAGCGAAGGATCAGGCGCTGCTCAAAACCTCGCTTGCCACGATGGCCGAGGCGCTGCGCCTCGGTGTGGCGTTGCTGCCCGCCGTCATGCCTGAGACGACTCAGAAGAT
>JANXRL010000028.1 GCA_025352985.1 Verrucomicrobiota bacterium
GAACCGACGATGAAGCCGCCGGTGCTGGCGAGGGATTTGGACATGCTGCCGCAGATGAGATCGATGTCGGCGTTGAGGCCGAAGTGGTCGCATGTGCCGCGTCCCTGGCGGCCGAGGACGCCGAAGCCGTGGGCGTCGTCGATGACGTTGAAGCAGGCGTGTTCTTTGGCGATGGCGGCGAGCGCGGGGAGGCGGGCGATGTGCCCCTCCATGGAATAGACGCCCTCGACGACCATCATCTTCGGGGTGGTGGCGGGTAGGCTGGCGGCGACGGCGCGCAGGTCGTCGGGGTTGTTGTGGGAGAAGCGCTCGACGGTGGCGGTGGAGAGACGGATGCCGTCCCAGAGGCACGAGTGGATGTTTTTATCAGCGAGGATGACGTCGCCCTTTTGGGCAAACGCGGCTACGGAGGATAGGCAGGAAAGGTAGCCGGCGGCGTGGACGTGGCAGGCTTCGCGACCGAGAAAAGCGGCGAGTTTTTCCTCGAGCTCGATGTGGTAGGAACGGGAGCCGTTGGAGATGCGCGCGCCGGTGGTGCTGGAACCCCATTTGAGAAGGGCGGCGCGGCCGGCTTCGATGACCTTGGGGTGGAAGGACAGGCCGAGGTAATCGTTGCTCGAAAGCATGATCATATCGCGCCCGTCGAGCTTAACGCCGGTGCCGTTCTGCTCCTGCATCGCGTGGTAGTAGGGAGCGTATTTCAGCCGCATCTTGGTGGCGGCGTCCTTTTGGCAACGCTCAAGGATGGGGTTGCTGGCTTTGGTGAAAAACGGGAGTGTCATGAGCGCGCGGTGAAGACGGCCGTTAAAAGGCAACCTAGTCGAATAAAGCCGCAGACTAGCTCGGCCCCAAGCTTCGATTAAGGAGTCCGCGAGGTTTTGATGCGCACGGAAGACTAGGCTGAACTCAATCCTTGGGGGCGGGGAGCGCGCGCCAAATAGGGCCGTCGGCCATGAACTTCGGGGCGTTGGTGACCGCTTCGTTTTGAGAGGGGGCGACCCGGAAAATAGGGAGCACGGGGGTTCCTTGTGCGTTCTTAGCGTAGGTTACGCCTTCTTGCTCGAAGAATAAATATGCTCCGAAGATGCCTCCGGGAGCTTCGGAAATCGCGATTTTGATATCGTAGAACTGGCCGGCTTTTAATTCCATGCGTTTGCCGATGACCAGTTTTTTGATCGAGCCGACCGCAGTCGGATAAGATTTAAGACCCGACTGGTCGGTTTCAAAACCCGTTTTAATGCTCAGGCTGCCGTCGAGCACCAGGCGGCCGTCTATCTGGACGATGAGGATGTCGTCAGCGGCACCCACCAAGCGATAGGCCCCGTCCTTGGGTGGGGAAACTTTTCCCCGGTAAAACGCCATCCACGCCTTCGATTTGACCTCTTTTTCAACGCCATAGGCTTTGGGGGCTTCACTCGCCTGCATCATCGGGATAAAGATCTGCGTGGCGTAGAGGGGCGTGGGAGCTTTGTAGTATTTGGCTAGATTGCCTGTGCCCCAGCCTGATTTGACGAATTTTATCACTTGTTCGTAGGCCAGAACGGAGGCCCCTTGGTCCAACTTGGCATCCACATTGCCTTTGAAATCAGGATTGGGCTTGAGACTGCGCAGTTGTTTGAAGTCGTAGAATGTGCCGATCAAAGTGCCGCCGGGCTGGGCTTCCTTGAAGCCGAAGAGGGGCATGAGCGGACCCTTGAGGCCTCCGGAAGCGCCGGGGTTGCCGGCGTTGGTGTTGAGCGTGGGGCTGCCGACGCCTGAGTCCTGGTTTGAAGGCAGGTCGGGCAGGGCGACGGTGGCGCTCGGGCTGTCAACGGAGAGGCGTTTGTTGAGGGTGTCGAGCTTGGGCTGGGTGTTCGACATCTTGACGGGGTGCTGGACGGGGGAGCCGCCGTTGTCGCCGCCTTTGAAGAGGGCTTTGCGCTGGGGCTGGACGGAACTGACGACCCAGACGGTCGCGCCGATGATGACGATGACGTGGACGATGATGCTGATGAGCATCGAGCCCGCGCCGGCGCGCTTGATGTAGCGCAGTAACTTGTTTTTGGACTCACTCATGGGGCTCGATAATCAGAGGCCGTCATCGACGGTGAAGGTGACGTTGTCGATGGCGGCGGCGGCGAGGGCGTTGAGCACGTCTATGGTGCGGAAGTAGGGGGCTTTGGGTTCGCTGGCGATCGTCACGAGGAGGGTGGTCTTGGCGTTCTCGGCGTTCTGTTTGAGGCGCTTCAAGGTGTCGGTGAGGGTGGGCAGGTCGGAGTCGTTGGGAGCGTCGATGGGGGCGTCGTTGAGGAGGACCTGGCCGCTGGAATCGATGCCGATGGTCTGTTCGTCGGGGAAGTCCACGGCGGCGGAAGTGGTGGCGTTGCCGGGGAGCTTGGTGTTACCTGCAATTAACAATGGCCAGGTTTGTGAACGTGTATCAGCATAGCGTTGCAATAATAAAAAACCTGTTATGGAAAAAATAACGCACGCGATTGCAAATACATCCATAAAATAGATCCATGCCAGCAAAAGGTGCCCGTCTCACCTTGGCTCCCCTTCATGCACCGCTAGACGAGCCTTCTTTTGTTCACCCTCTGCAAGGTTCATGGCGTCGCGCATCCTTTTCATGCCAGAAT
>JANXRL010000061.1 GCA_025352985.1 Verrucomicrobiota bacterium
GTGCCCATCGGCGCGAAGGTCGGCATCATGATCTCCATGTATGCGCTCGGCACGCTGGGCGCGTTCGGCTTCGCATGGCTCTTCAAGCGCACGCTGCTTAGGGGCGAGCCGCCGCTCATGATCATGGAACTGCCTCCCTACCGCCTGCCCAGGCTGCGCGACGTCGCCCTGCACATGATCGAGCGCGCCTGGATGTTTCTCAAACGCGCCGGCACGATCATCCTCGGCATCTCCATCATCCTCTGGTTCCTCACCGCCTACCCGAAGGCGCCCGCCGGCGCGACCGACCAGCAGCAACTCGCGCAAAGTTTCGCCGGCATCGCGGGCCACGCCCTTGAGCCCGTCATCAAACCCCTCGGCTTCGACTGGCAGATCGGTATCGGCCTCATCACCTCGTTCGCCGCCCGCGAAGTCTTCGTGAGCTCGATGGGCGTGATCTTTAACGCCCAGACGAGCGACGAAAACACCGCCCCGCTGCACGACGCCCTGCTTGCCGCCAAGTGGCCCGATGGCCGCGCGCTCTTCACCCCGCTCGTGTGCATCACGCTCATGGTGTTCTACGTTTTCGCGATGCAGTGTATCAGCACGATCACCGTGGTGCGTCGCGAGACCAATTCTTGGCGCTGGCCGCTCTTCCAGACCGCCTACATGACTGGCACCGCCTGGCTCGTGTGCCTGATAATCTACCAGACGGGTCGCGCGCTAGGTTATTAAAGTGTAACCTTCCCCATGACCGCCAACTGGCAGACCCCGCTCGCCCTTCTCGTGGTGCTCGTCGCCGCAGGGCTGATCTTGCGCGGTGCGCTCAAGAAGCGCAAAACCCCCGGCTGCGGCGGCGGGTGCGGCTGCCCGGCGGACCAGTTCAAGGCCGGTCTTAAGAAGTAGGCGCGGCCAAGGCGGGTTTAACCCCCAAGGGCGTGAAGGGTCGGGCAAATCCGCCATTTGAAACACGCCCCGCAGTCATTTTCAGAAATTTCCTACTTTTCTAAAATTGACTTACTTTTTATTCCAAATCCCCTTTCTAGTTATGGCGAAGAATTCCCAGGCTGAGACGGTTCAATTCACCACCAAGGGGCAGATCGTCATCCCGGCCCGTTTTCGCCGGGAGCTTCAGATCGAGGATGGCACCAAGGCATCGGTCACCATCACTCCCGAAGGGATTCTCCTGCGCCCCATCACCCGCTCCTACATCAAAAGCCTGCGCGGGTCGCTCAAAGGCCGCGGCGTCATGAAATCCATGATGACCGACCGTAAAGCCGAACGTTCTCTCTGACGTGGCCAATCGCGTTTTAGACAGTTGGGCGCTGATCGCCTTCTTTGAAGATGAACCGGCTGCCGATGCCGTGGAGGAAATCCTCGCGCAAGGCGCCGGTGAAAAACACCGGCTTTTCCTCACCGCCCTCAACTGGGCCGAGGTGTATTACAGCACCATGCGAGAAGTCTCGCAGGCGGTTGCCGAACAGCACGCACAGGTGATAGCCGGCCTGCCCATTGATATCGTGGGAACGGGTGACGACCTCAAACTCGCCCGCCAAGCCGCCATCTATAAGGCCACCTACCGCCTGAGCCTGGCCGACGCTTTTGCCGCCGCCCTTGCGAAGGAAAAGAAGGCCGAGCTCGTGACCGGCGACCCCGAGTTCAAGCCGCTGGAAAAAGAGATCAAAATCCTGTGGTTGCCCGCCAAGGGCTGATGGGGGACGTGGTTGGTCTAAATCAAGGCGGGGTTAACCCACGAAGGATACGAAGACCTCTTTGACTCCAGATCCCCCGCAGCGCGCTTTGCGTCCGGCGCCTTGTCTCTAGTGCGCCCGCTCGGCCGCCTTGTGCTTGAAAGCAAAGAGGCACACCGCGATCAGCACGATCAACGTCGCCGACGCGGAGTAGCGGCTCAACTCCAGCCCTCCCTTCCCTAAAGGCTTGTCCAGAAAGTCGCCCACCACCGCGCCCAAGGGACGCGTCAGGATGAACGCCGCCCAAAACAACGCCGTGCGCGAAACCTTCGTGCGGTAATACAGCGCCGCGAGCACCGCCAGCATCCCGCCAAAAACCAACGCACTGCCGAGATAGCCCATGCCCGCCGAATCCGATGTCCAGTCTCCCAACGCCGTGCCCAGCGTCTGCGAGAACATGATCGTCGTCCAATAGAACGCCTCGGATTTGGCCGACACCACCGTGGTCACGTCGATCGACCCGAGCGCCCGATGCCAGACAACCAGGGATGCCAGCAACGCCAGCAGCAGGATGGTGGTGCCCCCCGCGTAGCCGATGCCTAGCGAACGGTCCGCGAAATCCGCCAGCGTCGTCCCCACCGTGGTCGTGGCGATGATGGTCAGCCAATAAATGACGGGATGAAACGCCTTTGCCCTGATCTGGACGGCCACCGCGACGGCAAACAACGCCGCGAAGACGCCGGTGCTCACCAGATAGCCGAGGTTCATGGACATCGACAGGGCGTCCCCCGCGGTTTCCCCCAGTGTCGTGGCGAAAATCTTTATGATCCAGAAGAGCAGGGTGACTTCCGGCACCTTGCTGGGAATCGCCGGGTTGGTGGGGTTCGTCATTTTTTCGGTCTCCGTGGGATGGAATTGGGCCCCGCCCTGAGCGGGGCGGGGCCATGAAAGGCTCCCCGCTCTTTTCGGGCCTTGCGCGGAACGGTGCGAGCACAACCTGCCCCGGGTCATAAAAGCAAACCTACGTGCGGGCGCATTTATGACTCATCGTCTGTTAACTTTTAACCCGCGAAGCGCCCGGAGAGCCGACGGAGTCGGGGTTAACCGCGACGTGTCGCTCGTTCCCGCCGTAGCGCGGGAAACGACGGATGCGGCATCCGGGTTAAGCCATAAATCCGGTAGAGTGGCCGGATGCTAAAAGCCAAAGCGCCGGAGCTCGTCCGGTTTGGGGAGAACGTAAGAAAACGCCGCGAAGAGCGAGAGTGGACGCAGGAGCAACTGGCTGAAATGATACTCATAGTCCGTGGTATGATAGGCGGCTATTCGTTAGCGTCTGACGGATGCCACCCAAAGACGGGAGGAATACCGTGAGACAATTTAGAGTAACCGTTCGTGCGCGTCGTGCTGCGCCGCTGACGCTTGAATTTACCGACACAGTTTTAGACAAATCTACCTACGTTAAGGCTTACGCCGTAGAAATGGGTGCACCCCTTCGAGTCCAATTCATCCGTGACGGAGACTGGTATTTCATATGCACGAACAAGGAGGGAAACTACGAGACGCCCAAGGGAACTTTTCGTGATCTCTATGTCCGATCAGAGCAGACGACCGCATATCCTTGTCCACGAATATCCGTGAAGTCGTTGATTGCTCAGCACGGTTTGCTAGTGCCTTGTTGATGGCAGCACTTAGTCCCTAAAAATCTTCTCACGGTGATATTCCAGAAACTCAGGCAGCGGTTCTGAAAGCTGCTCGGGTTTGCGAACTGGTTTACCTTCATACGCCACGAAATTCTGTTCGAGTGCAGGCGAGGGCAGATGTTTTTTGAGCCGCTTGCTGAGCACAAGGCGGCTGTCGCTATCCAAGGTGATTAAGCCTGAGTCGAAGGCGGCATCATGGAGGTTCGACAGGCAAAGTCCGTTGGATGGATTTAGCCGATCAGCGGGAAAGTCACTCCATGGACGGATGTGGCTCGCGATCAAAAGACGAGGCACCGAGATGCCAGTGATGCAGCAGCGCACGCCGTAAGCGTTCAGCACCGACTGACGGAAGAATTGCTGACCGCGGCGCAGTTTAACCGTGCTTAGTTTTTCCGTCGGGCCTGTGGGGATGGCGCGAACACTCGGCTCAAGCCGCACGCGGTCGCGTTGCAGAAAATCCACCTCCTTAGCTTCGTCGGTCGTGAAGAGATCATGGAGCAACTCCTCGCTTTCTGGCGCAAGTGTGCCGACGTTGCCGCGAAATTCGGTCCACATCGCACGGTCTTGTTTCGTGGCTCCCTTCAATCCTTTGATGCCGCGCGCGGTCAGCACTGGGTCGAGTGATGCGAAGTTACATAGCTTCATCGAAAGGCTGCTCGGCGTTCGGCCCATTTTCTCGGCGACCTCTTTGATGAGCGGGTTGCCCTTGTGCAGTTTTCCAAACGGTAACTTGCAGTAGAGATTCAGCGCGATGAGGAAGTGTTCACGAGTCCACGGAACGCTGGTCGCTTTTGCCATGACATTACGCTGAAGAATCGCGCGGTCAAAGCGAAGCCTAGGTTTTTAGATTTGTGCTTCCCGAAAGCTCAAAACCTGGCCAGGTGAATTAGCCCATCATGGGCACAACCTGCACGATTCGGCTGGAACGAAACGATCTCGGGCAACTTCTCGACAGCCTGCGAAGTCGGTCCGAGGCATGGCATGGAACGGCGGAGTATCTGGAATCCGGTGTAACGCCGCGCGATGACTTCGTGATCGAAGAATGCAACGATGCCGATGAGGCGCGGGCTGTCGCCGAAGATTACGACCGGATCATCGCGACCATCAAAGCCCAGATAAAGCAGCAAGGAGCGGCGCCATAAGTGACCAAAAAACTGGCGCAGAGCCAAGTCGTGGCTTTTGCATCTACACGAACACCTTCTTTCAAGGGCCGACGCTATCTCTTCGTGAAGACGAAGACAGGCCGTGCATTTTTGCGACGGAGGCTGAAGCGCAGCGTGAGATTGCGGATTTTATGATGACGCGCTTGCGCGAGTTTATCGACGGTGAGCGCGATTTCCACGATGCGATCACCGTGTAAGAATACGTGGTGCCAGTGACGGTGCTTCCGGACGGCTCGGTTGTTGATGAGGACGGGCGGCGTTTCCGCAAAGAGGTCTGAAGGCAGGGGTGTCCGCTTCACGCCACGCAGCCGAAGACCAACGCGAAGTTCTGGCGCGAGAAGATCGTCCGCAATCAAGCCCGCGACCGGCTCGTCACCCGCACCTTCCGGCGCTTTGGCTGGCGGGTGTTGCGCATTTGGGACGGAGCGCGGCAGCGCGTAGAGGGTCTCGCCGCAGGCGTGGCCCTGAAGTGCAACGAAAGGGTGAGTGCAGGCGGGTGCTCATTTGGGCGGCTGCGCTCACAACACGAACTCCGATTTGGGCGAAAGGCGAAGGGCGAAGGGCGAGGGGCAAACGGAGGATGGAAGACGGTGGGCAGTGGACGGAACGGAACGGCAATGGCCGTAGGTCGGCTGCTGGCGCGTCTGCGGCGGGCGGGGGGTTGGAAATACCGGAGAACGAGAACAATGCCAAGACGGCGGGTAAGACCCCATGGCGGCGGGGGACGGGCCGAAGTATGATGATCGTTTTCAATCATGAAAACATCGCCCAAGCGCTCCCTCATCGTATCTTTCGCCGCCCTTTTAGGAATTGTTTCAATTGGCTTTCTGGCCGGCGGCTGCGCATCCGCCGCTACCATTGCCAGCAGGAATAGGAGCGACACGCTCATCACCGCCAAGGTGCGGAGCGCCTTGGCGGCCGACAACGAGGTGAATTCTTTCTATATCGGCGTAACGACGGTCAACAATGTCGTCACCGTTGCCGGACTGGTGGACACCAAGGAGCAGAGGCAAGCCGTCGCCCAGGATGCGGCGGCCGTCGGCGGGGTGAGCTCGGTCGATTACAGCTTGATCGTCGATTAGGCGCTGTCTGGTAGGCAAGACTGCGAATGGGGTTCGTGCGTTGAGGCTGTGAAATGGCGGAGGATCGATCAAAGTTGCGGAAGAAAGAGAACGATTAAGAGAACGAGAACGATGGGGCGGATGGCGGGTAATACCCCATAGGGGAGGTAGCCCTGCAGATGTATGATGGGCGTTCTAAATCATGAAAACAGCACTCAAGCTCTCGCGCATTTTATCCCTCACCGCCCTTGTTGGAATTCTTTCGACGGGCTTTTTCGTCGGCGGCTGCGCGGGCACCCCGACCAAGGACAGCACCGGCGAATACGTGGACGACTCCATCATCACCGCCCGCGTGAAGAGCGCCCTCTTGGGCGACGACGCGGTGAAGTCATTCGCGATCAGCGTCGAGACGATGAAGGATGTCGTTCAGTTGAGCGGCTTCGTGGACACCCAGGCGCAAAAGGATGCCGCCGGCAAAGATGCCTGGGCGGTCAAAGGCGTGCGCTCCGTCCACAACAACCTGATCGTCAAGTAAGGCGGGCGTGGCGGGGGTCGCTATTGTCCGCGCCGATGGTTTCATCGGCAGGGTAATGAGTGCAGATGTTGCCAACGCCGAAGCCAGACAGACCGCCATTTATCGGGCGATGTCGCCCGAGAAGCGGCTGGCCCAGGCGGTGCGCATGAATCGGCAGATATGCGCCCTGATGGACGCCGGATTGCGCCAGCAAAAACCCGAGTGGTCCGCCGAGAAACGCCGGAGCGAAATCGCCCGCCGCATCCTTCATGCAGCCACCGGATGAAATAAGCCTGTTTGCCGAGCTGCTCAACCGACTGGGCTCACCTTACATGATAACGGGGGCCACGGCGGCAATCGTGTGTGGGCCGCCGCGCGTGGGTGGGGCAAGTGTATTGCTTGCGGGGACAGTCGGGCGGATGCGTGTCTTTCCTCGTTCTCTTAATCTTTATCTTTCGTCAGGCGCGGGGCGCGGAACGGAGGACGGAGAGAGAAAGAGAACGATTAAGAGGAAAGAGAAAGAGTCGCGGGCGGGCGATCACAGCGGCTGGGCGCCGATGGTGCCGTCGAGGCTCGCGAGGTAGGCCGGGGTTTGCACGCGGGCGAGCTCGGCCTTCGCGTGCGCGAGGCGGGGCTTCAGGCCCATGCGCGCGACGACGTCGTTGTAAACGGGTTCGTCGATGAGCTCGGCCAGCGTCTTGACGTGGCGCTGCCAGAGTTTCGTTTCGCCGGTCTGCTTCGCTTCGAGGCGGGTGCGATACCATTCGCTTTCCAAGAGGGCATCACGGGTGAAGAGATTGCGGACTTCGGGCGAGTCGAGGCCGCGGCCTTTGTAGTCGCCGTTGGCCATGATGGTGAGGAGGGCCTTGAGGGGTGGGCAGGCGAGGTGGATACCGCCGTCGGCGAAATAACTTTCGGCGAC
Organism: Verrucomicrobiota bacterium; assembly: GCA_025352985.1. Taxonomy (GTDB): domain Bacteria; phylum Verrucomicrobiota; class Verrucomicrobiia; order Opitutales; family Opitutaceae; genus Rariglobus. Next base: position 7,031 of record JANXRL010000061.1, read on the forward strand.
GCGTTTGTGGGTGGTTACCATGGTGTCCATGCCTTCGGCGAAGACGGCCATGTCCTGGAGCTCGGGGCGGAGCATTTCGTCGGTGAAGACGACGTGGGGGTGGGTGAAGACGCGGGCGAAGTAGATGCGGACGAAGCGCGAGGTGATGCGGTAGCCGAGGCGGCTGGAGAGGACTTTTTTGCCGTCGTGGACGAGGTCGGCGCAGCGTTCGAGGCAGCCTTGGGAGATGAGGGCTTTGGCGGAGCGCTCGGCGGGCGTCATGCGGGAGAAGACCTCGGGGATGAGGAGGGAGACGTCGTGATCGACGCGGACTTTCGGGCCGACGCAGCCGGCGGCGGAGACGAACACGTCGTGGCCGGTGAGGATGAGGCCGACGAGGGTGGCGTTGAGGTCGATGATGGCGGGGAGGGCGTTGAAGGGGCCCTTGGTGAGCGCGCCCTCGGAGCCGGCGCCGGTGGTGGAGGGCGACTTGCCGGTCATGGAGCTGATGAACTCCATGAAGAGCTCGGGCAGTTCCAGGTAGTGGATTGGGTTGAACACGCAGAGCGGGCGGACGCCGGGCTCGGGCGGGTTGTTGCGGCGGCCGGGGACGACGATGTCCACGGGCGTGTGGAGCGGGGCGTCGGGCGCGAGGCGGCGGTGGAGGCGCTGGCCGAGGGCGGCGAGGGCGGTGGCGCGCGGGTTGGCGCGGTCGGGACGGACCTGGAGGTAGCGCGGGTTTTTGGTGGGCTTGCCGTCCACGATGCGCGGGTGGGCGGAGGAGACGAAGTAGGCGGGCGAGGAGGTGGCGGTGCCGGCGGCGGCCTTGCGGATGAGCTGCTGCATCGGCTCGGTGTAGGCGGAGAAGCCCACGGCGTCCTCGATGAGGGCGCGGGCGTTTTCGGCGGTGAGCGGCTCGTAGTTGGAGATGAAGGTATTCGGCGAAGCCATGTCGGCTTCGGCTTGTTTGTCGTAGCCGCGATGGATGGCGTCGTCGGGGCGTTGGAAGAGGAGAGCTTCGCAGTTTTCGACGAATTTGAGGGAGGGGGCGGTCGGGTCGCTCACGCTCCCCGCTACTTTGACTGAGCTGGCGGGGGCGACGACGGAGGCGGTGATGTCGTCTTCGCGCTGGACCTTGGCGGCGGGGTGGAAGTCGTGGCGGAGGCCGAAGACGCGCCAGGAGCCGTCCTCTTCGTAGCCGACGCGGAGGGTGTTCACGATGAGCTTGCGGCCTTCGAGTTTCAGTTCGTTGCCGGGGAAGCCGTTGATGATGTCCACGGAGAAGTGGCTGCGCCAGTCGGCGCCCCACTCGGGTTTGTAGTAACGCTTGATGACGAAAACGAGTTCCTTGATGTGCTGCGGGATGGCGCGCAGCCAGGCGTTGTGCTCGTCATTGTAGTCGTTGCGGGAGGGCGTGAGGAGCTTGATGACGGAGCCGAGCGAGCGTTTCTCGCTGAGGATGGGGCGGTGGTCGGAGCTGATGCGGGCCGGGTCCTTGAAACGGGCGGAGCAGTCGCGGGCGAGGAGGGTGGTGACGGCGTCGAAGTCTTTCTCGATGTCGGCGATGAAGACGTGGCCGGGGAGGATGGCGTCGGAGATGGCCTTGGAGATCTCGGACTTGCCGCCGCCGGAGACGGTGCAGGGCTTGTGGCAGATGAAACCCTCGGCGACGGTGCCGACGAGGCGCCACTGGCCGCGCTGACCGCGGACCTGCTCCATGTGGACATGGTAGCCGCTGGGGCGGACGTAGGATTTGCCGGCAAGGAGTTTGAGTTTGAAATCGGTGCCGGCGGCGGGAGTTTTCCAGGTGATGCTCTGGTTACGCAGGTTGAAGTGGGTGAGCTCGGGCACGAGCACGATGGACGGGTCAACGTTGTCGAAGGCGTGGCCCTCGGGCTGGAGGACAAAGCGTTTTGGATCGCGGGCGACGACGGCATCGACGGTGTAGCTCGTGTCGGCATCGGCGTAGCTAGAGAAGTCGTCGCCGAGGTCGTAACTCGGGAACACGAGGGCGCCGCCGGCGTGCTCTTCCTCGCCGAGGCCGTAGAGGTTGCTCGCGAAACTGATCTGGGTCTTCACCTCTTTCTTGCAGTAGCCGTAGTAGTTGTCGGCGATGAGAGTGACCATGGTGCCGCTGGCGTCGCGGGCGCAGAGCTTGAAGGCGCTGCCGCCGTTGTAGAGCTCGGCCTCGTTTTTCCAGCACATGCCGTCGCGGCGCTGGCGGGGTGTGGCGAGATCGTAGTGGGGCAGGCCGACGAGGTGCTTGCGCACGCCGATGAGATGGGGCGCGAGGATGACGCAGCCGGTGTGGCCCGACCAGCCGTCCACATCGAGGCCGGCGTTGTTTTCGGGGAGGTAGGGATCGCCGGCGTTGCCGAAGATAGACTCGACGAAATCGAGGTTGGAAACGAGCGAGCCGGGCGCGAAGAAGCGGATCTCCATGCGCTTCTCGCCGATGAAGCCGGGGACGGCGGGCACGACGAGCGGGCGCAGCATGAGCGAGACGAGGCACTCGGCTTCCTGCGGGCGACCGGCGGTGTAGGGCAGGCGGAGGAGGTCGTGCGGATGGCGCAGGGCGAGGCCCAACATGCGCGAGAAAGTGATCTTCGGCACGGAGAGTTTGTCGTCGGGGACAGGCAGGCCACCCTCGGCGATGTGGAAAACACCCTGTGTGGTGCGGCGGTCCTTGGCGGGGTTGTGGAGGACGCCGTTGTGGAGGCGGAAGCTTTTGAGGAGGGGCGACTCAACGACGTCGCCGTTGGCGGGAAGCGAGAGGACGCGGGCGATGCCCGGCTGGTCGAGGACGAAGGTGCGCGAAGGCAGGCGGGGCGCGGGGCCGGTGTCGCTCAGGTAGGTGTTGAGAAAAGTCTGGATGCGCTCGTCAACGGGCGGGAGGCCCTGCGAAAGCCGGCGGGTGATCTCGCGCTGCTGGGCGAAGATCGGGGCGGCGATGCCGGCCCAGGCAGCGGACTGGTCGTCCTCAACCGGCTGGCAACCAAGGAGGGCGAGCCGGAGGTTGATGGCGTGGCGGAGATGGTCGGCGGAAGGCGTTGAGGAGTCCATGATGAGGCGCGAAGCGGTCGTGAGCGAAGAGCTGACCAAAGATTAAAGCAAACCTCGCGCCGCAACCATGCAGGAATTGCAAAGATAAGCGCCTCTTCAGACCATTAACGCCGCCTGCAACTGCACGGCGAGCAGGGCGGCGCGGGCGGTCCACGCGGCGGTGCGGAGCCAGTTGGTGGCCACGAGCCGGGCGATGAGCGCGGGCTCGGGGCCGCGGGTGGCGAGGCGGTTGTGCAGGGGGACTTGGAGGCAGGCGGTGGACAACCACACCAGCGTGACAAGCCCCGCGCCGGTCCACGCCCACGGGCTGGCGGGCGCGCGGATAACCATGAGCGCGGCGAGGGCGAGCTCGGCCAGCATCGCAGGGCCGACCGCCCATGTGATGCGGCGGGTGTAGGCGGCGTGGTAGGCGGCAAACTCGCCGCGGCCGATGCGGGCGAAGAGGGGATAGATCGCGAGTTGCACGACCCAGACGAGGCCGCACAGGTAGCAGGCGAGCGCGAGTTGGGCGGCGAGCAGGGGGTGCATCGTTCAGCCCGCGATCCAGTGCCAGAGCGCCTGCAGGAGCTTCTGGCCATAGATGGCGAAATAGGTGAAAAACAGGCCGTTGAGCGCGAAGGCCGCATAGCCGCCGAGGACGAAGAGCCCGTCGCGTTCGAGCAGGCCAACCGCCATGACCACGATGCACAGCGCCGGCGGGAAGTTGGTGCCCGGCGGAAGCGGCAGGAGCAGCACGGCGGCGGCCAGAAAGATGATGAACGAATGCAGCTGGACGAGCAGGGGAGACGTGAGCCACAGCAGGCGCGGGCGCAGCATGACCTCAAGCAAACGCAGGAACCGGCGGGCGCCGCCGAGGATGGTGGGGAAGAACTTTTTCGGGAGCTTTTTGTCGAGCAGGCGGGCGGGCAGCCAGGGTTTTTGGCCGAGGGTGAGGCGGGCGGCGATGATCGCGATGACCAGCCCGAGGGCGGTCGAGAGGCCCGGCAGCGGGATGGGCAGCAGGAACGGCAGCGCCAGCAGCAGCATGAGCAGGTTGTAGGCGCGGCCTTGAAGCACCACGATCACTTCGCGCAGCGTCACCTCGCCGTCGGCCATGATGAGTTGCAGTTCCTCGGAGAGCTTGCGCGTGCGGTGAGCGACGACGAGGGCGAGGACGGAGTTGGCCGGCGTCTCCGAGTCGCGGGCGGGAGGCTCAGGTGCCGCGTTTGTTGCCATAGAGTTCGATATGCAGGCGGTGGGCATACCGGTAGCCGCGGGCTTTGCAAAGCTCGCCGAGCCAGGCGGAGCGTTCGCGCAGGCTTTCGAGGGAGACGGCCTCTGGCATGAGAAGAACCTTGTGGCGCGGGATGTCGCGGCCGAGGGCGGCGAGGAGGGCCTCCAGTTCCTCGACGTCGGCGGGAGAGGAGACGACGAACTTGAATTGATAGGCGTAGCCGTCCACCCAGGCGCGCACGGCGGCGGGATTCCAGCGGGTCGCCTCGTGGCGCTCGCGCCAGGCGGCGGGCAGGCGGTCGTCGGGGAGGGAGTTGCGGAGTTTCGGCGAAAGGGAGGCGAGGTCGCAGGCGATCCCGTCGGGCGCGACTGTGGCGGCGGTCTCGATGGTGATGTGTTGCCCGGCGGCGCGGAGCGCGGCGGCGAGTTCGCGGATGGCTTTGGCGATCATCGGCTCGCCGCCGGTGAGCACGACGTGGCGGGCGGGATGGCGGGAGACCTCGGCGACGAGTTCGTCCAGGGAGCGCTCGGTGCCCTCGGGATTCCACGAGGCGTAGGGGGTGTCGCACCAGTTGCAGCGGAGGTTGCAGCCGGAAGTGCGGATGAAGACCGACGGCACACCGGTCAGCTCGCCCTCGCCTTGGAGCGAGTAGAAGGTTTCAGAGATGAACATCGGCTTCAGACTGGGCGGGAAGGCAGCGGGTCGTTGCTCTCGTAGTCGGTGGGATCAGACACGCCGGCCTCGATGAACGCCTCGCGGCGCTCGACGCAGGTGCCGCATTTGCCGCAGTGGATCGAGGCGCCTTTGTAGCACGACCATGTGCGGGCAAAGTTCACGCCGAGCTTCACGCCTTCGGAGACGATGCGGGCCTTGCTGTAGCTGATGAAGGGACGCAGCAACGCGACTTCGGCGTAGGTGCCGAGCCGCATGGCGTCGCCCATCGCGCGCATGAACGCCTCGCGGCAGTCCGGATAGATCGCGTGGTCGCCGCCGTGCGCGGCGATGACGAGGCCCTCGGCGCCCGCGCTCTCGGCGAAGCCGGTGGCGATGGAGAGCATCACGGCGTTGCGGAAGGGCACGACCGTCTGCTTCATGTTGGCCGCCTCGTAATGGCCCTCGGGGATGTCACCGCCGGACGTGAGCAGGTCGGAGGCGAACAGGCGGTTTACGAAATCGAGCTTCACGACCTCGTGGCGGATGCCGAGCCGGTCGGCGTGCTCGGCGGCGAAGGGGATTTCGCGGGGGTTGTGCTTGGCGCCGTAGTCGAAGCTCAGCGCGGCCACGACGGTGTGCTGCGCCCGCGCCCAGTGGAGCGCGGTCACCGAATCCATCCCGCCGGAACAAAGCACGACAACCTTCATGTGAAGGTGATGGCGTCAAACTGCGCCCCAAAGCGCAAAGCGAAACCGCGCAAACTTTGGCCGCGCGGCCAAAGAGTTTTCCTATTTCGCGCTTCCGTCCGGCGTCGGTTGGGCGTTTCTTTGCGCCCGTTGAACGAGAATCTTCCCACCTACACCCTGATTGACCAGCCCGACCAGCTGGCCCCCTTGCTTGCCGCCCTCGACCGTGTCGATGAGGTGGCGCTCGATACGGAGGCGGATAACATGTTCCACTACCGCACGCGGGTGTGCCTGTTGCAGTTCCTCGTGGCGGGGGAAATCTTCCTCGTGGACGTGCTCGCCCCGCTCCCGCTCGCCCCGCTCTGGGAGAAACTGGCGACCAAACACCTGCTCATGCACGGCAGCGATTTCGACATCCGCCTGCTGTGGGACCTTTGCCAGTTCCGCCCGAAGAGCCTGTTCGACACCATGTTGGCGGCGCAGTTGCTCAACCACTCGCGCATCGGCCTGGCCGGTCTGCTGGAGCAGCATTTCGGCGTCATCCTCGACAAGGAAGGACAGAAGGCCAACTGGTCCAAACGCCCGATCACGAAAAAGCTCCTCGATTACGCCGCACTCGACGTCTGGCATCTGCCCGCCCTGCGCGACATCCTCACCCGCGAACTCGTCCGCCTCGACCGTATCGACTGGCTCGACCAGCAATGCCGCCGGCAGATCGAGACTGGCCTCACCGGGTTTCCCCCGCCCGAAGAAAACGACTGGCGCATCGGCCGCTCCGAGCGCCTGCGCGGCCCCGGCCTCGGCGTGCTTCACGCCATCTGGCACTGGCGCCAGGATTGGGCGCAGAAGCTCGACGTCCCCTCTTTCAAGGTGTGCAGCGGCGACCTCCTCCTCGACATCGCCTACGCCGCCGAGGACGGCGAGTCCGAGGCGACCATCATGGCCAAGGTCAACCTAGGCAAACGCCACGACCGCCTCGCCCCTCCGCTCGCCGCCGCCCTACGCCTCGGCTTCGGCCGCGACCCGCAGACGCTCCCCCGCCGCCGCCGCGCCGAGCACGCCCCGCTCACCCCGGACGAGGTTGCCTTGCAGGACCGCATCAAGGCCGACCGCGACCGCGTGGCCGCCCGCCTGGAGATCGAGCCCACCCTCATCGCCAACCGCGCCCAACTCGCCCAGATCGCCCGCGCGCCCGACAAGATCGACGACGTCCTCCTCCCGTGGCAGGCCGGTTTGCTGCGTGGCGAGCCCTCGCTCAACCCCGCCTGACGACGTTGCGGGATTTGGCATTTCCCCACTTGCCAAGCCGCCCGCCGACCGACAAGTTCATTACCTACCCTATGAATTCGAAGATTCTTTTTGCCCTTGGCCTCTGTGCGTTTGCCGCCTCGATTTTTTCCGGCTGCGCCACTCAAAAGACCCGCACCGGCCGTTCCAACACCTTCTTCGGCGGCCTCGCCGAAGTGAATACCGGAAGCTATCTCCCCGTCAGCCCCCTCACCGTTATTCCTCTCGACGGCACGCAGTTCCTCGGCCGCGTCAATCCCTCCGGCGATCAGGTCAAGCTGCTCTGGGGCGCGATCACCTACTCGGATTACTGATCTTTTCAGCCTGAACCCTTTCAACCCCGCGTCCGGCCTCGTGCCGCGCGGGGTTTTTCTTTGCCAACGAGGCCCGTTCCGCGAGCGTTCCGTCACCTGTGCCACCGGATAACGCCAACATCGCGCGCCACCTTTCGCTCATGGCGGCCCGCCAGCCGCACACCGCCGCCCTCAAGGTGCCGCGCGGCCGCACCCGCGTAGGCGACATCGACTACCTCGCGCTCACCTTTGCCGAACTCGACGCCGAGGTGTCTGCCTGGCGCGCCGACCTGACCGCCCGCGGCGTCCGTCATGGCGACCGCGTGCTCGTCATGGTCAAGCCCGGCCTCCCGCTCATCGCCGCCGCCTTCGCCCTCTTCGGCCTCGGCGCCGTGCCCGTGGTGATCGACCCCGGCATGGGCCTTAAAAACTTTCTCTCGTGCGTCGAACGTTCGCGCCCCCGCGTCCTCCTCGGCATCCCCCTCGCGCAGGTTGTCAGTCGGATTTTCAGAAAACCCTTCCGCACCGTCCAACTCCGCATCTGCGTCAGCCGCTCGCCCACCGCGCGCATCTCCGCGAAATCCGAAACCCCAAATCCCAAATCCGAAATGGTGAACAGC
>JANXRL010000095.1 GCA_025352985.1 Verrucomicrobiota bacterium
ACCTGGCTCTACCAGATCGCCACCAACCTGGCCCGCAACCGCTACTGGTATTGGTGGCGTCGCAAACGGGACAAGACGGTTTCCTTTGATCAACCGGTCAGCCCCGACAACGACACGCCTCTTTCCGAGGTATTCGCCGCCGACGAGATGGAGACGCCCGGAAGCATCACCGTGACACAAGAGCTCGTTGACCATATTTCCGCAGGCATGGAAAAACTCAGCGTCAAACACCGTGAAATATTGATTTTGAGAAACGTTAAAAATATGGCCTACGAGGAAATTGCCGAAATCCTTGGCATCTCCGTGGGCACCGTAAAAAGCCGCATCGCCCGCGCACGCGAAAGTTTGCGCGCCGAGATCGGGGAGGACTTCAAGTGAAAGAGAACCGATTCATCGAACTGCTCAACCTATACGTCGACCACCAGATCGCCCCTTGCGAAGCCATCGAGCTGGAGGCCGAAATCCTGCGCAGCCCCAAGCGGCGCCAAGCCTACCGCGATTACTGTCGTATGCAGCGCGCCTGCGGCATGATTTTCGACCGCGAAACCCAACAGGCTCCCGCATCCTTTGCCCTCGAAAAGTCGCTCCGGGAAACGGAACGTAAGATCATCGACTTCCCCGCGCGCCGCAAGACTGGCTGGGGGGCCTACACGGCGGCGATCGGCGGCTTGACTGCCATGGCCGCGTGCATGGCCTTTGTTCTACTGGGCACGGGAATGCCCCCGGCTTCCCAAGCCCCCGCAGTTGAATCGGTAGCTGCGGTGCCCCCCCCCGCGCCCTTCGTCGTCGCGGTCAGCCAGCCGAGCCATATTCTTCCAGCCGCGAAGACTGCGGTGCTGGTTCCGCGCGCCGGGGGAGCCCATTTGATTTTAACCGGTCAGAATCTTGGCAGTGGGCGCGAGGAAGTCGCGTTAAACGGCCGCGCGGCCGGCACCGAATGGATGCAGCAGGTCCAGCTTCCGCAGGTGCAGCGCGTGATCGTGGACGACTCGGCTTTTGAAGCCCGGCCGACCCTGCAACAGGATAACAGCCGCGTGTTCCGCAGCGGTCGTCCTATTCAGGGCAACGTCGAGTTCACGGCCTTTCAATTTCAGCGCTAAAGGCTGCGGCGAAGATCTGCTGCACCTTGTGTTAAACTATCGTTGTCGGATGTGCCTTAAGTGTAGCTATGGCCGTCATGATTTTTCCTGAAATACGCTGGTAGCGTTCTTTGCCACCTTCGGGTTCGTCATAATCCGCAGGGTAAAGCAGCGGGCCGAAGGTAACTGATACGGGCGTGCCAACGTGCAGTTTTCCATCCCGGCCAAATGCGACATGCGAGTCGAAGATTCGCACCGGCAGCACCGGCACCTGCGTCTTGGCCACGATGAGCCCCACGCCGCCTTTGGGTGTCTGCAGGTTGCCGTCAGGCGAGCGCGTGCCTTCTGGAAAGAGGATGATGGCCTTGCCAGTCTTCAACGTTTGCAGCACGCGTTTGATCGCCGCGAGATCCGTGCTGTCACGGTCCACGGGGATGCAACCCACGCTGTCCATCCACCAGCTCGCTAAGCCTGGTTTCCAAAGGCTCTTGCGTGCAAAAAACGCGATCTGCCGCGAGACCTGCGAGCCGATGATTGGCGGATCAAGGTGACTGGCATGATTGGCGGCGATCAGAAACGGTCCGGTGCGCGGAATGTGTTCGAGACCGGCAACCTCGCCGCGAAAAAGCGCGTCGTAAATCCCGATGATGACGTAGTGGCAGATGCCATAGAGCCAGTCCATCGAGGCATGGTCGTAGCGACGATTCATGAGGTCCGTTTCATGACAGTTTGGCGGCGATCAAGCCGGAAAGTTTTTCGACGACCTGTTCCAAGGTGAGAAAGGTGCTATCGATATCGATGGCGCCCGAGGCGAGCACGAGCGGGGCGGTCTTGCGGCTGGCGTCTAGGCGGTCACGTTCGGCGACAGCGTCGGCGCGGCCTTCCAACTCGCGACGCTTGGCGCGCGCCACGGGATCGGCGTGGAGAAAGAAACGCAGATCAGCGTTGGGGAAGATGACCGAGCCGATGTCGCGGCCTTCCATCACCATGCCGCAGAAATTGTGTGCGCGGGCGACGTCGGCCTGGGCGCGCTGGTAGGCGAGGAGGGCGGCGCGCAGCTCGGGAATCGCTGCGAAGTGAGAAACGGCGGCGGTTACCTCGGGGCCGCGGATTTCCGCTTCCGGCACGACGCGCCCGCCGATTTCCATGCGGGCCGCGCGCCCATCCACCCGCGTGCCTAGGGTGATCGAAGGCAGGGCGGACTTAACGGCCTCGATCTGGTCGGTGCGCAGGACGCGACGCAGCAACTCGGCAGTGAGGGCACGGTAGTAAGAGCCGGTGTCAACATGGAGAAAGTTGAACCGTTCGCTCAGGGCGCGGGAGGTGGAGGACTTGCCGGAGGCGGCGCCGCCGTCGATGGCTACGATAAGAAAAGAGGACATCAAGAGGATGAGAGGGATTCCCTGCGCTTGTCTTCGAGTAAGTCGAAGAAGTTTGGAAAGGTCTTCGCGCAGCAAGCGGGGTCTTTGATGGAGAGCCAGGGGCGGCCGTCGCCGTGAAGATCATGGCAGCCGAGGATGCCAAAACTCATGGCGAAGCGGTGGTCGCCGTAGGTCTCGATCTCGACGTCCGACTTGAGCGGGCGAGGCGTGATGGCGAGACCGTCCTCGTATTCCTCGACCTCCTGGCCGAGCTTGCGGAGTTCACACACCATGCCGGCGATACGGTCGGTCTCCTGCTTGCGGGAGTGGGCGACGCCTGTGATCGTGGTCTTGCCGGAAAGCAGCGGGGAAATCGCCGCGAGGGTGAGAAATGTGTCGGAAAACTCGTTGAAATTTTCGGATATGCCGAGGCGCGAGGCTGATTTTGAGAAGGAAACCTCAAGGCTGCGAGAAGACTCAGCCGCGGTGAGTCCTGCGCGTTTCATGACTTCGACGAATTGCGTGTCACCTTGAAGACCTTGTTTAAGGTCAAGGAGCGATAGGCGTCCCCCTGCGACGAGAGGAAGAGCTGCATAGTAGCTTGCGGCGGTGGCATCAGGTTCGATGGCGAAGGTGCCCGGAGAGCAATAGGCACCTCGAGGCGGGAAGATTTGACCGTCAGACTCACGTATGGCCGATCCTTTGCTTCCAAATTGGGCGCAGAACTCAGTCGTCATTTTAACAAAGGGCTTTCGATAGCCTCCTACGGGCGAAATGCGCATCTGATCTTTAGTCAGCGGACTGATCATAATAAGCGCCGACAACATCTGGCTGCTCTCGCTTGCATCGATGGCTACGCCGCCGCCACGCAGTCCCTTGGCGTGAATCTCCAGAGGGAAAAACCCTGCAACTCCCGTGCAGCGCACGTCGGCGCCTAGCGATCGCAAGGCGTCGATCAGGCCCTTCATCGGGCGTTTACGCATCTGCGGAATGCCGTCGATGCGGTAAACGCCATGCGGCGCGGCGGCGCAAAGCGCGGTAAGGAAACGGGCGGCGGTGCCGGCGAGGCCGACGAACAGATCGACAGGGTTTTCGTTTTGGAAGCCATTGCCCTGATCGGAGACTTCGATGGTGCCTGCCCCGGCGTCGGCCCTGACGGTGAAACCGAGCGCATTGAGGGCCTCAACCATGAGGTGGGTGTCTTCGCTGAAGAGGGCTCCGGTGAGCGTCACCTTGTCTTTGCATAGCGAGGCGATCAGCAGGGCGCGGTTGGTGAGGCTTTTCGAGCCGGGCAGCCTGACTTCGCCGCGCACGGGGTGAGTGAAGGGCTTGATCGGAAGGACGGCGGGAAGCGACGACGACATGCTGGAACTGAGGGTTGAGAGCTGAGAGCGGTGAGTCCAGATAAGGAATTTTCCTGGCCGACCACTACGGTCGAAAGCCATCGCGCCAGGCCTTGCCGCGCTCAAGACGGGCGCGGACTTCGGGCCAGTCGCGGTTGGCGAGGGCGGATTTGAAACCGTGCAGTTCGTCTTCAAACTGACGCAGGGCGCGCAGGACCTCGTCGTGGTTCTGCTGGAAAATCTCGATCCACATCGTGGCGTCGCTGGCAGCGATCCGCGTGGTGTCGCGCAGGCCATTGCCGGCAAGATTGCGCCAGCTCTGGTTTTTGCCCGCCAGAAAAGTGGCGAGCGTGGTGGCCAGCACCTGCGGCAGGTGGCTGATGTGGGCGACGATCTCGTCATGCTGATCGGGTGATACCGTGGTCACTTCGGCGCCGAGTTCGTGCCAGAAGCCGGCCACGGTCGCGGCGGCGGCCGGATCGGTGTTTTCCAGCGGCGTGACAAAACACACACGCCGCTCGAAGAGGGTGTCCGAGGCGTTTTCCCAACCGGTCTTCTCCCCTCCTGCCATTGGGTGGGAGCCGACGAAATGACGACCGGCGGGAAGCGCGGCGTGGCAGGCGCGGCAGAGTTCGCCTTTGACGCTGCCGACGTCGGTGACGATCACGTCGGCGGGCAGGTGAGGCGCGATCTGGCGGGCGAGGGCGATGATGGTTTCAACGGGCGCGGCAAGCACGACCATGGTCGCTTCGCGAACGGCTTCCTCAGGGGTTTCTGAGACCGCGTGGCACCAAGGCTGTTTGCGCAATTTGAGCCGCGCCTCAGGACGGCGGGTCCAGACGGTGATGCGCCGGGCAAGACCGCGGGTATGCGCGGTCTTGGCGACCGAGCCGCCCAGCAGACCGGGGGCGAGAATGACGAGGTTTTCGAGCACATGTTGTGAAAACGACAACCGCCGGAAGATGTCGAGTTTATCGATAAGGAGGAGGGAACGCATTGCATTTTCCCTTACGGCTCTTCTTATTGCGCCTTTACTCCATGCCAGCCCCCAGAAGCAGTCGTAATTATGTCCCCTTTTTGCACGCCGCCCGCCCATGGATACTGGGGTTTGTGGGCTTGGTCGCGCTCGGTTATTTCTTTTATTTTTTGACGACACTGGGGCCTCGCCGCGTCGGAAATTCCTCCAGCGATGTGCTCACCCCCGACGATCCCGTAGTGGCGAAACTTTCAACTGAAATCAGCGACTTGGGGAAGCAGTATCAAACGGTGGCCGATGCCGGCGTGGTAACCCAGGCCGCTTTGGATAAACTGACGCTCGCATTGGATAAACAAAAAGCTTTGATGCGTCTTTATCCGAAGGCGGGGCTCGATCAATCCAGCCGTTTGTCCAGTTTGGAAACTGAACTCGGCACCGCCACTGCGAAGCTCAAGATGATTGAGATCGATCGTTTGGAGAAAGACGGGGCGGACGCTCTCGGAAACGCCGATTCGGATATGGCCAAGACCAAGTTCACGGAGGCTCTTCGCTTGCAGCGTGAGATCAATTCGAGTTCGGCGAGTTCGCGTTATAAAAATTACGTGCGCGAGACGTCGTTTGCCCAGCAATTGGCTAGGCTGGAGGCGGCCCCGCTTCAAAAGCAGATGGAGGCCGCTGTGATTGTCGCCCGACAGGCGGCGGCCGAGAAACGCTGGTCGGACGCGCTGGCGGCTTACATGACCGCGCGTGATCTGCAGGACCGCATCAACCGCGAATACGGACGGACCATCTTTGCCGATCTCTCCGCTGTTGATAGTTTGGACTCGGAAATCGAATCCCTAAACGCCGCCGGAATCGCCGGAGATATCGATGCCAAGGAAAAACAAGGCGACGAGGCAGTCACAGCCGGAAAGCCCCTTCAAGCCGCCGCTTTTTTTGGTTCGGCGAGCACGCTTCAGACCGATCTGAACCAGAAGTTTCCCCGCAGCCGGTTCGTATCTCCCGATCGCGTCGCCCGTCTTGAGATAAAACAACAGACGGCGTTTTCGACGACGCTTGCCGATTCATTGGCCGAGTTGACCAGCGCCATCGGTGAACACCTCAAAAAGCGCCAAGTTGTTCTAGCTGATCAAAAAATCAGCGAGGCGATCACGGCAGTCGAAACCCTCTTTGCCAAATACCCGAAAAGCCAGCGCATCGACGGTGACCTGAAGCTTAAACTAGCCTATCTTGCCCTCAAGCGGCCAGATCTTCGCGCGTTACAGGATGATGTTTACGAAAGACTGCTACCGTTGCCAGGAGCCTCGGACCGGCTGCTTCTCAAAACAGAGGTCCCGCAATCACTTTATGTTTTAATCATGAATACTAACCCGAGTCGCAACCCTGGTCGGGAGTTTCCGGTTGATTCGGTAAGCTGGAGCGATGCTCGGGTATTTTGTAAGCGGTTGGGATGGTTGCTGGGCACGGCGGTGCGCCTGCCGACGATGGATGAGTTCCGAGTGGCACTGGGTGACGGGCAAAAAATTGCGCGGAGCCAGACCAACAGCGGCGGGCACAGTCAACAAGTCGGATCAGGAAGGCCCAACAGCACCGGATTTTTTAACTTGGCGGGCAACCTTTCCGAGTGGACGGGAACTGAGGCCGACGACAAGGCGTATGTTTTTGGCGGCAGTTACTTGGACATGCCGGACGCCCTCGCCCAAATCCCTTCGGAAACACGCCCGAAAACCGACCGTGCACGCCATGTCGGTTTCCGCTTCGTAGTCGATCAGGCTTTGCCGTGAAATCCGGACGACGCGCTCCTACGCGCCGCCCAAGGCGGTGATTTTTTCAAACTCGGCAGATGTGAGCGGCATGACCGACAGGCGGCTCTGACGGAGCAAAGCCATGTCCTGAAGAGATGGCTCAACCTTAATCTGCGCGAGTGATACGGACTTAGGAAGGGCGATGATGGCCTTAAGTTCCACCGCAACCCAGCCGACTTCTTTGGTCGTTAAATCAGGGAATGCGGGCTTCGTCACCTCGGTGATTCCGAGAACGGCCTTGGTGGTCACGCTGGCATAAAACAACACACGGTCGCCCTTGCGCATGGCCTTCAGGTGATTTCTAGCCTGGTAGTTTCGCACGCCCGTCCAATCGGTGCGTTTCTCCTTAACGAAGGTTTCCCACGAGTAGGCCTCGGGTTCTGTCTTAACCAGCCAGTATTGGATTGTCATGGGGAAGGGCGGCGGATGCACTGTTAGTTACATGGAGTTGAGCGATGCTGAAAAGGCAAAAGCCCGCCGGAATTTGAGAATAATTAAGATCTGCATGTTCGCGGGAATCGTTCTGCCCTTTGTTTTATATTTTTTCAGCGCCCGCTCCTCCCGTTCATGAACCGGACTCTTCTTCCCATCAGGCTTGTTTTTATCGCACTCTGCGCCGCCGCAGGGTGGCTGGTGTGCTACACGATCCGCGACTGGGATAATTTCCGCTGGCTGGCGGTGACGATCGGCCTAGCCATCGGCATACTCGTGGTTTTGGTGGACATTATGCTGAGGGGTTTCTCGCTGCGCGGCCTTTCGGCGATCACGTTCGGCCTAGGCACGGGTATTCTCATCTCCTACATGATCAGCAGGTCGCCGTTGTTGAAGGAGGGGGATCCCCAGATCATCTATCTGGTGCAGCTCGCGCTGTTCGTCGTCGTGACTTACTTATGCACGGTGATCGCGCTTCGGGGAAAAGATGAATTCAATCTGGTCATCCCCTATGTCCGATTCGTGCCGCATGAGGTTGACGTGCCCTTGGTCGTGATCGACACAAGCGCGCTAATCGACGGGCGCATCGTGCGGATTTACCAAACGGGCTTTCTTAGCGCCGCACTGGTTGTCCCGCGCTTTGTGATGACGGAGCTTCAGACAATCGCGGATTCCAACGATCCGAAAAAGCAGACGCGCGGACGACGGGGAATCGAGATGCTTGGCGAGCTGCGTAAAATCAAAAACATCGATCTGCGCATTCATGAAAGTGAAGTGGCCAAGCGACAAGACATCGACGCCAAGCTCGTTTTCCTCGCGCAATCAATGCGCGCCAAACTGCTCACGACAGACTACAATCTCTCGAAACTGGCCGAGTTTCACGGTGTTCCGTGGCTTAATCTCAACCAGCTGGGCAAGGCTATGAGGCCGGAGTTGGTGATCGGAGAAGTGATCGAGGTAGAGCTGATTAAGGCCGGTAAAGAAGAAGGGCAGGCGATCGGTTATCTCGACGACAGCTCTATGGTCGTCGTCAACGCAGCCCGCCAGCACATCGGCCGGATCGTCCCGGTTGAAATCACCAGCGTCCTTCCATCTTCCTCGGGCAAGATGGTTTTTGCCTGCCTGATTGAGGAATAAACGATGTCATCACCGTCCAGTCCGGAACGCAATGGTGGAGCAGACCAGGATCAAACTGGCGACCTCGTCGTTGCGAACGACGCGCTCTATCAACTGAGCTACTGCCCCTTGCATGGCCGCCTGTCATCCCACTGCCGGATGGCTAAGGATGCTGCGGAGTGGAGAGGTAAAAGTCCGGAAACGACCGGCGCAAGCTGATTGTCTGCGTTCGGCAATTCAGGCGTCACGCTTTGGGCCTCGGGCGGAGGTGAGCTAAACCGCCATCGACCGACCATATCTGCCCCGTCACCCAATCCGCGTCGGCCGATAACAACCATACCACGAGACTGCCCACGTTAGCGGGGCGGCCCACCTTGCCGAGTGGGTGCATTTTTTCCGAGAACTGGCGCGCCTGATCCGATGCGAGCAACGATGCCGCCAGTGGAGTATCAACCAATCCGGGGGCGATGGCGTTGATACGGATGTTGCGCGGGGCGTAGCTGGCGGCAGCGGCGAGAACGAGGCCGTTGACGCCGCCCTTGGCCGCCGCGATGGCTTCGTGACCGGGGAGACCGGTCTGGGCGGCGACAGAGCTGATGAGCACGACCGATCCGCCGCCCTGTGCTTGCATGGGGACGACCGCAGCTTTCAGCCCGTAGAAGGCGGAGTTTAGGTTGAGGTCCATCACACGTTGCCACTCTTCAATTTTAGTGAGGTGGGCCGGTTTGATAAGAATCGATCCGACGCAATGGATGTAGGCATCGAGCCGCCCGAAGTGCGTGACGGTCGATTGCACGGCAGCCTCCACTTGTTCGTGTCGGGTCGCATCGGCTTCGATGACATGAAGCTCGCTCAATTTTTCCCGCAACTCGCCGAGCCTGCCGGAGTCACGCGCGTAGCCCGCCACCCGCCAGCCTGCGGCGGCGAGACGGTGCGCGACATCGGAGCCGATGCCGCCGGTGACACCGGCGATCAAGGCGACAGGAGATAAGGGGGAGTTTGTTGAATCGTTCATAGCTTAAGATCTTTGGCGTAGCCGGTGAGTTCGAGATAGGCCGAACCGATTTCACGGCCATCAGCGGAAAGCACGCGACACGCGCCTTCCCAGTAAGGAATGCCGCCTAGTCGCCCGGCTAATTCTTGGTTTTGAGCCAGCGGCTCCAAGATAAAGGCCGTCTTCGTTTCCGTCGCCGGATCGGTGGTCGTGATGCGGACGCGCGAGGGATAAGCCGCACCGGTGGACGGGCTGGTCCACCGCGACAACACTTCCCAGGTGAAGGCCGATTTTTTGGTGCGTCCGGCGGCGTCCACCCATGTAAGCGAAGACGCGGGGTCGGCCGTGCCGTCGCGAAACCGCAGACGGTAAAGCATGATTTCCCGTCCATCGTTAAACTGCACTCCCGCCCAATCCCAGCCGATCTGATTCGAACCCAGCTGGCTGCTGCTTATCTCGTGGTCCATCCAGCTTTCGCCCTTCACGGGGATGGTTTCGCTTCCAAACGTGATCGTTCCCGTCGTGCGAAGCCGCGGGAATGTGAGATAGTAGCTCGCGGCGGTCGGCTCCGCGCCTTTGCGCGAGACGCCGTTCTCGCCGAAAACTACCAGCGGCTTGACGGGCGACAAATCCAACTGAAACAGCACGTCGGCGCGCACCCCACCATGAAGATCCATGCGCGGACTTTTTTCATCGCTTATCCGCAGCGACCACGGGCCGTTGTGAACGTTGAGATCGCCGATCTCCGCATCCGCATCCCAACCCTCGCGGTTGAGCCTTTCCTGATAGTAAAATTTCCCGCTCTTCGCATCGATGATCGCCATGTGCGCCAGGTAAACCTGCGTGGAGCGGTCCGGCGCGGCGCTACGGAAAAACGTCGCCTGATACCCGAAGCGCCGCCCGTCCTTGTCGAACAAGTGGCCCGTGAGATACCACCATTCGAGTTTGAACTCCGGGTGTGCGCCGTGATCTCGCGGGAAAGAGAATTCGTGACCCGGCTGCGGCACGGCGAAACCATCCGCAGTGACAAGCGGGACCTGCGCCCGCGAACACGCCGCCATGATTACGAATATACCGACGATGAAGTGAAGGCAGAGTTGCATGGATTTATTCCTCCCGGTCAGCGGGCAGGTCGGCGCCCCAAAGCCCCACGCCGTAGCTCACGATCCAGCCTGTCGCGCTCACTGCCAGGGCGAGCGCGGTCAACTGTCCCCAGGGAAGCGCGTAGCTCAGCGTCCAGCCAAACGACTGTTTGTTGATCACGTGGATGAGCAGCCACCCCAGCGCCAGGCTGAGGGCCAGCCCGCCCGCTGCGGCGCAGACCGAAACCGCGAGGCCCTCGACCGAGGCGGCGAGGGCGATTTCGCGTCGTTGAAAGCCGAGGGCGCGCAAGGTGGTGAGTTCTTCGCGCCGGTCGAGCAACACGCTGACAAGCGTGAGGCCCAGGCCGGTGACCGCAACCAGGACGCCGATGACTTCAAGTGCATAGGTGATCGAAAACGTCTGCCTGAAAATCCGCAGCACTTCGTCGCGCAGCCGCGCGTTGGTGAACAGCGAGAGCCCGGGATAACGCAAGGCGAGCTCCGCGCGCAGGGTGTCGGGATCGACGCCTGACTTCACGAAAAGCGAGACGTTGGTGATCGTGTCGTCGGCAAACCATGCGCTCGCCATATGACGGTCGATGAGGATCGAGCCGCGCTCGTTACCGTAGTCGGCATACACCCCGGCAATGACCACGGGCTTGACGCCGGCCGGCGTAGGAATGCGAACCGTGTCCCCGCGCCCGAGGTTGAAGCGCGCAGTGAAAGTTTCGCTGACGAGCGCGCGCGCACTGTTGCGCGATGAATCGAAGACCGCGTCGTCACGGGCAGGGGCGGCGACCCACGGCAGATCGGGGCGGGTGGCGGGGTTGTCCAAATCCACTCCGGAAAGAATCGTCGGGATGCGGTCGATTTCTATGGGGTAGGCGACCAGCATGGCGGCGTGCGCCACGGCGGGATGCGTTGCCAGGGCGCGCGCAGCGGCGGCGGAGATGCGGTTTTGGGACGAGGCGCTCTGCGCGCCGCTGCTGGAAATGTAGAGGTCGGCCTGCAGGGTTCGGCGCACCCAGCCTTGCATGGTCTGCTCAAAACTCGCCACAAGGATGGCCATGCCTGCCGTCATGCCGATGGCGCACAGCAACGCGGCCGCCGCGAGCCGGTGCCGGCCGGAAGGTTTGCGCAAGTGGCCGAGCGCAACCCGCACCGCCGCGCTGCGCGTGCCCAGCCCGCGCCCGAGCCAGGCGAGCGGTGGCAGCAGGAACGCGCATAAAATTCCCGCCCCAAAGATCCAAAGAAAAGCCGCAGCGTAACCCGCAAACGGAAACCGGCTGCCTCCTCCGAAGTGAAGCGGGGGCAGTTGCGCGCACGCGAGTCCGGCGAGCACGCAGGCCGCGCCGGCGGCGAGGCTCCGCATGACGCGGTGGCCGGCGGCGGGCGCGGCGCCCCGTTGGAGAACCTGCGCAGGCGGAGTGCGGGCGGCTTCACGAGCGGGCCACCAACCGGCGATCAATGCGGTGACCAGGCCCAACCCCAGCCCGATGCCAATCTCGGGCGGGGTGAGATTCGCCGAGTTCACCGTGGTCGTATAATAAAGGGCGTTAACCGTCTGCCCGACCGCACGCACCGAGACTTGCGCGCCAGCCCAACCCAGCAGGAGGCCGAGTGCGCCTCCCAAAAGTCCCAGGATGGCCGATTCGCACAGCCAGCCGCGCCTGATGGTTGCTTCCTCGATACCGAGCGAACGCAAGATGGCGATCTCCGGACGGCGGCGCACAACCGCGCCGTCGAGCGCTTGGAAAATCAAATACAGGCCGACGAGCAGCGCGATGAGGGAGAGGATGGTGAGGTTGAGCCGAAAGGCGCGCGTCATGGTCTCGGCGGCGTCGCGGCGCGCGCCCGGCGTGGTTACTATCCAGCGTTCCCCTGCACGACCGAGTTTTTCGAGGATGGGCTGAAGTTCCGCGCGGCGTTCCGCGATGCGCGGGCCGGTCTCCACGAGGAACTCGACCCGGTCTAGGCGGCCGGTCTTTCCGGTGATCGTCTGAAGCTGTGCGAGGTCGAGGATGAACAGGTTGGGCGGTGCGCGCGGGGAGTCGGCTGCAGTCGGAATGGCTCCGGCGACAGGCAAGGTTCTCACGGTCTCGTCGATCACGAGGTCGAGGGTGGTGGGCAAAACAGGGGCGAAATCGCGGCTGATCCACACCCACGGCGTCGCCTTGACCGCGTTCCAGAAGTCATCGTTGCCGTCGGTTTGGGTCGCGCCGACAGTCGTGTTGTCGGCATGGCCATAGAACGGCTTATCCTGAGGGCGGGCGAGGTTGGTGATGGCTACCAAATCTACTCCCATGAGGGTATAGGTGGGGCGCCCGAAACGGTTTTCCGCGCCAGGGGCGGGAGGTGGCGAGGCGGTGGCTTCGACGATCGGGATGATGTGCACCGGGCGGGCGCCAAGCGCCTCGCGCAGTTCCGGTAGGATGCTTTCGGGCAGGGTTCCGGCGGGAGCCCGGATGATCCAGTCGCTCTGGCCGGTAAGCGTGCCGGTGAAGTTTTCAAAGCTTGCGACCGCCGCATGGTTGGCGAGCCGTATGGATACAAAAACCGCCACGCCGAGTGAAAGGATTAGCACCAGCAGCGCGCTCTGCTTTGGTGAAGTCCGCCAGTGCCGCAAGGTGATGCGGCGGAGTAAAAGCGCTATCAACGGGGCGCTCATGAAACGTGACTGACGCGCCCGTCGCGCAGGTGAATGCGGCGATGGCAGATGGCGGCGGCTTCCTCGCTGTGTGTCACAAGCACGAGGGCGGTGCGTGTTTCATCGGTGAGTTCGCGCAGGAGGGCGAGGACATTGGCGCCGTTCGCCGAATCGAGATTACCGGTGGGTTCGTCGGCGAGGATGAGGTCGGGGCGATGGATGAGTGCGCGGGCGATGGCCACGCGCTGCTGCTCGCCGCCGGAAAGCTGCGAGGGCAAGGCATCCGCGCGGTGGGCAAGCCCCACGCGAGACAGGAAATGATCGATGCGTGCCGCTCGTTCGGCGGACGGTAGGCCGATGAGTTGCAGGGGAAGCTCGATGTTTTCCGCCACGCTCAGGGTCGGCAGGAGATGGAAAAACTGAAACACCGTGCCCACGCGTTCGCGGCGCAGGCGGGCGAGGCCGTTGCTATCGAGCCGGTCGATGCGTAGTTCGTGCAGGGTGATGCTGCCGGAATCGGGCCGGTCCACACCGCCGAGGCAGTTGAGCAGGGTGGTCTTGCCGCTGCCCGAGGGTCCGGTGAGGGCGACTCGCTCACCGGCCGCGACCGTAAACGAGACGGCGTTGAGCACGCACCGCGCACCATAGTTTTTGGTGACGGCTTCTGCCTGAAGCACAGGGGCGTTGGCGTGATACATTACGCGCACAAAATGCGGGTTCAGTGGAAAAGCCAGTCCGCGAATTCAAATAATTCCGAATAGGGGCGCCGGAACAAGTGCATTGACCAGCCGTGCATATGCGCCGTAGTGAAACAGGCTTTGTGGTCGTCGCCGGCGCTTGTGCGGGCAAACCCGGGGCATTCTTCACGTCACCATGTCCGCCACCGCCGCAAAACCACCCACCATCCTTGTGATCGATGACGACGCCGAGGTGCGTTATTCGCTCGGACGCGTCCTTTCTTCGAAAAAATACCAGGTCGTCGAAGCCCCGAGCGGCGAACAGGGCGTGGCCATCGTAAAAAAAGGCCCTGCGCCCGACCTCATTTTTTTGGATATCCGCATGAGCGGCATGAGCGGCCTCGAGGCTCTCCAACACATCCGCTCGGCCAATCCCAAGCAGCTCGTGGTTCTCATGACCGCGTTCGGCACCGCCCAGACCGCCATCGAGGCGATGAAATACGGCGCGTTTGACTACATCATGAAGCCCTTCGATCCCGCGAAGGTCCTCGCGATCGCCGAGAACGCCCTCAAGGCCCACGCCGACATGCGCGCGGTCGGCAACTACAAGCCGACCATCAACAGCGATGACTATAAAGAGGGCATCGTGGGCTCGTCGCCTGTCATGCAGGACGTCTTCAAGATTATCGGTCAGGTCACTGCCAGCGACGTCACCGTCATGATCACCGGCGAAAGCGGCACTGGCAAGGAGCTCGTCGCCCGTTCCATCTGGAAGCACTCGCACCGCGCCGGAAAGCCTTTCATCGCGGTCAACTGCGCCGCCATCCCCGACAATCTCATCGAGAGCGAGCTTTTCGGCCACGAGAAAGGTTCCTTCACCGGCGCGACCGGCCAGCGATTCGGCAAGTTTGAATTGTGCGACGACGGCACCATCTTTCTTGACGAGATCGGCGACATGGCCCTCGCCACGCAGACAAAAATCCTCCGCGTGCTCCAGCAGGGCGAGATCCAGCGCGTCGGCGGCACCGACACCATCAAGGTTGATGTCCGCATCATCGCCGCGACAAACAAGGATCTCGAAGAGATGGTGAAGGCGAAAACCTTCCGCGAAGATCTTTACTACCGGCTCAACGTCGTGCGCATCAAGATGCCTGCCCTTCGCGAGCGCGTGGACGACGTGCCCCAGATCGTCGATTTTTGCATCCAAAATCTCGTGAAACAGAAGAAGGCCCGCGTGAACCGGGTCTCCCCCGAGGCCCTCGCCGTGCTCACCCGCTACCGCTGGCCGGGCAACGTGCGCGAGTTGGAAAACGTGATCTACCGCAGCGCGGTCATCGCGCAGGGCGACACGATTCTGCTGAAGGATCTTCCCGTTGAAATCCGCGACGCCGTGGGCATTCCTTCCCTCGGGTCAGCGTCCAGTGGGAACACCTCCGTGCCGTTCGAGGCCGCCCGCACCGCTGCGACCGAAAGCTCCGCGCTAGCCAACGCTCAAGTGGTGGCCGAAAGCATCGCCTCGGGCGCGCCCGCCTTGAGCGTCGAGCGGGCGCTGGATTTTCTCCACTCGCAGCTTTCAGAGGAAGATGAGCCTATTCTGCAGCGCCTTGAGCGAGAGATGGTCGTCCGCGTCCTGACCGCCACTCAGGGCAACCTGCTCAAAGCCTCCGAAAAGCTCGGCATGACCCGCGCCACCCTGCGCAAGCGGGTCGATGAGCTGGGGCTGAAGATCTGATCGGGAAAGCCGGACGGAAGGAATTCTCCATAAGCAAAAAAGAGCCGACGTGGGTCGGCTCTTCGTTTTTCAAAAAATCCGGGAATTCCCATCTTCCTTACTTTTTGAACCCGTCGGGATTTTCGGAGTGCCACTTCCAGGCGGTCGCGACGATGGGTTCGATGGTCTTGAATTTTATCTCCCAGCCCAGCTCGCCGATGGCCTTGGTAGAGTCGGCGTAAAGCGCGGGCGGATCTCCAGCGCGGCGCGGTGCGATCACAGTGGGTACTTTCTTTCCGGTGACTTTCTCGACGGCCTTGATGACTTCGAGGACAGAAGTCGGCGTGCCGGTGCCGAGGTTGTAGAAGAGCGCGGCGCCGGGCTTGTCCAGCTTGTCGAACACGGCGATATGGGCGCGGCTGAGGTCGTCCACATGCACGTAGTCACGGAGGCAGGTGCCGTCCGGAGTGGGGTAGTCGGTGCCGAAGATCTGCACGTTCTCGCGCTTGCCGACGGCAGCGTCGATGAGGAGCGGGATAAGGTGCGTCTCGGGGTTGTGGGACTCGCCGATAGTGCCGTCCTCGGCCGCGCCGGCGGCGTTGAAGTAGCGGAAGGCGGCGAAGCTCAGGCCGTAGGCGCTGGCGAAAGACTTGAGGGCGTTCTCCATGTCCAGCTTGGTCTGGCCGTAGGGATTGATCGGGGCCTGGGGCATCGTCTCAACGAGGGGCATTTTTTCCGGGATGCCGTAGGTCGCGCAAGTGGACGAGAAGACGAACTTCTTCACGCCGGCCGCCATCATGGAGCGCAGCAAGTGGAGCGGCGCGGCGACGTTGTTGAAATAATATTTAAGCGGGTCGGTGACGCTCTCGCCCACGTAGGCGTAGGCCGCGAAGTGCATCACGAGGTCGATCTTCTCCTTGCGCAGGATGCGGCCGACTTCGCTCTCGTTTCCAAGATTGGTCGGATAAAAGGGGATGTCCTTCGCCACCGCCGCGCGGTGGCCGAAGATCAGGTTGTCGAGCACCACGGGATTATGGCCCGCAGCAACCAATTGCCTGACACAGTGACTGCCGATGTATCCGGCGCCTCCAACAACAAGAACGTTCATATGGGAATGATCGTTGTATTGCTTTTGGGGCATGGTTGGCTAGCGATTTTATTCCCCATGGCCTACAAACCCGCCCGCATCGTCATCACCGGAGTCGGTCTGACCGCGCCCAACGGCGACACTCTCGCGCAATTCCGCCACAACCTCCTGAACGGAGTGGCCGGCATTGAGAAGAAGGATATCCGCTACATGGGGGAATGCCTAGCCGGCGTCTGCCACTACGACCCGCTGAAATACCAAAAGAAAAAGGAACTGCGCGTTGGCACCCGCGCCGGCTCCATCTCCATCTATTGCGCTCACGAGGCGATGGCGGACAGCGGCATCAATTTCGCCGCCTTCTCCAAAGATCGCGTGGGCATTTACGTGGGCTGCACCGAGCACGGCAACGTCGAGACCGAGAACGAGATCTACGCCATCTCGAAGTTTAACTACGACACGAAGTATTGGTCGCATTACCACAACCCGCGCACGGTCGCCAACAACCCCGCCGGCGAGGTCTCCCTCAGCATGGGCATCACCGGTCCCGCCTACACGATCGGGGCCGCCTGCGCCGCCGGCAACATGGGCCTCATCCACGCCGCCCAGATGCTGCGCCTCGGCGAAGTCGATCTGGCGATCTGCGGCGGCATCAGCGAGAGCATCCACACCTTTGGCATCTACGCCGGATTCAAGTCCCAGAACGCGCTCGCCACGCACGTTGACCCGCACAAGGCCTCGCGTCCGTTCGACAAGGCCCGCAACGGCATCGTCATCTCCGAGGGCGGCGCGCTCTACACCCTCGAACGCCTCGACGACGCGCTCGCCCGCGGCGCGAAGATCTATGGCGAGATCGGCGGCTACTGCGTCAACTCCGATGCCTCCGACTACGTCCTCCCCAATCCCGGCCGCCAGGCCGAGTGCGTGCGCAAGGCCCTCGTCTCCGCCGGCCTCGAGGCGAAGGACATCCACATCGTCAACACTCACGCCACCGCCACCCCGCTCGGCGACATTCAGGAGTGCGAGGCCATCCGTGCGGTTTTCGGCGACGGCTGCCCCGACACCTCCATCAACAACACCAAGAGCTTCATCGGCCACTGCATGGGCGCGGCCGGCGCGCTTGAGCTGGCGGGCAACCTGCCGTCCTTCGACGACCTCGTCGTCCACCCCACGATCAACGTGGATGACCTCGATCCGCTCTGCGCGTTGCCCGGCTTGGTCTTGAACACGCCAAAAAAGGTCGGTCGAGTTGACGCCATCCTGAACAACTCATTTGGTATGCTCGGCATAAATTCCACGTTGATTGTGAAACGCTTTGTGCCCTAGAATCATTCCTTACATACGCTCCATGACCAAAGACGAAACGAAGCAGATAGTCCTCGAAATCATCGCCGACATCGCGCCGGACGAAGATATTTCCAATCTCAAGGGCGATGTTCGTCTCCGCGACCAGATGCAGTTGGATTCGATGGACTTCCTCGACATCGTCATGGAACTCCGCAAGCGCCATAACATCGAGGTTCCCGAGCTCGACTATCCCCACCTCGCCACCCTGGACAGCTGTGCCGACTACCTCACGCCGAAGTTCGCCGCGCTCGGCAAATAAGGAATACTTTCGATAACGCTCAAGGGGCCTGACTTCGGTCAGGCCTTTTTTATGTGGAAAGCTGGAAATCAGGAATCGGAGTGGATTGAGCCAGGTTTCCAGCTTTCCAGATAAAACCTCTGCCTTGAACACCCATTCCACATACGACGTAGCCATCATCGGCGCGGGCATGGCCGGCCTCGCCGCCGGCATCCGGCTGGCGCACTTCGGCAAGAAGGTGTGCATCTTCGAGCGCCACAACGCCGTCGGCGGGCTCAACAGCTTTTACAGCATCGGCGGACGCAAACACGACGTGGGCCTCCACGCCATGACCAACTTCGTGCGTCCGGGCGTCAAGGGCACGCCCCTCGGCAAACTCCTCCGCCAGCTCCGCATCGACCGCGACGAGTTCGCCCTCTGCGAGCAGAAGCGTTCCCGCGTCGCCTTTGGACCACGCGGGGAGGCGTCGCTCACCTTCACCAACGATTTTGCCGTCTTCGAGTCCGAGGTCGCCCAGAAGTTTCCCGCCCAGATTGACGGCTTCCGCCGCCTCGTTGCGCTCATCAGGACCTACGACGACGTTTCCCTTGGCGCCGTGCCCGAGTCCGCCCGCGCCGTCGTGCGCCGCCACGTGAACGACCCGCTGCTGGAGGACATGCTATTTTGTCCGGTCATGTATTACGGTAGCGCCACCGAGCACGACATGGAGTTCGGCCAGTTCGTCATCATGTTCAAGGCCCTCTTCCTCGAAGGCTTCGCCCGTCCCTTCGACGGCGTGCGCGTCATTCTTAGAGTGCTCCTTGAGAAATACCGCGAGGCCGGTGGCGAACGGCGCATGAAGTGCGGCGTCAAAGAAATCGTATCCCGCGAGGGCAGGGCGTCCGCGCTCCTCCTCGATGACGGCACCGAGGTCACCGCCACCCACGTCATCAGCACCATCGGCGCACCCGAGACAGAACGCCTGCTTCCGGGCTCTAGCCTCTCAGCTCTCAGCTCTCAGCTAGCGCCTGCGGGCGCTCTTAGCTACTGCGAGACGATCACCGTGCTCGACCGCCAACCCGCCGCGCTCGGTTGGGGCGACGACACCATCGTTTTCTTCAACGACTCCGAAAAGTTTACCTACGCCGCCAGCGAGAAGCAGGTGGATGTGCGCAGCGGCGTCATCTGCATACCCAACAACTTCGACTTCGGCCCCGACCGCGAGTTGCCCGAGGGACTTTTCCGCTGCACGTGCCTCGCGAGCTTTCCGCAATGGGCGCACCTGCCGGAGGACGTTTATCGCGCCGACAAGGCCCGCTGGTATGCCGAGATCCAGCGCAGCGCCCAACGCTTCCTGCCGCCGCTCCCGTCGCCCGATGCGCTTGCCGCTGCCACGCTCGCGACCGACATGTTTACCCCGAGCACCATCACCAAGTTCACCGGCCACGCCGGCGGGG
>JANXRL010000108.1 GCA_025352985.1 Verrucomicrobiota bacterium
GTCGAAGTCCGCAGGGTTAGTCACATAGTGCGAGCCGAACGCCCAGCCCGCCTCGATGTAATGTCCGCCGCTGGCGCGCCAGCCCTCGGCCAGTTCTTCGTTTATATAAACTTGCCGGTAGTTGGGTATGGGCAGGTTGAGTCGCCTCCCGAGCCGTGCACAGACCCACTCCATGATCAGAGGCCAAGCACCGCTGCTGGAAAACGCCTTCACGACATACCAAGCGCCATCGTCGCACCGACAGAAAACCGGGCGCATTACGCCTTGTTTGGTGAGACGTCGTATTTCCAGAGCGTTGACCTGACCCCATTCGCGATCATGGGGCGGTGGCGTGGGGTTGAGACTCATGAATCGACGGTTTGAGTGTTAGCGGTGCCTTCGATGAGGGCTATTTCTTCGGGGGTGAGGGCGTAAAGTTGATAGACGAGGGCGTCGATCTGGCGGTCGGTGGCGGTGATTTGTTTGGCGAGAGAGTCTTTTTCGTGCGGCGTCTGCGCGGCGGCTTGGGCTCGGTGCAGGGCGAGCATTTCGTCGGCAGCGGAGGTGAGTTTAGCGCGGATTTCCGGAGACGGCTGGTGCAGGGGGAGGCCAAGCACATCCTTGATGGTCACTTGCGGGAAATCGTCTTTGGTCGCTTGGCTCACTTGTGCGAGATACAGCCGGGATATGAGCCGGGAATTGAGCACCGCTAGTAACCACTTATGATCGTGTCCGGTGGCTGTCGGTCTCAGCACGTAAAGATTCTTATTGGTGATGAAATCCTGATCAGCGAGCACTGCCATGAGGCGTTGCTGGCGGTTGACGAGACGGCGCAATAGTATTCGGGTGCCCTGAAACCAATCTATCTCACGGGGGCGTTCTGACATCTTATCGCTAAACTCCACCCAATGTGGGCATTCAAGATTGAGTTCATAACGGTAAACGTCGCCCTCGAAATAGCGAAGGCTCGCGCGACCGGATTTTTTCGGGGTCAGGAGTGTGGGGTCGAATAACACACCGCGTTTCATCACCGCATAATTAGCAATGGTGTTGGGGTGACTGGTGCGAAGCCTTCCTAAGAGATCGTTTATACCGGGATCTAAAACGATTTTTTGGTCGGACGATTGAGACCACTTTTTTTGTAAAATTTGTTTTGGTTGGAATGAAGGCAGTTCGTCCGTGATCACGGTTTTCTTCGGAAATGAGTAAGTAAGGGTTTGGTGAGTGGACGAAGGCGTAGATTGATCGAGGATCAGAACTAAGGTGTCCACATAAGCATCTTTGAACGTATTAAATGGGAGTTCTACGATCTCGCGGACGCATTGCTTCAAAATGAAGTTGCGCAGTGAGAGATAACGCGGGCCGCCGAGCCAAGCCGAAGGAATGATGTAACCCAAAGAACGGTTTGGGCGGAGCAAGCGAAGAGCTTGCGCGATGAATAAAGCATAGAAATCGGGCAACCCACCGATGGCAGCAAACTTTCCGAGCAGGTGGGGGCGGGAATCGTTACCAGAAAGATCACCATACGGCGGGTTGCCGATCACGGCGTCGAAGCCGCCTCGTTTCATCACGGCAGGGAAACCGTCTTTCCACTCGAAGGTGTTGAGCTTATATTTGGCCTCGGCGTCGAGGGTGGGCAACTCGGGCTGTTGGTAAAAATCGTGGCCGATGAGGCTGTTGCCGCACTGGATGTTTTGGCTGAGGTCGGGCAGCACGGCGCTCATCTCACGGGTGCGGCCTTGGAACTCGCGGCGTTCGCCTTCGAGGACTTTGAGCAGGAGCGAGAGCTTCGTCACTTCGACGGCCTGGCTGTCGATGTCCACCCCGTGGATGTGGGCGAGGAGGATGCGTTTGCGCTCGGCGGTGGTGAGGGACCAGGAGCGGGTCGGCTTGCTCACGCTCGCCGCTACGGGGGCGTGGGGGGCGGTCTCGTAGATGCGGGCTTGCTTGGCCCATTTCTCGGGAGCGTTGGCTCCGTAGTAATCGAGATACCACTTGAGCAGGTAGTCATACGCGCCGAGGAGGAAGGTGCCGGAGCCGCAGGCAGGGTCGAGCACGGCGAGGGTTTCGAGCTGCTTGGGCGTCTTGCCGTCCACGAGCGGGCCGACAGTTTTCTGGACGATGTAGTCCACGATATATTGCGGCGTGTAGTAAACGCCGCCGGCCTTGCGCACCTCGGGCTTTTCCTCGATCTCGGCGCGGTGGCCGTCGGTGAGGCGAATGACCTTGCCGAGGAACTGTTCGTAAACGTGGCCGAGGATGTAGGCCGGAAGGACGGTGAAGACGTAGGGGCTCTTGGGGTAGTAAAGGGAGCTGAGGATTTCCTTAAAAACGGCGTCGTCGATGTGGAGGCCGGGGGTGAGGGTGTCGGGCGTCTCGGCGCAGTCGGCGTCCTTGGCGAAGTGGAAGAGGCCGGAGTTGTAGCGGTAGTCGGCCTTTTCAAAAATCTGGACGAGGCGCGGGTAGATGGTGGGCGGGCGCTTGGGTTTGCCACCTCCGTAGGCGGCGGGGTCTTCGTCGAGGGTGTCGTCGTTGTCCTTGGCGGAGACGGCGCCGAGAAGGGCCTGGAGCTGGCCGAAGGGCTCGTTGCCGCGATCCTCGGCGATGCGGAGGAAGACGATGCGGTCGATGGTGCGCTGAACGGCGAAGTTGAGCCCGCGGGTGTCGAGGGAGGGATTGCGCAGGGCGAGGTTGCGGGCGAGGAGCGTGCGCCATTTCTCGATCTCTTCGAGAAAGGCGTCGTCCACGGTGGCGGTGCCGCGCTTGCCTTTGGTGGTGGCGGCGTATTTGTCGAAGGAGCCCTTGAGGACGGCGTCCTTGGAGAAGATGCCGGCGATGAAGTCCCAGTTTTTCTCCAGTTCGTCGTAGCGGCAGTAAAAGAGGCGGGCGACGGAGGCCTTGTCGGCGGCGGCGGGCTTTACGCGGGTGTCGTAAATCGCGAACTCCTGGAAATCGGTGAGGATGCCGAGGGGAAGCTTGGCCGACCACGAGTAGCGGCGGAGTTGGTAGGCGGGCTCGGGGTTGTCCTTGAGGGAGACGGAGGGTTTCTTGGCCTCGACGAAAAACTTGCGGTTGCCGCCGATGCGGAAGGAGTAATCGGGGGCCTTGGTCTCGCCGCCGATCTTGAGGGCGTCCTCGTGCATGACCTCCTTGTAGGCCTCGGCATAGCCGGAGGTGTTGGCGACATCCCAGCCGAGCGCGGCAAAAAACGGGTCGATGAACTGCTGGCGAACCTGGGCTTCCTTAAACTCTGGGGCGGTGTAGTCGGCTTCGTTGGCGGCGAAGGTTTCGATGAGGGCGGCGATCTCGGAGGGCAGGGCCATGTGTGAATCGTTTGTGAAGCCCGCCAACGGCCAGCGCAACGCTGGTTTCTGGGTTTTACGACAGCATGGAGAGCCAAAAGTGACCGTCTTGACCTCGCCGGGGCGGGTGGTATCAATCCACCCGCTGCCATGGCCCGAGACCGCGCTAGGGGGCCTCGCAAGAGGTTGATTGGACTGCGCCCTTTCCCATGGCAGTTTCTCGTTTTCAGGGCCGCTTTAACGCCGCGCGCACCGCTAATCATATCGCGTGCTTTGCGAAGACCACTGGAGTTTTCC
Organism: Verrucomicrobiota bacterium; assembly: GCA_025352985.1. GTDB lineage: Bacteria > Verrucomicrobiota > Verrucomicrobiia > Opitutales > Opitutaceae > Rariglobus. The sequence continues at coordinate 3,579 of JANXRL010000108.1, forward strand.
CAAAAATGCCCGGCCTGCTACGTGTCACACCACCATCAAGAAGACCAACCGGGGCTTGATTGCTTTCCGGTGACGCCGCGCCGGTTGCGTCAGCCTGGGCGGTCACAATGCGAGGCGGAAGCTGGCGACGATCTTGCGGGCAATCTGGCGGCGGCGTTCGATGCCTACGCAGCCTGTGGTAGCGAAGATTTTATCACGGGTTACTGTGTAAAAGTGCGAACATGAAACGATAGTCGGGCGTTCCATCCCTTCTGAACCATTTAACCGCACGTCGTCGGGGCCGGTGCCTTCAGCCGGTTTTAGGGTGGTTCAATAAAGCACGTTGATACGCGGCATTTTCGCGTTTCTTACCACCTCTTCGGGTGAGATGATAACCGCGAAATGCTCGGTTTTGTCGCCCGGCTGGATGCGGATTTTAACAACATCCCATTGATGAACGGTCATGCGGAAGGTGGTGCATATTTCTCCCAAGGCAGGTTGTTTGCCGCGATGTCGCGTTCGGTGAGAACGAGCGCACCGGGTGGCAGGTTCTTGACCGGATCAGGGGCGCGGCGTTTGGCGTTGCGACGGCGGGCGGGTTTGCGGGCGGGCTTGGCGCGGGCGGGCTTGGAAAGCGTTTTCATGCCCGCAGACTGTGCGCGGGCGGGAGGGTTTAACAACCCTTTGTCGCGAGAGAGCCAGTTGGCGATGGAGTCCGAGACGACGATCATAGGATTGATTACTTAGGTTCGAGCCACTCGGGCAGCCTTGATCTTTCCCGATGTTGCGACACGCTAACCTCGAAGCCTACTTGTGGCCCGAAGCGCTCTGACCAGCAACGCGCGGGTTGCTTCCCTCGGGAAGCCCGGTGGGTTTCATCTTTTCCACATCACCCGACTCGATGAGGCTCCGCGCCCCAGATTGGGGATCAAAGCAAAGCCGGGCAACTCCGCACGCCTGACTTGCCCTCTTTGGTCCCGACGCCCATGTTGGCCGACTCCCACATGCCCGACCTCACCGATCGCACCTGGCTTTGGTTAGCCACTGCATTTTACCTCGCGGGGTTTGTGCTGGGCGCGCTGGCCCTGCTCAGGGAGCGCCGCCAATCCCAGGCCGTTATCTACGCCCTCGTCCTCGCCGGCTTCGTCATCCAGTCGATAGGGCTTTATGAACGCGGACTCGCCGTCAAAGGCTGCCCGCTTGGCAACACATTCGAGATTTTCCAGTTCACCGCGTGGTCGGCCATTTCACTGTATCTGGTCGTCGGGCCGACGTTTCGCCTGAGCTTGCTGGGCTTCTTCACTTCCCTGATGTCTGCCGTGCTCACGTCCGTCTCGCTGGCCATTCCCGCTTGGGACGCCACCCGCCGGATCGGCGCGTTTGGCGGCAACTCCTGGATCGAGTTTCACGCCGCGCTCGCCCTGTTCAGCTACGGCGTGTTTGCCCTCCTCGCGCTCACCGCAGTCATGTATCTGCTCCAAGTCTTCAGCCTTAAAAAGCAGCATCTCCGCGGGCTTTTCGCCTTCCTCCCGTCGATCCGCGATCTCGACCACATCAACCTCCGCCTGCTGCTGGCCGGCGTGATGATCCTCACCGCCTCCATCGCGGTCGGCTCCGTTTACTGGTTGCAGGACTTGGACAAGGTCAACGTCGCCAAAGTCGTCACCACACTCGCTGTGTGGGCCACCTACGCCGTCGCGCTCGGCCTGCGTCTCAAGACCCTCCTCGTCTCCAAACGCTTCGCCTGGACCTGCATCCTGCTCTTTGCCGCCGCGCTGCTCTCGCTCAAGCCGGTCAACTCCAGCCGCCAGCCCCTGCCCGCCATGCCGCCTGCGTCCGTCCAGCGATGAGCGAACCCGCCGCCACCCTGTTCCTCCTCGGCGCCAGCCACCGCACCGCACCGATGGAGCTGCGCGAACGCCTCGCGCTCACCGCCGACAAAATCGAGTCGTTTCACGCCGCGCTCGGCTCACTCCAAGGCCTGCGCGAGATCACCGTCCTCAACACCTGCAACCGCGTCGAGTTCTACGGCGTGGCCGACTCCCCCGACTCCGTCGCACGCCTGCAGGAAACTTTCTGCGCGTTTCAAGGCCTGTCCTCCGAAGCCTTCGCCGCCATCTGTCTCCAGGCCCACGGTCGCGTCGCCATCGAACACCTGCTCTCCGTCGCCTGCGGCATCGAGTCCCAGATGCTTGGCGAGACCGAGATCCTCGGTCAGGTGAAGGACGCCTACGCCGAGGCCCAGACCCGCCGCACCACCGGCCCCGTGCTCAACCGCGTTTTCCAAAAAACCTTCCAATACGCGAAGCACGTCCGCAGCCACACCGCCATCAACGAAGGCCAGATCAGCATCGCCAACGTCGCGGTGGATCTCGCCCTTAAGATCTTCGGCGACCTTTCCTCGACGCGCATCCTGCTCCTCGGCGCCGGCGACATCGGCGAGAAAACCGCCAAGGCCTTCCAGAGCCGCGGCGCCGCCTCGCTTACCGTCGCCAGCCGCACGTTCGTCCGCGCCATGGAACTCGCCACCACCTTCAACGGCACCGCGCTCCCGTGGGAACACGTCACCGAAAAGCTCGGCGACTACTCGGTCATCGTCGGCTCCACCGCCGCGCCCGACATCGTCGTCAGCACCGCCGACGTGGTCGCCGCGATGAAGAAACGCCGGGCCGATCCCATCTTCTTCATCGACCTTGCCCTGCCCCGCGACATCGACTCCGCCGTGGCCAAACTGGAAAACGTCTTCCTCTACAATCTCGACGACCTCGCGAAGATTGCGGAGCAAAACCTCGCGGCCCGCACCGCCCACGTCGCCCTCGCCCGCCAGATCGTCGGCGAGAAATCCGAGGCCATCTGGAAACAAATCGAATCCCAGGCCGGCGGCGTATTCCCCTCTCGCCACATCGAAACTGCCGCGCAAAAAAAAATATGAATTCCTACGACCCCGCAGCCCTGAAACAGTCCGCAGACCGGATGCATCGCCAAGCCAAGGCGGCGGTATTCGGCGGCATCGCGGCGGGCCTCATGACCGGCAGTCTTTTCGGCTATGCCGCCACCTTGATGTTTTCATCGCCCCACCTTCTTGTCGCGCCCGGCGCCGTCGCAGGAGCAATCACGGGAATAATCATAGGACGGCAACGCGCCCTCGGCCTCCGCCTCCAAGCCGAAACGGCCTTCTGCCTGATCGAAATCGAAAAAAACTCGCGAAAATTCCCGCCCTCCTGAGGCGCGGCGCGGATCACCCCATCTGCCGCGCCACCCAATCCGCCGCCGTGCCGTTCGCCGGTCTGCGCAGCGAGGCGCGCAGGCGTTCCGCCTGAGACTGCGTGCGGATGAGGCGATCAATGTTACCCAGGCAATCCGTAAGCTCCGCCGCCAACGCCTTCGGGCTGGCCGCGCCCTGGATATACTCAGGATACATCGGTTCCTTGAGGAGCAGGTTAGCGATGCCGATATACTCGATCTTCACCAGCAGGCGACCCATCAGATAAGTCAGCGGATTCGCTCGGTATGCGATAGCACCCGGAATCGCCGCGAGCGCACAGTGCATGGACATCGTGCCACTCGATGTGAGCACCGCCGATGCCGCCACCGGCGCGCCCGTGGGCAGCAGGCGCACGTTCGCCGGCGGATTGGCCGTCTTCAGCACTTCAAGAATGTCATCGCTCGGATAAAGCACCACCGCGTCGCGCCTGCCGTAGGCGGCATGACCGGCGAGCAGCAGCGGAAAAATCCGCCCGACCGCCTGCTTGCGGCTGCCCGGCAGCAGGAGAATCGGTCCGTTGTGATCGTAGCGCACCGGCGGCTCGTGTCCCTCGGCCAGAAACGGATGACCCACAAACTCGACCGGCAGCGACGTGTCCTTGTAGCAATCCACCTCGAACGGGAAAATCACCGCAAGCGCATCGAGGTGCTTCGCCATCGTGAACCGACGTCCGCCCTTCCACGCCCAGATCTGCGGAGAGATGTAGTAGATGAGTTTGATCGTCCCACCGCCCTTCGCCGACAGCCCGCGCTCAAACAGCGCCTTGGCGAGACGGAGGTTGAGACCGGGATAATCCACGAAGCACACCGCGCGCGGCTTGTATTCCTCGATCCAGCGGAGCGTCTCGTGAAACAGCGCCTTGAAAAACGAGTAGTTTTTCAACACCTCGACCAGCCCGACGACCGACGAGGCCGTGAGATCGTGCAAAAGCTGCGCGCCCGCTCCGGCCAGCTCGGGACCGCCGAGCGCGGCAATGTTCAGCCCCGGCCGCTTGGCGAGGAGTTCGCGCACCATCGTTGCCCCGTGCTGGTCGCCGGAGTGCTCCCCCGCGATGATCAGCAAATCCACGCGCCCTACGGTCGGCGGCGGCAGGCGAAAGGCCGATTTCGGCGCGTCACTCATTGTTGGAACGCAGGTCTCATTTCTTCGCCGCCTTGATCTGCTCGGTAATCTGGATGGCCACCTCGAGGGCGGTCATCGCCAGTTTTCCGCCGACTTTCGGCTGCTTGAGCTCAGCGACACTTTCGGTGAAATGCTGAAGTTCGAGCTTCAGCGGCTCATCCTTCTCGATCGGGATGTCCTCGACGGGGATGGAGCTGGCGTCACCCGCCTTGGCGAGGCCGATTTTCAGCTTCACGCCGTAGGCGATGAGGTCGCTCTTTTTCACGAGGTGCCCCTTCTGATTCATGAAATCGAGGGAGAGGTAGGCGTTGTCCTGGAAGATGCGGATCTCGCGGTTTTTCTTCAGGCTCATACGGCTCGCGCTGAGATTGGCCACGCAGCCGCTCTCAAACTCGATGCGGGCGTTGGCGATGTCCTCGGTCTTGGAGAGCACGTTGATGCCCACGCTGTCGATTTTGCGGATAGGCGACTTTACGAGGGCGAGCACGATGCCGATGTCGTGAATCATCAGGTCAAGCACGACGCCGACCTCGGTGCCGCGCGTGGTGTAGGGCGCAAGGCGCTCGGCGGTGATGTAGCCGGGGCGGTCGATGTGTTTCTCCATGAAACTCATCACCGGATTGAAATGCTCGATGTGACCGACCTGCACGATGCAGTTGTTGGCCTGCGCGGCGGCGAGCACCTGCTCGGCTTCCTCCAGCGTGGCGGTGATGGGTTTCTCGATGAGCAGGTGGCACTTCTTCGCGAGCAACGGCAGCGCGACGAGGGCGTGCTTGTCGGTCGGCACGACCACCGAGATGGCATCACAGGCGTCGCCAAGTTCCTCGATGCTGGCGAAGCGGCGGCAGTTGTATTTGGCGCAGATCTCCTTCGCACGCTCATCGCTCGCCTCGTAGATGCCGACGAACTCCACGTTGGGCAACGAGGCGTAGATGCGCGCGTGGTGCTGGCCGAGCGAACCGACGCCGGCGACGCCGCATTTGATCTTGGGCTTGGAGGAAGAGAACAGGCTCATGGGGAAAGAGATTGGCAGGCGATGGATTGAGGTGGGGCGGGACCGCTGGGCCCGCCGCGAATGATAAAAGGCTTCAGCCCTTCCAACCGGCGTGCCCAGCGGTCAAGCCCTACCTTCGAAACTGGAAAAATGCTCATTGCAACACTCCGTTGTGCATCAAAAGGGAGCGGCTGGTCTTGGCGGCGTGGGCGGCGTTGTGGGTGACCAGCACAAGCGCGGTCTGCGTTTCGGCGCAAAGCTCAAGCAGCAACGCGATGACGGCGTCACCAGTCTTCTCGTCGAGGTTGCCCGTGGGCTCGTCGGCAAGGATGAGCTGCGGCGAATTGATCAGCGCACGGGCGACGGCCACGCGCTGGCGTTCGCCGCCGGAAAGGTGGGCGGGCACATGGTGCGCGCGCTCGGCCAGCCCCACGCGGGCGAGCATCGCCTTCGCCCGGGCGCGCTCGGCGGAACTGACCGGACCAACCATGCGCATCGCCATGACGACATTTTCCAAGGCGTTTAACTCGGGAATGAGGTAAAAAGACTGGAAGACCATCCCGAGGAACTTCGCCCGGCGGCCGGTGCCGGTGTCGGTCGAGTCCGCCCACAGGACTTCGCCTGCGTCGGGCTGGTCGAGGCCCGCGAGCAGGTGCAGCAGCGTCGATTTTCCGGAGCCGGATTCGCCGCGGATGCTCACACTCTGGCCGGGAGCAACCGTGAAGCTGACATCGTTAAGCACCTCCAGACGACGGTCGCCGCTCAGGTAAGTTTTGCGCAGGGCGCGGGCTTCGAGGATGACGTTACTCATGACTGAACTCTGCAAGGTAGGGACGGACCGCTGGGCCGTCCGGTTGAGCATACGTTGGCGGCAACGTTTTCGCCCGATCACGGCGGGCCCAGCGGTCCCGCCCTACCTTTAAGGCGCTACTCATTGCGCAAAGCCTCCACGGGTTTGAGACGGGCGGCACGCCACGCGGGCAGGATGCCGGCCAGGGTCGAGATGACGACGGTGCTCGCGACGATAAGGAATAGGTCGCCCGGCTGGAGATAGGCGGGGACGTTGCTGAACTGATAGAAACGCACGAGCGCCTCCTGGCTGCCGGTCAGCCGGGTGAAGAGATGGAGCACGTCGTTGCGCATGTGCAGGAACCCGAAGCCGAAGGCGAGCCCGCAGAGCGTGCCGGCCGCGCCGATGAGCAGGCCCTGGAAACAGAAGCACAGCGCCACGTCTCGGGGCCGGCCGCCGAGCGCGCCGAGCAGGCCGATCTCGCGCGTCTTGCGCACAACCGAGATAAGGAGCGAACTCGTCACCGAGAAAGCCGCCACCACGACGATGAAGAGCAGCAGGATGAAGATGAGGTTTTTCTCGAGCTGGAGCACGAATAGGAAGTCTTGGTTGAGCTCCATCCACGAGCGGGCTTCAAGGCCGGAACCGAGCGGGAGGACGGCGTTGATGCGGCGCGTGACGACATCAGGATCGAGGCCGTCGGCGATTTTCACATCGAAGCCGTGCACCGCGTTGCCGAGACCATAGAGGTCCTGCATGCGGCGCAGGGTCACGAGCACCGTGCTGCTGTCGAGCTGCTGGTGGCCTATCTCAAAGATACCGGAAACAGTGAGTTCACGCGGCAGGAACACCTCGTCGTTCTTGAGTTTCTCCAGCTGCAACGGAGATGAAACCTGGACCTTGTCGCCCACGGTCGCGCCGATCGAATAGGCCAGTTGCGAGCTGAGAATGATCGTGTCGTCGTCGAGGTCGTCGAGGGTGCCGTTGCGGATGTAGCGGGAGAGCGGAATGACGTCGTTGATGTGCGTGAGATCGATGCCCTGAATCCCCGGGAAGATCGGCTTCCGGTTGCATTCGAGCATGACCACGCCCTCGGCGAACGGCGTCACGCCGATCACGCCGGGGACCTTGGCCACGAGGCCCATGACCGACTTGGGATTTTCAACGAGGCTGGCACCGCGGATCTGCACGTCGCCCTGCGTGTCGACGATCATGCGCCGGATCTCGTGGCCGAAGCCACCCATCACGCTGATCGAGACGATCAGCAGAGCCACGCCCAGCGCCACGCCGAGGACGGAGATCGCCGTGAAAAACGGGAACTTCTTCCCGGTCGGGAAGAGCTGTTTGAGGGCGAGGTAAAGATACCAGGGCATGGCGCGCGGCTATGCGTTCAGCTTCCCGGACGCAGCTGCGGATAAAGAATGACGTCGCGGATGCTCTCGGCGCCCGTGAGCAGGATGCAGAGACGATCGATGCCGATGCCCATGCCGCCGGCGGGCGGCATGCCGTGCTCAAGCGCGAGCAGGAAGTCGTGGTCGATCTTCTGCTGCTCTTCACCGGCCTGCGCCTCGAACATCGCACGCTGGACGTCGGGGTCGTTCTGCTCCGAGTAGGCGGGCGCGATCTCCATGCCGCCGATGATGAGTTCGAAAACGTCGATGGTCGTCGGGTCGTCGGGCGTGATCTTGGCGAGCGGGCAAAGTTCCTTGGGCAGATGCGTGACGAAGGTCGGCTGGATGAGCGTGGGCTCGATGAGCTTGCCGAAAATCTCGTTGGTCAGCTCGAAGTCTTCCCACTTCAGATCGGCGTGGAGTCCGAGCTTCTGGACGCCGGAGATCTTCTCTTCCTTGGTGCGACTGAACCACTGGGCGTCGCCGGTTTTTTCGATGATGAGGTCCTTATACTTCACTTCACGCCACTCGCCGCCGAAGTTGATCATCTCGCCGCTGGCTGCGTGCTTGATCTCGGAGACGCCGAGGATGTTCTGGCAGATGGAACGCAGGAGGTCCTGCACGAGCGTCATCATGCCGCGGTAGTCGCTGTAGGCCTGATAAACCTCCAGCATGGTGAACTCGGGATTGTGGCGACGGGAAACGCCTTCATTGCGGAAGTTGCGCCCGATCTCGAACACGCGGTCATAGCCGCCCACGAGCATGCGCTTGAGATAAAGTTCGAGCGAGATGCGCAACACAAAGTCCACGCCCAGCGTGTTGTGGTGCGTTTGGAAGGGACGGGCCGCCGCTCCGCCTGCGACGTTTTGCAGCACGGGCGTCTCGACTTCGAGGAACTGGCGGTCTTCGAGGAAACGACGGATGTGCGAAACGATGCGCGAGCGCGTCATCAGACGATTGCGCGACTCCTGGTTGACGATGAGGTCGAGGTAACGCTGGCGGTAAATCTGCTCCGAGTCCGTGAGACCGCTCCAGTTATCCGGCAGAGGACGCAGGGCCTTGGAAACAAGCGTGAACGAATCCACGCGCACCGTGATCTCGCCGGTCTTGGTGAGGAAAAGCGTCCCGGTCACCCCGATGATGTCGCCAAGATCGA
>JANXRL010000167.1 GCA_025352985.1 Verrucomicrobiota bacterium
GCGCGTTCTTCGCGTTGAGCTCGTTCGGCCCGAAGTGATCCTTCACGGGGTTCGAAGGGGCTGACCCTGAACGGAGCCTCGCGAAGTGCCGGCTCGTCACTTCTTCATCTGCATCATCGTGAGCATGTCTTTCGGGGGCAGCGCTTCTCCGAGCCAGCCGCGCCTGTCCAACATGCGGCACGCGATGGCGAAGGCCATGTCACCGTCTCCGATTTTCTCGCGACCTTCCAAGTCGGCACGGGTTCGAGCGAGCTTCAAGATTCGATCATGCGCTCGCGCCGACAGCCCAAAGCGCTGCATGGCCATCTCCAGCTGCCGCAGCGCCAACGACGACGCCGAGCAATGACGATGCAACAACCTCGGGCCCATCTGCGCGTTGCAGAAAATGCCGTGCTCTTCGTGAAAGCGATGCGCTTGCCGTTCACGTGCGGCTTCCACTCGAGCGCGGTACCAACTCGAAGGCTTCTCGGTGAACTCTGCGCGAATGAGCGCCTGCACATCGACTGGTCTGGTCTCGAGCGTGATGTCGATTCGGTCGAGCAGCGGCCCTGAAATTCGCGCGTGGTAGTCGAGCACCCGCTGCTTGGGGCACTGACACGCGCGGCCCGCGACATTGAAATACCCACAGGGGCACGGGTTCATCGCCGCGACGAGCATGAAGCTGCATGGCAGCGTGACTTTGCCGGCGCTGCGAGAGATGGAAACGACGCCGTCCTCAAGTGGCTGGCGGAGCACCTCGAGGGCGCTGCGTTTGAACTCGGGCAGCTCGTCGAGAAAAAGCACGCCGTGATGTGCGAGCGAAATTTCGCCTGGACCCGGGACGGTGCCGCCGCCCAGCAGGCCCACGTCGGAGATGGTGTGATGGGGCGTGCGCACGGGCCGGCGGCCGAAGTTGCGGCTTCCGCCCAAAGTTTGTCCAGCCGCCGAATGGATACTCAGGATTTCCAGCGATTCATCGAGCGTGGGGTCGGGGAGAATGGCGGGGATGCGTTTCGCGACCATCGATTTGCCGGCTCCGGGCGGACCGATGATGAGGAGGTTGTGACCGCCCGCGGCGGCGACCTCGACGGCTCGGCGCAAGGCGTGCTGTCCTTTGATTTCCGAGAAATCGCCGACACTGGTCTCCGGGTCGGGGGTGATGACGATGGCGGTGGCATGGGCGACGGGGGCGAGGATGATCTCACCGGTCAGGAACCGCACCGCATGATCTAGCGAAGTGATCGGATACGCATCCACGCCTTCGACAAGGGCGGCTTCCTGCGCGGATACGGGCGGGAGAAGCACCCCGCGTTTACCTAGTTTACGCGCGAGCCGGGCCAGGGCGAGGGCACCGCGGACGGGACGGGTCGCTCCGGAAAGACTCAGTTCTCCCGCGATCAGGTAGCCCGAAGTGTCGATGGCGGGTATTTGTTCTGTGGCGATCAGAATGCCCAAAGCGATGGGCAGGTCGTAAAAGGGGCCTTCCTTGCGCAGGTTTCCCGGGGCGAGATTGATGGTGGTGCGGGTGCGCGGGGCCTTGAAACCGCTGTTGCTGAGGGCGGAAAAAACGCGGTCGTCCGATTCCTTGACGGCGGCATCCGGGAGGCCGACCAAAATCAACTTGGGCTCACCTGTCTCGCCCGAGTTGACTTCGACGTGCACGAGTTCGGCATCGATGCCTTGCAGAGCGGCTGACGAAATCGTGGCGAGCATGGATCAGGTTGCGGGTGAACCGGTGCGCTTTGCGATGACGAGCAGATTGCGCTCGATCGCGTCGATGTAGGGGTTGGTGCCGTCGGGGGCGTCGAGGAAGCGATGAAGGCCCAGGAAGTCTTTTTCCAGTTTTGGTCTGACAACCTGAACCCAGAACGTCGGGGTGCTTGCGATTAGTCCCGCCGCCGTCTGGAACACGCGGCAATCGAGCGGCACGCGCGCGAAATCATCACTTTCGGCAAACTCGCTGAACAGCAGATCGAGTTCGCCGGGGTAATCCTCAGCCGCCATCTGGGCGAGGTAATCGGCGGTGGCGACCGCGCAAGCGATGGTTTCTTCGTGTTTGTTGTTGAAGCGAAGCCGCATGCCGACCGTGGAGGGACCCGTGTTGCGAATGATGCCCAGCACCATATCGATTTCATCGATGCCCAGTCCTAGCGAGGGTAGGTAGGAAGATGCCAGCGAGCATCCGCGAAGAACATGGCAGTAGGTGTATTTCGCACCCGTGCCCGCGCGGTCTGAACGCAGTTTCAAGTAGCCGCTGTCATGAAAAAGCGCGCCGGTCAGCCCGAGTTCGAATTGACGGCAGGTGAGGGGTGCCACAACCGCAGGCTGGCGGGCCGCCATGATGTCCACATACGCCATCGTCACCTGAAGTGTGTGCCGGAAGTCGTGATATTTCAGGTCATTCGCCTGATAATCCAGATAGCCGCCGGTGAAGAGCGTTTCGACTTCCTTGAAAACTCTGTGGATATAGGCGGGCGAGGATTTCGGGAAGAGTTTAGCTGCAACGCTCAACGTGGCGTCGGCAACGTTTTTAGACTGGGTGGTGTCGGTCGAAAGAGGCATGCCGTGGGAGAACTCGATTCGGAAGAAACGCGGTGGTCAAATACGCTTGCGAAGCGACCTGCGAGTAATGATTTGCGCAAACGGCGGGCAAGCCCAATCTCCGATAATTTGCTAGCATTAACACAATGATACTTGGACTCACCGGCGGTATGGGTAGCGGTAAAAGCACGGCCGCCCGGGTTTTTCAAGCAGACGGCTATGGCTGCATTGATTCCGATGCCCTTGTGCGCGACGAATTGCTCGTGCTGCCTGATGTCATCCGGGAGATCGCGGGACGGTTCCCCGATGTCATTGATGGCGCCTCCGGAGGGGTTAATCGCGGTTTGCTGGCGGGGCACGTTTTTGCGGACCCGGAGGCGCTCGCGTGGCTCGAAAATCTGCTGCATCCCAGGCTTTATGCGCTCTGGAAACAGCGTCTTGCCACCGCTCCGCGCGGTCTCTGGGTTATTGAAGTCCCCCTGCTTTTTGAAAAAGGTTTGGAAAATTGGTTTGATTTCACCGTGTGCGTGGCGACATCCTCTATCAATCAAATCGCCCGGTTGACAGAGCGCGGAATCCCCCAAGCGCTCGCCGAGCAACGAATTTCCAAGCAATTGCCCTTGGCGCAGAAACTTGAAAGAGCTGATTTTGTCCTGTCCAACGATGGCACACCCGAAATCCTGCGCATGCAGGTGGCACGGTTGGCCGCATCCTTGAAGAACGCCCGTTAAGGCGCGTTTCGACTTTGCTCCCCCTCCGGGAGCTTCCTTGTCCCTTTATAACTCCACCATGGAAGAATCTGATTTAAAACCCTCCGCGCCTGCAAAATCCCGAAGCGGCAAAACCAAGCCCAAAAGCGTTCGCACGACCACGGCGCGCTCCCGTGTGACCAAGGCCAAAGGGGCCAAGACCGCGGTCGAAAAGACGCCGGCTCCCGAGCCCACGCTTTTCAGCGAAGCCCCGTCTGAAACGCCTGTTCGCCGCGAGGAAGCTGCGGCCCATGAGCCGATTGTTCACGAGGCACCGTATGAACCAGCTCCTGAACGGGCGGTGTTCGTGCCGTCGTCAACCGAGCCGGCTACGGAAGGTAATTATGCCCCGTCCGCTCCGAGTGAAATGAATGCAGGCCCGTCCGCCCCCTCGGGCGGCCCGCCCGAGCAGCAGGGGCAGGGCGGAGGATTCCCGCAGCCCGCGCAGGGCGAAGACGACCGCGGCCCTTGGTGGAAGCGGAAAAAAGACCGCAAGAAAAACAAGTGGCTTGATAAGCAACATGGGCAGAGCCGTGTCCCTCATCATGTTCATCAGCACCCGCCCCAGCCGCCGCCGCCGGCTTTTGTGCAGCATTACGGCGACCTTCCCGATCCCGCGCGATTTTCGGATCTCCCCGCCCTTGACGCACTGGCCGCAGACTTGTTGGTCGGCAACGGCGCCGAACCCATCAAGCTAGATTACATCTACGCGCTGAACCTTTTCGATCTCATCACCCATGCGCGCAAGCTGGGCGTCGTCGTCGAGGGCACGCCTAACCGCATTCAGGTGCTGGGCGCCATTTTGAAGCATGCGTCCGAGACGCGCATTCCCCTGCTGGATCGCGGCTGGGTTGACCTTACCGACAAAGGCTACGGTTTCATCGTGCATGAACAGGCCAACTATCGCTTGTATCCCGAGAATTCGTTCCTGCCCGAGGTGCTCATCAAGCGCTACGGCATCAAACGCGGCCATCAGGTGAATGTCATCCTGCAGACTCCGCAGGGCGACGACCGTTGTCCCGCCGTGGTCGGCGTCCAGTCGGTGATGGGGCGTTTCCCGGATGAGATTTCCAATCTCACACCGTTCGAGGAACTGGTGCCTTACTACCCGCTGCAGCGCATCCTGCTGGAAGCGCCTGAAATCCATAAGGATATTTCCATGCGCGCCATCGATCTGCTCACGCCCATCGGCTTCGGTCAGCGCGGTCTGCTGGTTGCTCCGCCACGCACCGGCAAGACCGTGATTCTGCAAAGCATCGCCAACTCGATCTCGCATAACTTCCCCGAAAAAAAACTCATCCTGCTGCTGATCGACGAACGCCCCGAGGAGGTGACCGATTTCCGCCGTCACACCAAGGGCGAGGTCGTCAGTTCCACGTTCGATGAAGCCCCTGAAAGTCACGTGCACGCGGCGGAAATGGTCATAGAAAAGGCCCGCCGCCTCGTCGAGCTCGGCGAGCACGTGATCATCCTCCTCGACTCCATCACACGACTCGCCCGCGCCTACAACGCCTTGGCCGCGAATTCCGGTAAAATCATGTCCGGCGGCGTCGAGGCGACGGCGTTGCAGAAACCCAAGCGCTTCTTCGGCTCCGCCCGCAACATTGAGGGCGGCGGCAGCATCACCATAATCGGAACGGCGCTCATCGACACGGGCAGCCGGATGGACGAAGTGATCTTCGAAGAATTCAAGGGCACTGGCAACATGGAGTTGCACCTGGACCGTGGTCTTTCCGACAAGCGCATCTTCCCGGCGATCAACATCGACCGTTCCGGCACACGCAAAGAAGAGCTCATTTACCATCCGGAGGAAATGCTTCGCGTCTATGGTCTACGCCGCGCCATGCAGGGCATTCCCGCCATCGAAGCGATGGATATGTTGATTCAACGCTTGAAGAAAACGAAAACTAACGCGGAATTCCTTATGAGCCTCAAAGGCTGATTTTTCTTACTTTATTTCCGCGACCACTCCTAATCGGCCACCGACAAACCCCACCGTGACTTCCGCCGACGATTTCGTTATCCAACTCGCCCTTGAAAAAGGCGTGCTCATCCAGAGCCAGATCAATTCCGCGCAGGCCCGCATCGACGCGCATACCGATCTGACCTCTGCGCCGCCAAAGCTCGTTGATGCATTGATCACCGACAAGGCGGTTGACGCACGCCAGCTCAGCAAGCTGCTTGCTGACGAGTTTGGCATGCCCGTGGTTGACCTGCCCAGTCTGCGCGCTCCCAGCGCCGATGCCATGGCACTGGTATCCCGCGCGCTCGCGGTGCGCTATACGGTATTTCCCCTCGCCAAGGAGGGTGGCGTTCTCAAGTTGGCGATCAGCGATCCCCTCGACGTTGATGCGATCGACAGTCTCGGGCACGTGCTGAAACTCACCATCGAGCCGTCCATCGCGCCGGCCGACGAGATCAAGCGCACCATCGACCGGTTCTATGGAAAAGATGAGGCTGAGCTGAACGCGATGCTCGGGGATTTTTCGGTCGGCGGTGGTGATGCGGACGGAGTCGTCACGACTGTGGCGGCCGACGGTGCCCCCAAGGAAGAGGAGGGCGACGCCCCGATCATTAAGCTGGTCCACCAGATCATTCTTGAGGCGATTCAGCGCCGCGCATCCGACATCCATCTCGAACCTCTCGAAAAACGTTTCCGTGTGCGCTACCGCATCGACGGCGTGCTGCTGGAAATCGAGAATCCCCCGAAGCGCCTGCAACTTTCCATGATCTCGCGTCTGAAGATCATGGCCAATATCTCGATCGCGGAAAAACGCATCCCGCAGGATGGTCGTATCCAGATCAACATGACTGGAAAACAGATCGATCTGCGCGTCTCGTCCCTGCCCACCGCGCACGGCGAGAGTATCGTCATGCGTATTCTTGACAAAGAAGGCCTGCAACTCGGCCTTCCCGAGCTCGGCTTTTTCAGCGACGACCAAGCCGTGGTAGAGCGTCTCATTTCGCTACCCGATGGAATCATGCTCGTAACCGGTCCGACGGGTTCGGGTAAGACCACCACTCTTTATTCGTGTCTGCACTTCATCAACAAGCCCGACCGCAAGATCATCACGGTGGAGGATCCGGTTGAATATGTGCTTGCCGGCATCAACCAGGTGCCCGTTCGCCACGAGGTGGGCATGACGTTTGCCTCAGCCCTTCGCGCCATGC
>JANXRL010000174.1 GCA_025352985.1 Verrucomicrobiota bacterium
CAACCCAGCCTCTGTTGCACTTGACTTGGCAGCCCGCCTCTCCGTCAATGGGCAACAGACGGCAGTTGTCCCTGGCACCTATGCCGAGCTTAAACGGGATTGGTCCAAAGGAGATCAAATTGAACTGAATTTGGATATGCGATGCCGCTTGGTAAATGGTCCTCGTGGTAGTAATAGGGAGGGCGACCATCGGCAGGCGCTTGTTAGGGGACCCATCGTGCTAGCACGTGACGAAAACATCGATCCCGATTATAACAAGCCCGTGAATGTCCTAGCCCAAGACGGCTATGTAGAATTAACTTCTGTTCCGCCAACAATACCCGGAACACGGATGCAATTCAATGTGCCCACACAGACCAACTTTATACAGATGGTGGATTACGCTTCAGTCAATAATTGGAACAATAAACATATCTGCACTTGGTTCCCCATCTATTTCCCTGGAAATTCAATCAACAAAAGAACTTTACCATGACCGGTCCCTTCATGATTCGCATAGGGTGTTTCTCATTCCTGTGCGCGATAAACGCTTACTCGGAAGCTATCGAACCCATTATCCACGATGCATTCACAATGGCTGCTCCGGGAACAGTGCAGATCGATGGATGGGTCGGAGGCAAACTGGAAATGTGCCTGACGAATCGGGTAATGGTGCAGGATATCGAAAGCTTGGTGAAACCATTTCGTGATCGGACTGAGCCGAGTGGGGGTTGGCGTTGCGAATATTGGGGGAAATGGTTCACCTCTGCTGCGCTCGGATATTCATACCAACCGACGCCCGAATATCGGGCTGTGCTCGATAAAGCGGTGCACGGATTAATCGCAACCCAGACTGCAGATGGTTATATTGGAACGTATGGACCTAAAATCCAACTCGGCCACTGGGATATATGGGGCCGCAAATATGTATTACTCGGACTGCTCGCCGATTATGATCTGACCGGTGATCAAGCGGTATTGTCGTCCGCCGCTCGCTCAGCCGATTATTTGATGAAGGAATTGACCGTGAGTCGTATAAACATCACTGAAACTGGATTAGATGTGTTGAAAGGCTTGGCGCCCAGCTCGATTCTAGAACCAATCGTCCTGCTCTATCAACGAACAGGTGAAAAAAGGTATCTCGAATTCGCTCAGTCTATTGTCGCCCAGTGGGGTGAAAAAAATAAGTTCTATCCACATGGACTGCAATTGATCACTAAGGCCATCGCTGGCGTTCCACCGCTGAAAATTGCCGTTCCTAAAGCCTACGAAATGATGTCGTGCTTCGAAGGCTTGTGTGAGTTGTATCGCATGACGGGTGATCAGCGCTTCCGTGATGCTGCGGTGGCGTTCGCCAACAATATTCGCGTCCACGAGCGGATGGTGGTCGGTTCCGGTTCGAACCAAGAACTGTGGTGCGATGGTGCCCGTTGCCAAACGGAAATCATTGAACAGCCGATCGAAACCTGCGTCACAGCTACCTGGATGAAGTTGTGCGCGCAAATGCTGCGGATTACAGGTGAGCCGGTGTGGGCCGATGAATTGGAAATTTCGCTCTATAATGCACTGCTGGGCGCGATGACACCAAAAGGGAATTGGTGGTCCTATTGGTCACCGTTGAATGGTCAGCGTGTTCCGAGCACCTTTCAACAAACCGACATAGCCTTGAGCTGCTGCGTGGCGAGCGGTCCACGAGCTCTGCTGCTGACTCCACGTTGGGCTGTCATGGCGGCGCCTGAAGGACCAGTGATCAATCTTTATGCGCCAGGCACATCCACGGTGGCGTTAAGGGATGGAACTACTGTTAAAATTATTCAGGAGACCGATTTTCCGCTGGGTGATCGCGTAGCCCTAAGTATATCACCAACGAAAAAGCTGCATTTTCCCCTGCGTTTACGCGTTCCCGAGTGGAGTAAGAAAACCACTATAACAATCAATGATGAGCCGTCGGTTGCTGGTCGGCCTGGCACCTATGCGGTGCTTGAGCGCGACTGGTCGCCGGGTGATCACATCGCCATGACGCTCGATCTGCGCGGACGATCAATCGCCGCGCCGAGCGGTGCACCACAGCTTGCACTAATGCGGGGACCGATTGTGTTGGCCCTCGATGATCGAATGGTGAAGGCCCAAGATACAGCAGTCCGCCTAGAAACTGATGCTGATGGGTATATTGAACTCAAACCAAGTGCGACCAAACCGAATGATATATGGATGTCATTCGATGTGCCTTTCGCGGTGAATCCATCACACTTCTTTAATCATCATAAGATAACGTTGGCTATGTGTGATTTTTCTTCGGCTGGAAATCAATGGAGCGACAAAAATCTCTACCGAGTGTGGTTGCCGCAGCCGTTGTTCCTGCATGACGTCTATCCAGAGGATACTTGGAAACTGATGTATCCCGACGCGAAATCTCGACCTGTGATTCCCAGTTTATAGAATAATATATCGATAAAATCGGCATTTCGCGGGAGTGGAAAAAATACCTTAGCCATTCGTGGATGAACCGAAGGGGGCGGGCCGCTCGATATGCAAGTAATGGCCGGACCTCATTTCTAAAAGAGGTCGGCAAAAGGGGTCGTCGGCGAAAAGGGTCAGGGCGAGTTTCATCAATTTTACGCGAGCTGTTGCGAGGCGTCTTTCGTAAACAACAAGATCGGCCGGAGGGCGTAACGCAGGGAGCTCCGAGAGGACCGGGGCGCTCAATCAAACACCACGGTCTTGTTCCCATAGACGAGAACGCGGCTTTCCAGGTGCCAACGCACGGCTTGGGCGAGCACCATCTTCTCCAGATCGCGCCCCTTGCGGACAAGGTCTTCAACGCCGTGGCGATGGGTGACGCGCGTGACATCTTGCTGAATGATGGGGCCGTCATCGAGCACGGCGGTGGCGTAGTGGGCGGTCGCGCCGATGAGCTTCACTCCGCGTTCGGCGGCCTGATGGTAAGGTTTGCCACCGGCGAACGCCGGCAAAAACGAATGGTGAATGTTAATGACCGGCCGAGCGAATTTTTTAAAAAAAGTGTCGGACAGGACCTGCATGTAGCGGGCGAGAACAACGAGCTCGACGTCGAGATCGCGGAGCAGCGCGAGCTGGCGCGCCTCGCCGGCGGGCTTCGTGGCGGCGGTGACTGGAATGACGTGATACGGCAGGCCGTAGCCGCGCGCGGCGGTTTCGAGGTCAGTGTGGTTCGAGACGACGGCAACAAGATCGCAGGCGTATTCTCCGGACTTCCAGCGGAGCGCGAGGTCGTGGAAGCAGTGGTCGAACTTGGAGACGAATATCGCCATGCGAGGGCGGTGCGCCGAGGCAGTCACCCGGGCCTGCATGCCGAGCGAGTCTGCAAAGGCGAGAAAGCCGGCGGTGTCGGTCGAAGACGCGCCCTGTGCAGGCACCCACTCAATGCGCTGGAAAAACACTCCCGCCTCCATGTCTCGATGTTGGTCGGCATGAAGGATGTTTCCACCGCGCTCGAAGATCCAGGCGGCCACGCGCGCCACGATTCCGGGCTGGTCGGGGCCGTGAAGGAGAGCGACAAGAGTGGAGGAAGACATTTGTTCACTGAGGCAAAACCCCGCGATGGTCACAAACAGAAATCCCCTTAAACCGTCATTTCACCGGGAGATGACGCGGATTTTTTAATTTCCAGGTTCCGTCAATTTAACGGCTGCGTCTAACCTTGGCGCCGCTTGGGGCGAATTATCCTCGTTTGAATACTCGTCTTCCGGAAGCGGGAACTGCCTGATGAATTGGCCGAAATCCAGCACCTCAAAGCGGCCGTCGTAGTGTTCGACGATCGCCGTAAGCGATTCCACCCAGTCGCCGGAATTCAGGTAATGCACGTTGCCCAGCATCTTGTCGCTGGCGGTGTGGATGTGGCCGCAGATGATGCCCACGCATTCACGGTCCTCGGCCAGCTTGGCGAGATGGTCTTCGAATTTGGAGATGTGATTAACCGCAGACTTCACGCGCGCCTTGATCGCCTTGCTCAGGGACCAGTATTCGAGTCCGCGCCATGCGCGCCATGCGTTGTAGCCGCGGTTCAGGGCGAGAAGCGTGCGATATCCCCAGTCGCCTAGGTGCGCCAGAAAGACAAAGTTGCGGGTGATCGTATCAAACACGTCGCCGTGCAGCACAAGGTATCGGCCGCGCGAAGTCTCGTGAACATAATCCTCGACGATGTGGAGATTCTCAAACTGAAGAGGAAGAAATGAAGCCAGGATATCGTCGTGATTTCCCCGCAGATAGATCACCTCGGTGTCGCGTTTTTCGATTTTTTTGAGGACGAGTCGAATGAAACGGGTGTGCGCCTTGGTCCAGCGGCCCGACCGACTGAGCTGCCAGCCATCGATGATATCTCCGTTAAGAATAAGTTTATCGCAACGCGTATGTTGGAGGAAATGATTCACCTCGCGGATCTTGCAATCCGCCGTGCCAAGGTGGACGTCGGAGATGATTACGGTGCGGACATTAAGTTTACTCATACGGTCTCCATTTTCCGGTGCGAATTTTTATGAGCCACAGAGCCTGAGGAACGATGCTTTCCGCCGAGGACCGGAGTTGGCACGCTCACGCGCAGGTTTGCGGAACGGACCACCACCTCAAGGCGCGCCGGGCCGTCGTGAGTTTCCCCGTCGGTGTGAAAAAGACCCGGCGCGTTGCGCTCAATGACGAAGCGTTCGCCAACTAGGCGCACTACGTTCTTGCTAAGATCAAAACCGCCGGAAAATAGACGCACCGCTAGGGAAGCCGCACCAATCAATCCCGTGGGACGCACCGCAACAAGATCCAAGCGGCCGTCGTCAACGCGCGCCCCCGGGGCGATACGGGCATTGTTTCCATACTGGTCGGAGTTGGTGACAGCCAGGAGAAAGGTTTCCATTTCAACCCGCCGGTCCCCGCTGATAATCGTGACCTGTTCGGTTTTGTGATCACGAAAAGCGGCGATGCCGGTGCGGAAATACGCAGGCAGGCCCCTGCTCGTAAGCTGATTGAAACGTCGGCTGATCTCGGCATCGAAACCCAACCCCATGGCGTTGAAAAAAGACCGTCCGGCCACTTCGCCAGTATCGATGGTGCGGACATGACTGCGGCCATCGACCAGCAACTCGAGTGCGCGCAGAGGATTGACCGGGATGCCAAGATGGAGCGCGAGACCATTGCCGGAACCGCACGGCACAAGCGCGAAAACAGCGGGCGTGCCGGCGACGGCTTGGGCGACTTCGTTCAAAGTGCCGTCGCCACCGACGGCGACAACCCGCTCGCAGCCTTCCTCAATGGCCAAGCGAGCCAGGGCCGTGGCGTGACCTGGCGCCTCCGTGAAGACGAGCGTCGCATCTAGGCGATGCTTGGCGATAAAGGCAGGAATGGCGGTGGCCAGCCAGGGATTGCGCCGGTTTTTCCCCGAGCACGGATTAAAAATAAAACAGGTCTTCATTGAGTGAGTTCGGGAAGGGCGATGCCTGCTTCTTTTAAAACGCAGTCGGCGATAACGGCCGCCGCATGAGGGCGTGCGAGCGGCTTGAGCGCCGTGCGCCAAGCGGACCACACCGCTCCCTTGTCGGCAAAGGCGCGTCGGCAGACTTCCATCAATACGTCAGGCGTATCGGCAAACGCTCCTATACCGTGACGGCGCAGCAGCTCGTAGTTGCCCTCCTCCTGTCCCGGCACGATCTGACTGACAATCATGGGACAGCGAGCAGCGATCGCCTCCTGCGTGGTCGCGCCACCTGCTTTGCTCACGACCACATGGTGCGTCATCATCAGATGAGGTATCTGGTCCGTCCAACCGAAGATTTTAACGGGCGCAACACGACCGGCGGCCGCGCACTCCAGATGGTGGCGCATGGCTTCATCACGGCCGACGGCGAACGTAAGCTCCCAATCGGAGTCTGCAATCAACCGTTCCGCCATACCGGCCACCCCGCGCACGCCGGAATGTGCAATAAATAAAACCCGCGGACGCGCCCCTTCCGCAAGCGGCGGCGGCGCGAGTTGATCCTCGTTTTCAGCAAAAAACACCGGGGTGGGAAACCCGCAGTCATGCACGCGCTGCGGCGAAACTCCGGCAGCGTGGAGCACGGCGGCCGATTCGACATTGGGCACAAACCAACCGGCGCAAGGCGCGCCCCACCACAGCGAATTGATGCTGATGGAATCCGTGACGACATTGTAGTGCGGCGGCGGGGTGAGCCCGTCCCGTTTCATCTGCTCTATCATGAAAGCATAAACCGGATAAGTGCTGCAGATGACAACCGGACGCTCACGGGCGATGAGTGCGGCCAAGCGGCGAATCTGGGGTTTCAGGAGATTTGGCAGCAGAGCCTGAAAGCGATGCGAACGGTCGAGCCAGCCGTAGAGCGCACTCCAGACTTTGGGCACCCGATTGATGATTGAAAGATAGGCGCCACGGCTAAAGGCGTCCAGACGAGGCGCCGTGAGTGAGAAAATATCGACCACGCGCGCGGTGCCCGGCCCTTGATCGGCATTGACGGCGATGGCAAGATTTCGGGCGGCGGCGTTGTGCCCCTCCCCGTAGCTGGCGGAGAGAATGAGCAAACGCGCGGGGGCGGGCGGGCGCGATTCGGCAACGGTGGCGGCGAGATCCGACTCGAAACGGGCGACCACATTTTCCCAGGATTGATGGGCGACGGAAACAGGCGCGGCGGTTCTGATTTTGCGCCTAAGTGCGGCATCGCTCACGAGCCGGACGGCGGCCGCTTCAAGCGCCGCAGGCTGATCGCACGGTGCGACGAGACCGTTCTCCTCGTGGCGCACAAACAGACGGGCGGCCGCGTAATCAAAGCCGGCGACCGCAAGGCCGCTGCCCATCGCCTCGGTCAGCACGTTGCCGAAAGTTTCGGAGAGGCTGGCGTGAATGTAGATATCGGCCGAGGCATAGTGTCGTGCAAGGTTCTCGCGCGACATGAAGCCCGTGAAAATGCACTCGGGATGATCGGTCTGAAGGCGCGCGCGCAAGGGACCGTCGCCTACCACGACGAACCGGGTGCGCGGGTTGGCCGCGCGCATGGCGGCGTAGCACTTGAAAAGATGCGGATAGTTTTTTTCGGTGGCCATGCGCCCCACATGCAGGACGACGGGATCATCCGGGGCGGCGCCCCATTCGGCTCGCAGAGAGGCATCCCGCAGCGAGGGTGAAAACTGGCGCAGATCAATGCCGCGTGAAAGCGGGCGCAGGTTTTTGAAACCGAGCACGGCCAGTTCGACGGAAAGTTCCTTGGTGGGCACGAATGTCTGGCAGGTGCGGTTATGCACGCGGCGCAACCACGAGAGCGTGGCATGATGGAAGAGCGCAAAGCCGTAGCTCGAGGCGTATTGGTGAAAGTTGGTGTGAAAACTGGAAGTCACCGGAATTTTAAGCGCGCGGGCGGCGGAGACGGCGGTCGCGCCAAGCGGCCCCTCGGTGACCACATGGACGATATCCGGCGGATCCGCCCGCCAAAGTTTTTTGAGACGGTGAAAGGCGGGAAGACCTAGCCTCAGCAATGCGTAGCCGGGAATCGGAATACCCGGCATGGAGACCTCCCGGAAATCGCGGCGCACGTTATCACCAGGAAGATCAGGACGATGCGGACGATACACCGTCACAGTGTGACCGCGGCGTCCGAGTTCTGCGGCGATGACGCCGAACGTCATCGAAACCCCGTTGATCTCCGGAGGGAACGTTTCGGTGACGATGGCGATTTTCAGATTCTCCATGTGTCACCTATCTAATACCATCGGTGTTACAGTCTCGTATCGTTTGTGTGACGATGGCGGAAATTCATCTCTTCACGCATTTTAAGGTAATCACACAATCGCTGCACTCGGAGATACCGAGTGCAGAATGATCATCCGGACGAAAGCCCGCGACCAACATTTAGACAACGGCGACGTTGCCGACGTATTTCTGGATAGGGCGAACACCTGCGCGCTTGTGCTTGAGGGCCTGAATACCCTGCAACGCGGCCTGCGCGCCGGTGATCGTCGTCATAATGCACACGCTGTGGGCGTAGGCGGCTTGGCGGATTTTGTTTTCGTCCTTGCGCGGGATCATTCCGGCAGGGGTGTTTATCACGAGTTGAATCTGGCCGTTTTTGATGAGATCGACGGCGGTGGGGCGACCTTCGTCGATCTTGCAGAGGCGGTTAACTTTCACGCCGTTGACGGCAAGGTGGTCAGCGGTGCCGCTCGTCGAATAGATCGAGAAGCCGAGCAATTCAAGCTGGCGGGCGATGTCCACGACGCGGTCTTTGTCGGAGTCTTTGACGGAGAGGAATACGTTGCCCTTGACCGGCAGGCCGGGCTTGGCGGCAGCTTGGGCCTTCGCGAAGGCGATGCCGAGGTCTTCATCGAGGCCCATGACTTCACCAGTGGAGCGCATCTCGGGCGAGAGCACGATGGCGGCGCCGGGGAAACGGACGAACGGGAACACGGCTTCTTTGACGCACCAGTGCTTAGGCGTCTGCTCGCGGTAGAAGCCGAGGTCCTTAAGCTTCTTGCCGGTCATGACCTTGGCGGCGAGTTTCGCGAGGGGCACGCCGATGGCCTTGGCGACAAACGGGACGGTGCGGGAGGCGCGCGGGTTGACTTCGAGGATGTAGAGCTGGTTGTCCTTGATCGCGAACTGGACGTTCATGAGGCCGACGACGTTCAGCGCCTTGGCGAGCGCGTAGGTGGCCTGGCGGACAGTGTTGAGCATGTCCTTCGACAGGGTGTGCGGGGGCATGACCATGGAGGCGTCACCGGAGTGGACGCCGGCGAATTCGATGTGTTCTAACATGCCGCCGATGACGGAGGTCTCGCCGTCGCTGATGCAGTCCACGTCGAGCTCGATGGCGTCCTCAAGGAACTTGTCGATGAGCACGGGCTTGCCGGGCATGACGTCAAAGGCTTGGCGGACGACGTCGCGGAACTCCTGCTCGCTGTAAACGATGAACATGCCGCGTCCACCGAGGACAAACGACGGGCGGAGCAGCACGGGGAAGCCGATCTCGTGGGCGGACGCAAGGGCGTCGGTCTCGTTAAGCGCGGTGCGGTGCGCGGGGGACTTGAGACCGGTTTTGTCGAGAATGGCGGAGAACAGCTTGCGGTCCTCGGCGGCCTCGATGGATTCGGGCGAGGTGCCGATGATGTTCACGCCATTGGCCTTGAGCTGGGTGGCGAGGTTGAGCGGGGTCTGGCCGCCGAACTGCACGATCACGCCGTCGCACTGTTCCTGCTGGTAGATTTCGAGGACGTCTTCGAGGGTGAGCGGCTCGAAGTAGAGACGGTCGGAGGTGTCGTAGTCGGTCGAGACGGTCTCGGGGTTGGAGTTGACCATGACGGTCTCATAGCCGATCTCGCGGAGCGCGAAGGAGGCGTGGACACAACAGTAGTCGAACTCGATGCCTTGGCCGATGCGGTTGGGGCCGCCGCCGAGAATCATGATTTTCTTTTTGCCGGAGGGGGCCATGACCTCGTTCTCGTCGCCGTAGGACGAATAGTAATATGGGGTGAACGCCTCGAACTCGGCTGCGCAGGTGTCCACAAGGCGGTAGGTGGTATTGATGGCGCGCTTTTTCCGCTCGGCGCGGACGGTAGCGAGGTCGCTCTTGAAGAAGTGCGCGAGCTGCACGTCGGAGAAGCCGAACTGCTTGGCGCGGCGGAAGGCCTCGGAGGTGACGGAGGCGAGCGTTTCTTTTTTGAGGGCTTGCTCCATCTCGAAGATCTCGTGGAGCTGGGTGAGGAACCAGGGATCGATCTTGGTGAGGTCGAAAATCTGCGAGACCGAGTAGCCGGCGAGGAAGGCGTAACGGATGTAGTAAACGCGCTCGGCGTTCGGCGTGGCGAGTTTGCTGCGGATGGTCTTGTCGTCGGGCAGCTCGTCGCCACCCCATTTGCCACCGCCGCCACCGAAGCCGCGCGCGCCGGTTTCGAGGGAGCGTAGGCACTTCTGGAAGGACTCTTTAAACGTGCGGCCGATGGCCATCGCTTCGCCGACGGATTTCATCGCGGAGGTGAGCGTGGAATCAGCGTCGGGGAATTTCTCGAAGGTGAAGCGGGGCATCTTCGTGACGACGTAGTCGATGGTCGGCTCGAAGCTGGCGGGCGTGAGGCGCGTGATGTCGTTGCGCAGTTCGTCGAGGGTGTAGCCGACGGCGAGCTTGGCGGCGATCTTGGCGATGGGGAAACCGGTGGCCTTCGAGGCGAGCGCGGAGGAGCGTGACACGCGGGGATTCATCTCGATGACGACCTGGCGGCCAGTCTGCGGATCGATGGAAAACTGGATGTTGGAGCCGCCCGTCTCGACGCCGATCTCGCGGATGACGGCGAAGGAGGCGTCGCGCATGACCTGGTATTCCTTGTCGGTCAGGGTCATCGCGGGGGCTACGGTGATCGAGTCGCCGGTGTGGACGCCCATCGGGTCGAAGTTCTCGATGGCGCAGATGACCACGCACTGGTCCTTGTGGTCGCGCATGACCTCCATCTCATATTCCTTCCAGCCGAGGAGACATTCTTCGACGAGGACTTCGTGAACGGGGGACAGATCGAGGCCGTTGGCGCAGATGCGCTCGAATTCTTCCTTGTTGTAAGCAATGCCTCCGCCTTGGCCACCCAGGGTGAAGGAGGGGCGGATAATGAGGGGGAAATTGCCAATGATTTCTGCAGCGGCGCGGGCTTCGTCCAACGTCTTGACCGTCTTGGAGCGGGCGACGTCGAGGCCGATCTTGATCATGGCCTGCTTGAAGAGCTCGCGGTCCTCGCCCTTATTGATCGCATCGGGCTTGGCGCCGATCATCTCGACGCCGTGCTTGGCGAGGATGCCGGCCTTGAAGAGCTCCATCGAGAGGTTGAGCGCGGTCTGGCCGCCGAGGGTCGGGAGGAGCGCGGAGGGCTTCTCGGCCTCGATGATTTTTTCGAGGCTCTCGACGTTGAGCGGCTCGATGTAGGTCACATCGGCAAACTCCGGATCGGTCATGATCGTGGCTGGGTTCGAGTTGACCAAAATAACGCGGTAGCCCTCCTCCTTCAGGGCTTTGCAGGCTTGCGTGCCAGAGTAGTCAAATTCGCAGGCTTGGCCGATCACAATGGGGCCGGCGCCGATGATGAGGATGGATTTGAGATCGGTGCGTTTGGGCATGGACGTGAGTATCCGAGACGGTTGCGGCGCACCTGCGGCGGGGCAAGCGGAAAGGCGGACGAAAGCCCGAGGTTTAACGGTGCGAGAAAAGAAACCGACCGAAATCTTTTACTTAAAAACCTTTGCCATGTCCACGCCCAGGACCTTGGCGGCGGCGATCTTGTCCCCACGACAAGCGTTGAGAACCATCTCGATATACTGTCGCTCCTGCCCGGCAAGGTAGTCAGCGAGCTTCGGCCAGTCCTTGACCTCTTTGAGCCGGAGAGGAAGTTGCGCGGAAGTCACCACGCGGGTGTCGGTGGTGGCGGCGATCTTGGTCACGACCTGGCCCAGTTCGGAAAGATTTCCCGGCCAATGGTAGGCGCGCAGCGTATCAACCGCATCTGCGGTAAACTCAATCAGGTTGGCGTCGAAGTTGGGATTGGTCGCTTTGCCAAGGAAATGCTTAACGAGCGCGGGAATGTCATCGGCGCGTTCGCGAAGGGCTGAAAGCGCCACCGGCAGAGAGGCCACGCGATAAAACAGTTCATCGTTAAAACGGCCCTCATCGGTGAGCTTCTCAAGATCCTCGGTCGTCGTGCAAATAAGGCGGAAACTATGTGCGGTATTGCGCAACACGCCTACCAATTCCTGCTGCGTAGGCAACGCCAGGCAGTGCAAGTTTTGGAGCAGAAGGGTGCCGCCGCGAGCCTGCTGAACCCAGGTGCCGCCGGCGCCGTTGTGCCCGAGCAGACCGGCATGAAAATCATCCGCAGAACTTTGTTCGCAGTCGATGCGCACCAAGGGGGCCTCCGCAGGCGCACTGCCGGCATGAAGAATCTCAGCCACGGTGGTCTTGCCGGTGCCGCTTTCCCCCTGCAGGAGCACAGGGGTGCGCACGGTGACAAGTTTCTTCACTTGCTGCGCGAGCTTTTTGTTTTGCGGGCTTTCTCCCACGAGGCGGCCTTCAACATCGGCCGCTTTGACCGCAGGCGCGGAAGTAGAGTTGGCCCTCTCGGTGTTGAAATGCTTGAACTCCATACCCCGCTTGAGCGTGGCGATCAACTCATCGACACGGAACGGTTTTTGAAGGTAGTCAAATGCTCCAAATTTCAGGGCCAGCACCGCACTCTCGGTGCTGGCGTAGGCGGTCATGATCACGATGATGGCGCTCGGATCATACACCTTGAGCTGCTTGAGTAACGTGATGCCGTCCATCGGCTTCATGTCGATATCGGCCAGCACCAGATCAAACTTGTCGGCCTTGTAGCGAATGAGCGCTTTCTCACCATCGGTCGCAAAAGCGGTGGTGAATCCGGTGGGCTGAATGACCGCGTCCAACATCTCATGGATGGAAAGCAAGTCGTCGACGATGAGAACGGAGGGCATGTATCGAAAAAAGGGTTCACTCAGTGAGCTTAAACAGCAGGCGAAAGCAAGGGCTCTGATTATTTCAATCCGCCCGCAACCGCGCCCAGTTGGAAGATCGGAAGGAACATCGCCATGACAATGCCACCCACGATTACACCGAGGAAAACGATAAGCAAAGGTTCGATAAGCGAGGTGAGCGAAGCGACGGTCGCCTCGCTCTCAGTGTCGTAAAAATCGGCGATCTTGTTCATCATGCCGTCAACGTTTCCGGTGGACTCTCCCGCCTTGACCATATGCTTCATCATCGGCGGGAAGAAGGGATTGGTCGCGAGCACATCAGAAACCTGACCGCCCTGGCTTACATGCTTGGCGATCTCGACGCAGGCATCCTCGACCTGCACTTTGTTGCTCGCCGAGGCTACGATCTCAAGCGTGCGCAGGATCGGCACACCCGAGCGCATCAAGGTGGCATAAGTGCGGCAAAACCGGGACAGCGCGATCTTGTGAATCAAATTACCAAAAATCGGCGCCTTCACCAAACTGAGGTCCTTCAGTCGCCGTCCCCGGGGCGTGGCGATAAATTTACCGCCAAAATAATAAACTCCGTAGCAACTAAGACCAATCGCCCACCACCACGCCTTCATGAAGTTACTCAGATCGATAAGCATCTGGGTGGGCGCAGGCAGCTTGGCTCCGAAATCGGCGAACATCGCCGCAAACACCGGGATCACGAAAATCAGCAGCACGTTCACAAGGGCAGTTGCCAGGCCGATGACCGCGATCGGATAGGTCATGGCAGACTTCACTTTTTTGGAGAGCTTGACGCTCGATTCAAAGTAGGAGGCCACCTTCGATAGAATCTCCGCCAAGGCACCCGATGCCTCGCCCGCCTCGATCATGGAAATAAACAGCGAGTTAAATGACCGCGGGAATTTTTTGACGGAAGACGAGAACGAATTACCCGAAGAAATATCCACGCGCACATCGCGGATGATGATCCGAAACACGGGGTCCTCGGTCTGGTCCTGCAAAGCTTCGAGGCACTGGACCAGTGGCAAACCTGCGTTCAGCAAAGAAGCCAGTTGCTGCGTGAATATAGCGAGTTCGCCTAGGGGAAGCTTATACTTACCAGCCTTTTTTTCGAGTGACTTCTGCTTCGCGAGCGCTTGGGCCGCTTGAAAATTGGGACGGTTTTTAGCTGACGCCGCCTGCTTGAGTGTCCCCGTCTGCCCCGAAGGTGCCGATGTAATGAAAGCCATTAAACTACAGTGTAAGCACCTGCGCGCCGGTCGCAATCCCATTCCCCCTGCTCAACAGCAAAAAACGATAGAGCACCAGCCCGATACACACCCAGCCTAAGCTTGACCCGCTCGGGAGGCTGCTAAGACTCCTAAACGAAATGTTTGCGGTCGTAGTTTAGAGGTAAAACTCCTTCCTTCCAAGTAGGTGTCCCGGGTTCGATTCCCGGCGACCGCACCAATCCACGCCCCGCTGATAGGGCGGAGAAGCCCCACCCTCTGTTTAGGAGCCGCGCCTGCCCGCCCATGTATTCTCCCTCTCACACTCGTTACGATAAACCCTCGATCTACCGCCGCTGCGGTCGCTCAGGCATCCAACTTCCACTTATCTCGCTCGGCCTTTGGCATAATTTCGGGGACGTCGATGTTTACGAAAATAGCAGCGCCATCGTGCGACGCGCCTTCGATCTCGGCATCACCCACTTCGATCTGGCCAACAACTACGGCCCGCCTCCCGGTTCTGCAGAAACTAATTTTGGAAAAATCTTCGCCGCCGATCTCGGCGCCCACCGAGACGAACTCATCATCTCGACCAAGGCAGGCTACCACATGTGGGCCGGCCCCTACGGCGAGTGGGGTTCGCGCAAATACCTCCTCTCCTCCCTCGACCAGTCGCTCAAGCGCCTGCAACTCGAATACGTCGACATCTTCTACCATCACCGTCCCGACCCCAGCACCCCGCTCGAAGAATCGATGGGCGCGCTCACCCACGCCGTGCGCAGCGGCAAGGCCCTCTACGTCGGCCTCTCCAACTACAAACCCGAGGAAACCGCCCGCGCCGCCAAAATCCTCCGCGACCTAGGCACGCCCGCGCTCATCCACCAACCCCGCTACAGCATGTTCGACCGCTGGATCGAACCCACGCTCCTAGATGTGCTCGCAGCCGAAGGCATGGGTTGCATTCCGTTTTCCCCCCTTGCACAGGGATTGCTCACCAACCGCTATCTTGCAGGCATTCCCGATGACGCCCGCGCCGCCAAAAACGGCTTTCTAAAAGCCGACCGCATCACGCCCGAGTTGCTCGCCAAGATCGCCCGGCTCAACACTCTCGCCCAGTCACGCGGCCAGTCCCTAGCTCAGATGGCCCTCGCTTGGACCGTGCGCGATCCCCGCGTGACAACCGCCCTCATCGGCGCCAGCAAAGTCTCCCAACTCGAAGACAACTTCGCCGCCCTAAACACCCTCGATTTCACCTCCGACGAACTGGCGCAAATCGACTCGATCCTATCGTGAACCTGGTTCTCTTCGAACCCTCGGAACTGACCACTGCGCTCCCGCGCACCGATCCACGCTCGCGGCACATCCTTGACGTTCTCCGCCGAGTCGAAGGCGACACCTTCGACGCAGGTTTGATCGACGGACCTCTCGGCAAAGCCACCGTCGCTTCTATCTCGCCCTCAGCGCTCACGCTGACGTTCGCCTGGGGGGCGCCGCCCCCGCCGCTTCCCGCGACAATCCTGCTCGTCGGCCTGCCCCGCCCGCAGACCGCACGCGACATCCTGCGCGACGCCACCACACTGGGCGCGACCGTCATTCACTTCATCGCCACCGAGCGAAGCGACCCCAACTACGCGACCAGCACGCTCTGGACAATCGGCGAGTGGCGCCGCCACTGCCTGGCCGGCGCCGCGCAAGCCTTTGACACCCGCATTCCCAAGGTAACATGGGCGCACACCCTCGCATCAGCCATCGCCACCCTGCCCGCCTCCGCCTCGCGCATGGCCCTCGACAACTACGAAGCCGCCACCCCTCTCGGTGCGGCGGTGAAGCCGGAGCATGGCATGATCATGGCCTTCGGACCGGAACGCGGCTGGGGCCAGAAGGATCGTGCAATCCTTAGGGCAAACAGCTTCACGCTCGCCCATCTGGGCGCACGCGTGCTTCGGATTGAAACCGCCATGGTCGCCGCGATCGCCATCGCCCACCGCGACGTCCCATCCGTCCTCCATTCACCATGAAATACCACGCCATCGTATTGTTCGCGTGCGCATTTTCCATCTTAGGCCCCGCCATGGCCAAAGCGGAAACTTTCGACTGCGAAATAAAACCGTCCGGCAAGGACAACTTCTCCAAGGCGGCTTTCCGCCTCTGGCTAGATGACGCCAAAAAACCCGCGCGCGCGATCCTCCTTCTGGCCCCGGGCTGGAATGGCGATGGACGCGGACTGGCCGGAGACAATGGTTGGCAGGATTTCGCGCGTGAACACCAGCTCGCCATCGTCGCCATACAATTTCAAAGCTCCGAGAAAACCACGCCCTACCACGTCGTCGAGGCCGGCAGCGGACAGGCCCTGCTGAAAGCGATCAATACCCTGGCCTCCGACAGCAAACACCCCGAACTCGCCAATGCGCCGCTGCTCATGTGGGGACACTCGGCCGGCGGCCAGTTCAACTACGGCTTCGCCTGCTTTCGCCCGGGTCGCGTCATCGCCTTCGCCGCCATCAAGGGCGGTTACTACGAATCCAAGTTTAACCCGCTCGTCCGTCAGGTTCCCGCAGTCTTCATCATAGGCGAGAAAGACGAGCGCTACCGCATCGACAACATCACGAAACTCTTCACCGAAAACCGCCGGGCAGGCGCACTTTGGTGCGTCGCCACGGAGCCCGGCCATGGCCACGATGTCGGAAAATCCAACGATCTGATCCGTCCGTTTTTGGCCGGCGTGCTCGCGAAACGCCTCGCCGGTTCCACTCTCTCCGCCGCGCCCGCCGAAACCGGCTGGTTTGGCGACCTCGGCACAAAGACCGTGAAACCCGCCGCCGGCTCCCCCCGTGAACGCAGCGCCTGGCTGCCCGACGAGACGAGCGCCCAGGCATGGAAGTCCTTCGTCACATCCTGATCAGACGCCTCGCCGTTCACTCCCTCCGGAAAAACGCCACCGTCGGCTGGCGCGCTCCCTTGCCAAGACGCTTCACGCACGTCCAGCCCGCCGGCGGCTCCATGGTCAGCTCGCCCGGCATCTCGAAAACGATCACCGGATCGGGCTTCGACACGAGCGCCTCAGCCAGCCGCGCGAGAAGCCGCGGCCCCACCTCGGCTATGATTTCATAAGGCGGATCTATAAACACCAGATCCGGCTCCTCTCCCGGCACCGGTGACCACGTCAGCACATCGACCGGCAACAGCCGCAACGCCTGCTCTGCACGACCCGTGCTCCTGCACACGCTGACGATGTTTTGCCGGATGCACGCGCTGGCCTTGACGCTTTTTTCGACAAACACCCCGCCCTCCGCACCCCGGCTGAAAGCCTCCAGCCCGTAGCCTCCGCTCCCCGCGAACAAGTCCGCAAAGCGCGCTCCGGCCAGCCTCGCCGCCAGGCTCGAAAAAACGGCCTGCCGCATCCCGTCCGTCGCCGGCCGCACCGCATCGCCCTTGGGCACTTGAAGCGGGACGCCCCGCGCTGCTCCGCCGCTGATTCGCATGAACCGACACAAAATCCCCCGCGCCGGTTGGCAAACGTGAAACCTTCGCCCACCGTTCTCCCATCATCATGGCCGCACCCGCGATTTATCCCGTTTCCGACCACTGTGACGGCGCGCGCTTCTTCAATCCGCGCCCGCCGCCCGATCTTGGACGTCACGCCGTTCTCCGATGGAAGCTCACCTCGCGCCCCGCCCGCTGGCCGGGCAACGTGCCCGTGTTTCCCGTCAAGCCGCCCGCCCACACCGGCGGCATCACGGCGACGTGGATCAATCACTCGACGTTTCTGCTTCAAACCGCTCGCGGCAACATCCTCACCGACCCCGTTTACAGCGAGCGCACCAGTCCGGTCTCGTGGGCCGGCCCCAGACGCACGCACGCGCCGGGCATCGCGTTTTACGATCTTCCCCGCATCGACCTCGTGCTGCTCAGCCACGATCATTACGACCACTGCGACCTGCCGACCCTCGCGCGCATCTGGAAAACCCACGCGCCCGCCGCCATCACTCCGCTGGGCAACGGCCCCCTGCTTCGAGCCGCCGGCTGGGCTCCCGAAAAAATCACGGAGCTCGATTGGTGGGAGTCACAGCTCACGCCTTCCGACCTGCGCGTCACCGCCACGCCCGCGCATCACTGGAGCAACCGCCTGCGCAGCGCTCGCAACCGCCGCCTGTGGAGCGGCTTTTTCCTGGAGACCGGCGAGGCCACAGCCCACTTCGTGGGCGACACCGGCTACGATCCTTCGATGTTCGTCTTCATCCGCACACGGCTCGGCGCGCCCGATCTCGCGATGATTCCCATCGGCGCCTACGAGCCGCGCTGGTTCATGGAGAACCACCACTGCAACCCCGAAGAAGCAGTGCGCATCCATCACGATCTCGGCTCGCGGCTCAGCCTCGCGATGCACTGGGGCACCTTTCAACTCACCGACGAAGCCCGCGAAGCGCCGCCACAGGCGCTGACCGCCGCGCTCGCGCATTCAAACACGCCGACAAACGCTTTTCGCGTCCTCTCACCGGGTGAAAGCGCCCGGAGCGCGTAACCCGTCCTATTGTTGCACCGCCGCATCCCGATATTGGATGTAGGCGCTGCGCACAGAAACGTAGGGATCGAGAGCGGCTTTCTTCTCGTCATCGTAAAGC
Source organism: Verrucomicrobiota bacterium (assembly GCA_025352985.1). Taxonomy (GTDB): domain Bacteria; phylum Verrucomicrobiota; class Verrucomicrobiia; order Opitutales; family Opitutaceae; genus Rariglobus. The sequence continues at coordinate 18,312 of JANXRL010000174.1, forward strand.
TTGAGCAGCCCGGGTAGCGAGTTGATCGAGTCCGTGGCCTGTAACGCGGTGTCCCACCACCACCGGTGCCCATCCACATTCCGCAGTTGGTCCCAGTGGAGGGGATTCAGGAAATAATCGCCCACCAGACCCACCGTATCCCGCGCCGAACCCGGTCCGAAGACCGGCAGGACTAGATACGGCCCCTTGTGAATACCCCACACCCCCAACGTCTGCCCGAGGTCTTCGCTCGGCACATCAGTGAGGGCGGGAACGCCGTCGGAAGCCCGGATAAAGCCGCCCAAGCCGGCGAGCGTGTTAACGACAAATTTTTCCGTCTCAAGCCCAGCACGCTTCAATTTACCCTGCAGCAACGAATTCACAAACCGGATGGGGAAACGCAGATTGGAGAAAAAATTACCCAACCCCCGGCGCGCCGGCGCGGGCACCACCATGACGTAACCCGTGGACACCGGCCGAAACACATAATCATACAGGCCGTCGTTGAACTTGAACATCGCCCGGTTAAACGACTCCAGAGGATCGTAGATTTTGGCGACGGCGTATTCGTCTTCATCCACCGCGTTCTTGGTCGCCGCGTCAGGCGGGGGATTTTGCTGCGCGCGCACCGGTGATGCCGCCAGAAGGGTCAGACTGATCCATAAGAAAAATTGAAACGGACGAATGTTCATTTGGCGGTGGAAACCTGGGTTATTTTTTCCTCAAGCGAGCGCATGATCTCGGCGGCCCCGCCACGCTGGAACATCGGGTCGAACTGGGCCCGATAGTTGGAAATCATGCTAACGCCTTCGATGATGACGTCGCAGACACGCCATTGGTCCGCGACCAACTCCATGCGGTAGGCGACGGAGTATTTTTTGCCAGCGTAGTCGATGGTGGTCGGCAATTCGCGCTTGTTTCGAGAGAGCTCGACGGGGGCCGCGTAGGTGATGCCAGGCTGCGCACCGACCTCGAAACGGTCGGCATAGGTGTGGATCACGAGTTCGGTGAAAAGCGCGGTGGTCTTCGCCTGCTGCGCCGGGGTGAACTGGCGCCAGCCTGGTCCGACCGCACGGCGAGTGATCAGATCAAAACTGAAATTTTTCTCCAGCACAGGGCGGACCAGAACGGAAAAGGACTGGGTCTGGGTCTTGCCGCTGTAAACGATGCCGAGCACCTCGTCCACCGCGCCGCGCAGCACTTGCAACGGATCGGCGGCCGGAGTGGCCGCAACTGCGGCAAAAGCCGTGAAACTCGCTATAAATATCAGGATGAGGCGAACGAAACGCATGGTAGAGATAGACTACTTACTGTCTTTTTTCTCCACGTTGCCAAACGCAAAACGACTGATGAGCGACTCGATGTCGAGGGCCGCCTCGGTGTCCGTGATGGTCGCGCCCGGCGCGAGAAACGCCGTGTCCGACCCTGGGGAGAGCCCCACATATTTGTCGCCGATCAGGCCGGAGGTCTTGATGGATGCGATGGTGTCGGTGGGCAGCTTGACGACCTTTTCGAGCTTAAGCTCTACCAGCGCGCTGAAATCGGCGGGATTGAGCGTGATGGCGCCCACCCGGCCGATGGGCACGCCGGCGACGAGGACGTTGCTGCCGCTGGTGAGTCCGCCGCTGTTGGTGAAGCGCGCGCGCACCGAGTAGGTTTCGGAACCCACGAGGGAGCCGGCGCCGATTTTCAGCGCGAGGTAGGCCACCGCGATCAGGCCGGCGAGGACAAAGATGCCAACCACCAGTTCAAGTTTGGGCTGTTTCATAAATCATTTCGGTTTTCGATGGTTTCACCCCGGCGGAGCGCGGCAACAGTGTCACGCAGCTCGCCCGCGCTGTCGCGGAAGGAACGAACCGTCGGATCATCCGACGCGTTAAACTGGGCGGGGGTTCCCTGGAAACGCATGCGACCGCCATCCAGCAGCGCGACCTGGTCGCTCGAGACCAGCGCTTCCGGCAGGTCATGCGTGACCAAGACCGCCGTGAAACCAAACTGGCGCTGGTATTTCACGATCATCTGGAACACGGCGTTGCGGCGCAGCGGATCGAGGCCGGCGGTGGGCTCATCGAACAAAACAAGCTCGGGGCGGGTTACGATCGCCCGCGCCAAGGCGAGACGTTTCTGCATGCCGCCTGACAACTGCCCGGGATGGCGATCCCAGTGCTTTTCAAGATCAAGCTGGCGAAGCGCCTCCAGAGCACGCTCGCGAATCTCTCGATTGGGAATCTGCGTGGTGGATTCGAGCGGCAGCGCGACGTTTTCCAACACGGTGAGCGAATCCAGCAGCGCGTTGCTTTGAAAAAGATAACTACAGCGGCTACGGAATTCCGCCCGGCATTCGGCGTCACCCGCGTTCAACGGGCGCCCGTCAAAACGAATCTCCCCCGCATCCGGCCTGACGATGCCGGCGAGACACTTCAAGAAGACCGATTTGCCCGTGCCGCTCTTACCAAGCACCGTGACCACGCTGCCGCGAGGCACGGCCAGATCCACACCCACCAGCACGACGTTTTCGCCGAAGCGCTTGGCGATGCCACGGACGTCGAGGAAAAGATCACCCATTGGAGTTGAAGATGCCATGGGTCAGACGAGGAAAGAGGTGATGACGTAGTCGGCGGCGAGCACCGTGATGCTTGAAATGACGACGGCACGCGTGGTCGAGGCGCTCACGGCGCGCGCTCCGGAAGCGGACGTGCGACGGTGGGCGTTGAAGCCGTTGTAGGCGCAGATCGCAATGGTCAGCAGGCCGAAGATCGCGGCCTTGATCATGCACTCGCGCACATCCACGGGATGCACCGCGTGGAAAACCGCCGACCAATACACGCCGGGCTGGAGCGCCAGCACGACCGATCCCGACAAATATCCGCCCAAAAGACCGATGAGACAGAAAAACGCGGTCTGGATGGGAAACACCAGCACGGCGGCGATTAAGCGCGGCGAAATCAGGTAGGCGTGCACATCGGCCCCCATGGTTTCGAGCGCATCGATTTGCTCGCTGTTGCGCTGGATGCCGAGTTCGGCGGCGAGCGCGGATCCGGCCTGCCCGACAAGCATCAGGGCGGCGAGAACCGGCGCGAGTTCACGCACCAAGGTCAGCGACACTAGCGTCCCGAGCAGTCCGGAAGAGCCAAACTTGTTGAGCACGTAGTAGCCCTGCAGCCCCAGCACGAGCCCGGTGAAAAGCCCCACGATCATGATCACCGGCACACATCGCACGCCTTGTTCATAAATCGAGCGGACCACGCGTCGTCCCAGCTTGCGCGAACCCACCGCCGCAGCCAGCGACCGGCTCGTGAACAGGCCGAAGTCGCCGAGTTCACGGACTATGCGGAGGGTGTATTTACCAAGGACGCGGGTCATGCAAAAATGAGATTATTGTGCATTCCAAGCGGTCAGGCAAGGACGCTCGATAAGTCATTTTATGTTTATGCAAAACGCAAAAGAACCGGCCCTTCAAACAAAGCGACCGGCTTGAAGTCCGAAATAATTCTCGGCGTTGCGATAGCAGATATCCTCGATCAACACATTCAACGCGACCTGGTCGGCAGGGATGAGTCCCGCCTCCACATCGGACCCGATCAAGCCGCAAAGTATACGGCGGAAATATTCGTGCCGGGGATAGCTCAAGAAGCTGCGTGAGTCCGTAAGCATGCCGACGAATTTAGACAGCAGCCCGAGTTGCGAGAGCGCGTTGAGCTGCATCTCCATACCTTCTTTCTGGTCTAGGAACCACCAGCCGGAACCAAACTGGATCTTGCCCGCAATGGAGCCGTCTTGAAAATTGCCGATCATCGTCGCGAAGACGTAGTTGTCGGCGGGGTTAAGATTGTAGAGGACGACCTTGGGCAGCTGGTTGTCGCGGTCGAGCGTGTCGAGGTAGCGCGAAAGCGCGCGAGCCTGCGGGAAGTCGCCGATCGAATCAACGCCAGCGTCGGCGCCAAGGCGCTTGAGCAGGCGGCTGTTGTTATTGCGCAGGGCACCGAGGTGGAGCTGCTTCGTCCAGCCGCGCTTCGCGTCAAGGCGGCCGAGATAAACCATGACATACCAGACCCATTTGGCGGTCTGCTCCGAAGTCGCGGCGCGACCGGAGCGCGTCTGCGTGAAAATGGCGATGGCTTCAGCCTCGGTGCAATCAGCATCGGGCAGGTTTTCAAGGCCGTGGTCGGAAAGACGGCCGCCCAGCGAATGAAAAAACGCATGGCGGTTGTCGAGAGCATCGAGGAAGGCAGACAGTGAATTAACCTCCAAGTCGGCGCGGGCGGCGAGTTGATCGCACCAACCGTTAAAGACGGCGGGCGCGGCGACGGCCATGAGCTTGTCCGCGCGGAAGGTGGGATAAACACGCGTCGTCAGCCCGCTCTTGGCGATGGCGACGTGGTGTTCGAGCGAATCGGCGGGATCGTCGGTGGTGCAGACGACGGCGACCTTGTTGGAAGTGAGAATGCCGTGGGTCGTGAGCGCGGCGGTCGTGAGCCTGGCGTTGGCGAGCTCCCAGATTTTCGGCGCGTTGGCCTCGTTGATCAGGAGATCGATGCCAAAGTAACGGCGGAGTTCGAGATGCGACCAGTGATGAAGCGGGTTGCGCACGAGCTGTGGGACGATGCGGCAGTAGGCAAGAAACTTGTCGTAGTCGCTGGTGGTCGCACCCGTGATGAGATCCTCGTTTACGCCGGCGTAACGCAGGGCGCGCCACTTGTAGTGGTCGCCGGCGAGCCAGATTTGAGTGAGGTTTTCAAACTGCCGGTTGGCCGCGATCTGATCGGGCGGCAGGTGGCAATGATAGTCGTAGATCGGCTGCGCCTTGGCGCAGGTATGGTAGAGCAGGCGCGACCATTCCGTAGTGAGGAGAAAATCGTCGTTCAGGAATGGAGCGGCGTGGGGCATGGGGAATTAAGAAACGAGGTTCGCCTTTATATAATCAAGACTCTGCTTGATAGAAACAAACGGATCGCTGGGACAAGTGTCCTGTTCGACGATGAACCATTCGCAACCGCCGGCCTCGGCCTCGGCGATGATGCGCTTGAACGGCAGCGTGCCCGCACCGATTTCGCAGAAATTGATGTCGCCGTTGGGCGCAACTTTGAAGTCTTTGAGGTGAATGGAGGGCGTGCGGCCCTTCAATCGGCGCACCCAATCGACGACGTCGCCGCCGCCGCGCTGCACCCAGAAGGTGTCGAGTTCGGCGACGATGTTCTCGGGGGAGATTTCAGCGTAAACACGCTCCAGAAAGGTCGGACCACCGGCGGCACGGTAGAACTCGTTCGCATGATTGTGGTAGCCAAGCTTCATGCCAGCGGCGCGGAATTTGGCACCGGCGATATCCAGTTTCTTAATAAGCGTGTTGAGGTGATCGGGGTTGTCGAAATCGATGCCGGCCGGATAGGGATAGGCCGTGAGTTTTGTGCCAAGCGCCCGCAGACGGGCGATGACTTTTTCGGTCTCATCGAGGATAGCCGCACCGTTCTCATGCGTGGCGCAGATGACAAGACCTTCGGCTTTACAAATGGCTACTATTTCAGTCTCGGGGATGGGGCCGACGCCGCTGATCTGAACGGCGGTGTAGCCGATTTCCCGCACCTTCTTCATCGTGACGGCAAAATCGGCGGCGGTTTTGCAAAAATCGCGGAGGGTGTAGAGCTGGATGGCGACTTGGGAAAATTTCACGGCGATGAACGGTTAAGAATCAGTTTATTTGGCAAAGGACTTGGAGAAATCCACAGGGGTCGCCTCGACGACTTTCTTCTTTTTACCCTTCTTGGCGGACTCGGCGATCTTGGCCTTGAGCAGGCGCTCGTATTTTTTGCCATCGATCGGGAGCGTGACGGGCTTTTGGGTCCACGCGGAGAGCAACATCGAGTTGGCAAGCTCGACGGAGTGGATGCCCTCGGGGGCGGGTGCAAGGAGCTTGGCGCCGTCGAGAATGGCATCGGCGAAATTTTGAAGCACCTCGTTGTGTTGACCGCCGTGGCCGGCAACGGGGATGGACACGTCCCACGTGCCGGGCGTCGCAAAGGTGTGAGTCGTGGTGCGCGAGAACTCACCCATGGCGACTTCGTTTCGGGTGAAGCTGATCTTGTCGTTTTCGTAAACGAGCTTGCCGCGTTCGCCGGTGACTTCGAGCCGGTTGGTGCCGGGGGCCTCGCCGGTGGACGTGATGAACACGCCGGTCGCGCCGTTGGCAAACTTCATGGTGGCGGTAACGTCATCCTCGACCTCGATGTCGTGGTATCTGCCGAAGGCGCAGTCGGCGGAGATGGTCGCCGGCATTCCGAACATCCATTGGAAAAGATCGAGATTGTGCGGACACTGGTTAAGCAACACGCCGCCGCCCTCGCCGGCCCAAGTGGCGCGCCAGCCGCCGGAGGCGTAGTAGGCGTGGGTGCGGAACCAGGTTGTGATAATCCAATTCACGCGGCGGATTTCACCCAGTTCGCCGCCCTGGATGAGTTCACGTATCTTTTGATAGTAACGGTCGGTGCGCTGGTTGAACATCGCGGCGAAGACCTGCTTTTTCTCGCGGCCCTTGTAGGCGGCGATGAGACGTTCGCAATCGGCGCGATGCACCGAGATGGGTTTCTCAACCATGACGTGCAAACCAGCTTTGAGCGCGGCGATGCCGATGATGGTGTGATCGTAGTGAGGCGTCGCGATGAGCATGGCGTCGATCAGACCGGAGGCCATCATTTCGGCGGAAGTGGCGAAGCCCTTAACCTGCGGGACACGGGCAAGTTTGGCCGGATTCAAATCAGCAACCGCACCGAGCTCGAGACGGTTGATCTTGCCCGCGAAAATTTGCTGGGCATGGGCGTAACCCATATTGCCCAAGCCTACGATGCCGATGCGGACATTTTTCATAAACAATACAATGGGTTGATAAAGCACCAGCGGGTAAGGCTGACCACCAATCGAAAATCTTGCCTTGGCGAGCGCGATGGAGAATATCTGCAAACTATTTCATGCCGGACCTTGCGAACCCCGCCCGCATCACCCTGAAACAAGTTGCCGCCGAGGCTGGCGTTCACGTGTCCACCGCCTGGCGCGCGCTCAAAAACGACACTTACGTCGATCCGGCAAAGCGAACGCACATCCGAGCGATCGCCAAGAAACTGGCCTATGTGCCGGACCCGATGCTCACGGCTCTCAGTCATTATCGTCGCAAACAGCATACGCCGGCCTACCGCTCAACATTCGCCTGGGTGAATACCCACAGCGAACGCAACGCCTGGCAAAACGCGGAAAATATCCGGGCCTACTTTGAAGGAGCCACCGCCTTTGCGGCCTCGATGGGCTACAAGCTTGAGGAATTCTGGCTGACCGAGCCGGGCCTTAACGCCAGACGCGCCCGCGGCGTCCTGCTCGCCCGCAACATCCGCGGCCTTATTTTCTCCCCGCAACCAGACGCGAAAATGGAACTCAAGCTCCAGATGGACGCGCTCGCTGGCGTGAGTATCGGCTACTCGTTGCTTTCGCCGCGGCTGCACATCGTGGCCAACCACCAGCACAGCTCAACCCTCACCTGCCTGCGCGAACTCTGCCGGGCCGGCCACAGCCGCATCGGCATGGTCAGCGCCTCGGAAACACTGCGACGCGCCGAACATAACTTCGAGGCGCCCTACTTTCTGTTTCAGGATGCGCAGCTGGAAAGCAGGAAAATCCCCATGTTCACTATCGACGGCAGGGATGAACCCGACGTGGTCAACCCATGGCGCGAACGTTTTCTATCGTGGTTTGAGCGCCATCGCCCGTCGGCCATCATCTCCACCATCTCAGAGATAAAAATGTGGCTGGAAGGCGCAGGCTTGGAAATCCCCGGCGAAGTGAGCATTGCCACGCTTTCGCGGATTTTCGATCCTAGCTGGTCCGGCATCGATCAGCAGGAAAAGGAAATCGGCGCGCGCGCCGTGGAGTTGTTGATCAGTCTTTTTCAATCAGGCGAGCGCGGCATTCCGGTGACGCCGCTGCGGTTGCTCGTCGAGGGACGCTGGATCGATGCCGGCACGGTGAAAAAGATCGGCCCGCCCGTAGCTGCCATGCTGAAGCGGCTTTCCTGAGTCCACAAAAAAGGCGCGTCCGCATCGAACGCGCCTTGAGGAAAAAATGCAGCGGTTCGTTTAGGGCTTCGGGCCGCCTTGCGAGAGCTTGCGGGCGCGGAGACGGAGGCCGTTGAGGCGGATGAAACCGGTCGCGTCACTTTGATTATACCAGCTCTTCACGCCTTCCATCGACGCAATCTTATCGTCGTAGAGCGAATACTTCGACTTGCGGCCAGTGGTGATGATGTTGCCCTTGTAGAGCTTCAGGCGGACGGTGCCGGTGACGAATTTCTGGCTCTCGTCCACGAGGGCCTGCAGGGCTTCGCGCTCGGGGGCGAACCAGAAGCCGTTGTAGACGAGCTCGGCGTATTTCGGGATGAGGCTGTCACGCAGATGCTCGACCTCGCGGTCCATCGTCAGGCTCTCGATCTGCTTGTGGGCCTGCATGAGGATGGTGCCGCCCGGAGTCTCGTAAACGCCGCGGCTCTTCATGCCGACGAAGCGGTTCTCAACGAGGTCCACGCGGCCGATGCCGTGCTTGCCGCCGAGTTTGTTGAGAGTCTTGAGGACTTGGCCGGGGGTGAGCTTCTTGCCGTTTACGGCGACGGCGTTTCCCTTGACGAACTCGATCTCGACATACTCCGGCTTGTCGGGAGCGTCTTCCGGGGACACAGAGAGCTTGAACATGGCCTTGTTCTCCTTGGTTGTCGGGTCGAACCACGGATCCTCGAGAATGCCGGCCTCGTAGGAGATATGGAGGAGGTTGCGGTCCATCGAATAGGGCTTCTTAAGCGAGGCCTCGACCGGGATCTTATGGGTGGCGCAGTAGGCGATCATCTCGGCACGGCCGGGGAACTCGGCACGGTAATTTTCCATTTTCCACGGAGCGATGATCGTGAGCTGAGGAGCGAGCGCCATGTAGGTGAGTTCAAAACGGCACTGGTCGTTACCCTTGCCAGTGGCGCCGTGGGCGACCGTATCGGCCTTTTCCTTGAGGGCGATTTCCACCTGGGCCTTGGCGATGAGCGGGCGCGCGATGGAGGTGCCGAGATAATACTGGCCCTCGTAAACCGCGTTGGCGCGGATCATCGGGTAGATGTAGTCCTTCGCGAACTCCTCGACGAGATCGAGGGTGTAGTGCTTGGAGGCACCGGTAGCCTTGGCCTTCTTGTCGAGGCCCTTGAGTTCCTCCTCTTGGCCGACGTCGGCCGCGAAGGTGATAATCTCAGCGTCGTAGGTTTCTTTGAGCCATTTGACGATGACGGAGGTGTCGAGACCACCGGAGTATGCGAGGACTATTTTCATGGATAAAAAAAGGTGTTGTGAGCCAGCAAACGCGGTGGAGCAAAACAAAATACCTCGACTCTACATTTCGATGTAACTGGCCAAAGCAGAGTCGGCGCACATTCGCATGAATTAGTTAAATGTAAAAACGGCGTAAAAGATGCTCATTTATTTTGAATCCGATTTTTAGACCCCATGGCTAAACAATATCTCCTTCCACGCCTCTCGACGGGATTTTCGCTCTTAGAAATCATGGTGGTCGTCACCGTGCTTGGTATTATTTGCTCACTCGCGATCCCAGCCTATAAAAAACTGATCCGGCATACAACTAATTCACTTATGAGCAATGAATTGCGCGTGGCATCAGGGGCGTTGGAGTATTATTCCGTGGACAAAGGCACCTGGCCTCCCGACGGCAATGGCGGTTGGCCATCGGAATTGTCAGGGTATTTGCCTCCGCCTGATTGCTGGAACCAACCGACTCCGATCGGTGGCACATGGTCTTGGGCCCTCAACACCGACAACGCCTTGGCATCACTACGAATCAACAACTACACCATTCCAGAAGATCAAGTGGCCGACATCGACAAACTGATTGATGATGGCGATCCCGCCAGCGGCAACCTGTTCAAATCGGGCCGGTCTCTAGTTTACGTCTTGCAGCGCTGACTGAAACCAGAGGATCCAGTCCCGAATTTGTCAGCGACTAAGGCCGACATAATGGCCTTCTGAACATGCAGGCGATTTTCCGCCTGATCAAAGATGATCGACCGAGGGTTATCCAAAACCTCTTGGCCAACCTCCTCCCCCGGATGCGCGGGGAGACAGTGCATGAAATAGGCATCCGGTTTCGCGACGGCAAAAATCTTTCCAGTGACCGCGTAAGGCGACATCTGCGCGATACGTTGCCTGGTTTCCTCCTCCTTGCCCATGCTTACCCACACGTCGGTATAGACGACATCCGCGTCCTTCACGGCCTCGAAGGGATCGGCGGTAAACTGGTAATTCTTCACGAAGCCTTCCCGTTTGAGCAGCGCGTCGATCTCTGGACCGGGCTCGAAACCCTTGGGGCCGGCGAGTGAGATCTTCATGCCAAAGAGCGCCGCACCGAGAATCCACGAGTTGGCCATGTTGCAGGCGGTGTCGCCGAGAAACGCGATCTTACGGCCCTTGAGGGAAGCGAACAGGTCGCCGCCTGCGGGTGCCCAGCGCTCGGCGAGCGTAAAGGCGTCGGTGTAAATTTGGCAGGGGTGCAGGAAATCCGTGAGCGCGTTGATCACTGGAATCGTGCCGGCCGCCGCTAACCGCTCAACTTCAGCGTGTTCGTAAGTGCGCACAATGAGACCGTGCACGAAACGCGAAAGGACCCGCGAAGTGTCTTCCACCGACTCGCCTCGACCGAGTTGAATGTCGTTTTTGTTGAGAAAAAGCGGATTGCCGCCGAGTTCGTGCACGCCGACCTCGAACGACACGCGCGTGCGCGTGCTAGATTTGGAGAAAATCAACGCCCACGTCTGGTGTTGCAGCACAGAGGAGGGTTGCCGACCGCGCTTTTGCTTGAGATCCCGGGCCAGCGCGAAAACTTCGGCCACTTCATGGGGCTTGAAGTCCGTCTCTTTGAGGAAGTGCTTCATGGAAAAAGAAACAACTATATATAGGCAATCGGCCGCACTCCTACGAGAGCAAAATCCACGCCCGAACGTTACGCTTTCGCGGCCAAAACCGAGCGAATGATCTCAACCGATTGCGCGAGCTCCGCAGGCGTGACCGTGAGCGGGGGCAGCAGCCGGATGACGTTGCCTCCAGCCGATGGCACCAGCAAGCCCGCCTCGCGCAGCGCGGCAACGTAAGCGGTCGGATCACTCGCGAGCTGCAGACCAACCATGTAACCACGGCCGCGCACCGCCAGAACCTGCGCAGGAAAATCCATCGCCAATTGGGCAAGAGCGGTGAGCCAAGGCGCGCTGTTGAGCACTACCTTTTCCATGAGGCGCTCTTTTTCGATCACATCGAGCACCGCGAGCGCCGCAGCGCACGCGAGCGGGGTGCCGCCGAAGGTGGTGCCATGCATGCCGGGCTGAAAAAGATCGGTGGCCTTTTCACCGATCCAGATCGCACCGATGGGAAATCCTCCGCCGAGACCTTTGGCCATGCCGATGGCGTCCGGCCGAACACCGGCATGCTCGTAGGCGAAAAACTTACCCGTCCGACCAACGCCGCACTGCACCTCGTCGATCATCAGAAGCAGATCATGGCGGTTACACAGTTCGCGAAGGCCCAGCAGAAACTCCGGCGTCGCGGGATTCACTCCGCCCTCGCCCTGGATGGTCTCGACGAAAATCGCCGCCGTCGTGCCGTCGATCAACGCCTCGAAAGAGGCAACGTTGTTCAACTCGCCAAACGCGAAGCCCGGAACCAGTGGACGAAAGCCCTTCTGGATTTTTTCCTGTGGCGTCGCGCTCATGCCGCCAAACGTGCGGCCGTGAAACGCGCTCTTCGCACAGATGACCTTGTAGATTTTTCCCTCCTCCCCGCCGGCTCTCTTCATGCCGTGCAGACGCGCGAGCTTGAGCAGGCCCTCGTTGGCCTCGGCCCCACTGTTGCAGAAAAATACGCGCCCCGGACCGGCGTAGCCGACGAGACGGCGCGCAAGTTCACCCTGGTTGGGATTGCGGAAAAGATTACTGACATGAATAAGTTCGCCGGCCTGGCGTTGCACCGCCGCCACCCAGTGCGGATGACAATGGCCGAGCGCGCTCACCGCAATGCCCGAAGTAAAATCAAGGAACTGACGGCCGGTGTCATCCCACACCAGCGCGCCACGCCCGCGGACGAGCGTCAGCGCGGGACGACCGTAGTTTTTCAACACATGCGCGTCGTAGAGATCGGCGGTGCTGGGGCGAACGACTTCGGGCCGGTTGCTCATGGCACTATCACCCGTGCACAATTTCTGTGCCGATACCAGTGTCGGTGAAAATTTCCATAAGGAGCGAATGCGGCAGGCGTCCGTCAATGAAGTGCACGCGCTGCACGCCTTCCTGAAGCGCACGGACGGCGCTCATAACTTTCGGACGCATACCCTTGTCGATGACGCCCTTTTTTTTGAGGTCGTCCACCTGGGAGATTTTGAGCGTGGAAATGAGCGTGCTCTGATCGGCCGGGTTCGAAAGCAGACCGGGCACATCGCTCATGTAAACAAGACGGCGGGCGCGCAGCGCGCTGGCCACGCGGCCGGCGACGAGGTCGGCGTTCACGTTGTAGGGTTTGCCGTCGAGTCCTTCGGCGACCGGCGAAATCACGGGGACGTATCCGTCGGCGATTTCCTTCTTGATGAGCTTCACCTTCACCTCGGTGACTTCGCCAACGTAACCGAGATCGACCGCGTCGCCGTTATCGTCAACGAGAAGCTTTTCACAGACGAGCACACTGTCACCAGCGAGGCCCTTGGGCTTGGCATTGGCGAGGGAGATGGCGTCGCACACGTCCTTGTTCACGATCTCGTCGAGCGTCTTCTTAACGATGGCGACGGTGGCCTCGTCGGTGATACGCATGCCGTTAGGCGCAAACTGCGACTTCAGGCCGGATAGCTCCATCGCCTTGGTGATCGCCTTGCCTCCGCCGTGCACGACGACGACGTTGATGCCGACGGCCGCGAGGAACGCGATGTCGTAGGCTACGCGGTTGCGCACCGCCGGGGCGGGATCGTCCATGAAACTTCCGCCATATTTCACGACGAAGGTCGAACCGCGAAAATCTTGGATGTAAGGCAGGGCTTCGAGCAGCACCTTGGCCTTGGTGGTAATTTCTGTGACGTTCACTGGGCGATATTGATAACAAGGGGTAAATCACGCCGCGTCCGCATTTCCATCTTATTTCGCGGCACGGCTAAGAATTCGCGCAACCGTCACCCAACACTCAAAGAATCAGCTTCACTCCACGCCGCGCTTCTTCACTTGTGAATCTGTGCCCAGCACCGCTCTTACGTTTTCTTCCCACGCGGAACACCGCGCATGGCTCGCTTCACAGGCCGCGCTTCCGCGTGGCTTCCGCGTCGGCACGACGCGTTTCGAATTCATGCCCAAGGAGGCGCCCAAGCCCGCCAGGATGACGCTCACGCTCATCGCGCTCGACAAGCCGACGGCGGATTTCGCCGCGATGTTCACGAAAAACGCATTCCCCGGCGCGCCCGTGATCGTAGGCCGCCAGCGTCTCGGCGAACCGTCTCTCGGCGCGATCATCATCAACAACAAGATTTCCAACGTCTGCGCGCCCGGCGGCGTCGAAGCCTCCGAAAAAATCTGCGAGGAGACCGCACGCCTGCTCAACCTGCCGGCAACCGCAGTGCTGCCCAGCTCTACCGGTGTGATCGGCTGGAGCCTACCTGTTGATTCCATCGTCGCCGGCTTGCCCGCAGCGGTGGCGTCGCTGGCCGCAGGCTCCGTGCTGCCCGCCGCCGAGGGCATCGTGACGACTGATCTTTATCCGAAAGTTCGCAGCGTCGCCGTCGGCGGCGGCCGCATCGTGGGCATCGCGAAGGGCGCGGGCATGATCGAGCCGAACATGGCCACGATGCTGGTCTATATTCTCACCGACCTTGTGGTGCCGCGCGACACGTTGCGCGCGCTGCTTACGAAGACGGTCAACGCCAGTTTCAACCGCATCAGCATCGACAGCGACACGAGCACGTCCGACACGGTCGCACTCGTCTCTTCAAGCCTGGTGCCGTGCGACGATCTCGCCGCTTTTGAGAGCGGACTTGCGCTTGTATGCCGTGATCTCGCCGAGGATGTCGTGCGCAACGGCGAAGGCGTGCGCCACGTCATCCGCGTCGAGGTGAAAAACGCCGCGACCCCATCGCTCGCCTGTGCGCTCGGCAAGGCGATCGTTAACGCGCCTCTATTCAAGTGCGCCATCGCCGGCAACGACCCGAACGTCGGCCGCCTCATCCAGGCCATCGGCAAGCACGTGGGCGCGCATGCGCCGGAGACGGATCTTTCCAAACTCTGCGCGAGCATCGGCGGAGTCGAGATTTTCGCGAACGGCGCGTTTCGCCTGAATCCCGAAAAGGAAAACGCGCTCGTCGTCCACCTCAAAGGCGCGGAGCTCTACACGAGCAAACCGAACGCGGACGGCATGTTTGCCCCCCCGGTGGATTATCCGCTGCACGAGCGCTGCGTGGAAATCGAAGTCGATCTCGGCTCGGGCCACGCGGCGGCGACGATTTTCGGCGGCGATCTCACCCACGAATACGTAAGCGAAAATGCCGACTACCGGAGCTGATATCAGGCTGGCTTGGCGTTAATAATGTGGAAGCCCGTTTACGGACGATGAGCGGCGGGCGAACGTCTATTGGCATTCGGATAAATCTATCATCGTCCGTAACCGGGCTCCTATAAGAAAACCATTCTCTTGCGGGCACAAAAAAGCCGCCCTTTGCAGGGGCGGCTTTAAGCAAAAACCTTCGGACAGGCTTAGCGCTTCGAGAACTGGAAACGCTTGCGGGCGCCGGGCTGGCCGGGCTTCTTGCGCTCTTTTTCGCGGGGATCGCGCATAAGATGACCAGCCTTCTTGAGGGCGGCGCGAAGCTCAGGGTTGAGCTTCTGGAGGGCGCGGGCGATGCCGTGGGCGGTCGCTCCGGCTTGGCCGGACACGCCACCGCCGGAAACGTTTACGTCCACATCGATCTTGTCGCGGAGTTCCACGGTAAGCAGAGGGCGGAAGGCAATCTTGGCGAAGTTCTCGTGGGAGAAGTAGCTCTCGAAGTCGCTGCCGTTGGCAACGAGCTTGCCCGTGCCTTCGGAGAGGCGGACGCGGGCGGTGGAGGACTTGCGGCGGCCGGTGCCGAGGAAAATAACTTTTTCGACGCTCATGGTGATCAGACGGTGGTCTTGACGGGGCTTTGGGCCTCGTGGGTGTGGGTCGGGCCGGCAAACACGCGGAGCTTGGTCAGCATGTCGCGGGCGATGCGGTTCTTGGGAAGCATTCCTTTGACGGCGTGCTCGATGATGAACGCGGGGTTCTTCGCGCGCATCTGCTCCATCGTCTTGTAGCTCTCGCCACCGACGAAACCGGAGAAGAACATGAACTTGTTCTGCTCTTCTTTCTTGCCGGTGAGGACGACCTTCTCGGCGTTGATGACGACAACGAAGTCGCCGGTATCGACGCTCGGGGTGTAGGTGGCCTTGTGGCGACCGCGGATAAGGTTGGCTGCTTTGACGGCGAGACGGCCAAGGACCACGCCTTCGGCATCGATGAGATGCCATTTGGCTTGCACGGTCTCTTTTTTGGCGAGGAACGTTTTCATGGGAAAAGGGGTCGAATTGCTAGGGTTTGACCCGTGGCTGTCAACCCCTGTTTTAGCTTTGTGAATAAAAAACCCACCCCGCTGTCCAAGCGGAGGTGGGTTTGAGGTTTTCAGACCGGATTGTGTGAACTCGGCTTAGAAGCCGAACGTCAGGCCAATCGTGTAGTAGAGCGTGCTCTTCACGGCAAAACCAGCTTGGGTGGCGTTGGCGCCGTCGGCATCCGCATACTGCAGGCCACCAGTGAGAGTGGCGTTGGGAGCCAGCTTGAAGGGAACGGTCACGCCCGCGCCCCAGTAGGAGTTGTTGGCAGCACCCGTGTTAAAACGGCCGGTGTTAGGGCTGAAACCGTAGGTGACAGCAAAGTCGAGCGAGGTGCCGATCTGCTTGATCGGGAGGCTGTAGCCAATCGAACCCTGCACGGTCACGTCGTCATACTTGAAATCGTAATAGGCGTAGAGAGAGGGCGTGAAGCCGTCGAAGTTGCCACCGGTCAGACCGACGTAACCCTCGTAGGTCGCGAATCCAGTGCTGCCGCTGCCGTTAACAAACTCAGGGAAGCTGTAGGAGGTGAGTCCGGTATCGATTTTCCAATCATTCTGGAGAGGGAAACCATAACCGAGGTAGAAATCGATTTCGTCGCCTTCGCTGCTGCGGATTGGCTGGTTGGTCCAAACACCGGCGTAGATTGCCTTGTAGCCCACTTCAGCCGAAGCTTGAAACGCGGCGTTGCTCTGTTTTTGGCCGCGAAACACGTATTCGCTGGCATATGTGAAGTCGGTCGTGACGGTGTAGGTAGGCTTGGAAGCGGCGACAGTAGCGTCAGCAGCCTGAGCCGAATAGCCCGCCGCGATAACGGCGAGAATGGTAGCGATCTTTTTCATGGTGTAGTCGTTTTGGTAGTTACGCAGTTCTTTTTTGCCGATTAAATCGGCGGGGAAATGAATGGAAAGACTTACCGAGGTGGGTTCAAGCCTTTACTCGGACGCTACACCCCGAGCAGCCTTTCCTATCTAGAGTTGCCGACTCTGATATAATATAAATTACCGTCAAAAAACGGATCCTATCGGGACATAAAATGAAAAAATGGCTTTTATCTGCAGGATTGTTGGGGCTGGTAGGCGTGGCACTTGGTGCTTTCGGGGCGCATGCCCTGAAAGGAATGTTGATCGCTCAAAATTCAGTTCCTACGTGGCAAACGGCTGTTTTTTATCATGTTAGCCACGCCATAGCCATGCTTTCAGTCGGACTGCATGCGAGAAACTACCCAACCATGCACAGAAAATGGTTATCAAGAACCTGCGCATGCTGGTTGCTCGGCATTTTTTTCTTTTCAGGGTCACTCTACTGGCTCGCTTTGGGTGGTCCCAAATGGCTTGGGCCGGTCACTCCTCTAGGCGGGATCTTGTTACTGGCGGGCTGGAGTGGTGTGCTCGTGTATGCAATGGAGCCCACTAAACCGACACCCCGATAAATGTCCGTCGATATACCGAGCGACTTGCTGACTGTATTGACCGCCATACAGGGGACGGCCCGCCCGAGATTGGCGGGCGGCTGCGTCCGTGACGCTCTCCTAGGCCTCAAACCCAAGGACTTCGATATCGAGGTGCAGGGGATTTCTTTTGAAAAGCTGCGCGCCATCTTGGCCCCTTTTGGAGCAACGGATATGGTCGGGCAAAGCTTTGGGGTTATCAAACTCCGCCTCGGCTCCTCGGACTACGATTTCAGTCTCCCCCGCCGAGAATCGAAAACCGGTGACGGACATCGCGGGTTCGCCGTCGCCCCCGATCCTGACCTGAACGATGCAGACGCAGCTTCGCGTCGGGATTTCACCATCAACGCCATGACTTGCGACCCGTTCACGGGCGAGGTATTCGATCCCCATGGCGGTCAACGCGACCTGAACGCGCGCCTCCTCAGGCATACGAGCCCCGCCTTCGTCGAAGACCCGCTGCGCGTGCTGCGAGCGTTTCAATTCGCCGCCCGCTTCGACTTCACTCTCTCCCCCGAGACCGCCGCACTCTGCAGCAGCATGAGCGGCACCTTCGCCGAACTTCCCGTCGAACGCATCTGGGGCGAGTGGGACAAGTGGGCGACGCAGTCCGTCAAACCCTCGCGCGGACTCGCCGTCCTCGAAGAAACCGGCTGGCTCGTGCATTTCCCGGAACTAGCCGCCCTGCGCGGCACACCCCAAGACACCGAGTGGCACCCCGAAGGCGACGCGTTCACCCATACCGCCCACTGCTGCGACGCTCTCGTCAACCTGCTGGCTTGGCGCGAGGCCGACCCCGCCCGACGCCGCGCATTGCTTCTCGCCGTGCTCGCCCATGACTTCGGCAAACCCGCCACCACTCACCAAGCCGAGAAACACGGTCGTCCCCGCTGGGTCAGCCCCGGCCACGAATCGGCGGGCGGACCGCTCGCGGAGACTTTTCTCAAACGCATCGGCGCCCCCAAAACCCTCGTCGATACCGTCTGCCCGCTCGTCGCCTTCCACATGGTTCATCACAGCGGCCACGGCGAATTCAGCGACTCCACCGTCCGCCGCCTCGCCCGCAAACTCCACCCCGGCACCATCGACGACCTCTGCGCCGTGATGATGGCCGACAGCCTTGGCCGCCCGCCCCTGCACTCTCCGGAAACCCATGCGCTGATCGAAAAGCTCCGCGCCTGCTCCCACGCCCTCGACCTGCAGACCTCCGCCCCTCGTCCCATTCTCCTCGGTCGCCACCTGCTCGCTGCGGGCCTCACCGCCGGTCCGTCGTTCAAGCCCGTTATCGACGCCGCTTTCGAAGCCCAGCTCGACGGCGCGTTTCACAATGAAGCAACCGCGCTCATCTGGTTGGAAAATTATTTGAAAGCCCATAATCAGACAAAGCCGTGACAAAACCGCCCCATCTTCGCCACTATCTCCCTAAACCTAACTCCTCTATGTCCACCCAACTCGACCAACTCAAACAGTTCACCGTCGTCGTCGCCGATACCGGCGACTTCGCCTCCATGAAGGAATTCGCCCCTCGCGACGCGACCACCAATCCTTCCCTCATCCTTAAGGCCGCCGGCATGCCCGCCTACACCCCGCTTCTCGACGAAGCCATCAAAGCCGCCGGCCCCACCGCCACGCTCCCCCAAGTCATCGACCGCCTGCTCGTCGTCTTCGGCCTCGAAATCCTAAAAATCGTCCCCGGCCGCGTCTCCTCCGAAGTGGACGCACGCCTCTCCTTCGACACCGCCGCCACCGTCGCCAAGGCCCACGAGATCATCGCCCTCTACGAAAAGGCCGGCATCAGCCGCAACCGCGTCCTCATCAAAATCGCCTCCACCTGGGAAGGCATCAAGGCCGCCGAGATCCTCGAAAAGGAAGGCATTCACTGCAACCTCACCCTGCTCTTCTCCTTCGCCCAAGCCGTCGCCTGCGCCGAGGCCGGCATCACCCTCATCTCGCCCTTCGTCGGCCGCATCCTCGACTGGCACAAGAAGACCTCCGGCAAAGACTTCGTAGGCGCCGCCGATCCCGGTGTGATCTCCGTCACGCAGATCTACACCTACTACAAAAAATTCGGCTACAAGACCGAGGTCATGGGCGCCTCCTTCCGCAACACCGGTGAGATCACCGAGCTCGCCGGCTGCGACCTCCTCACCATCGCGCCCCCGCTTCTCGCCGAGCTCAAGGCCTCCACCGCCCCCCTCGTGCGCAAACTCGACCCCGCCGCAGCCACCTCCGCCGACCTCACTCAGGTCACGTTCAACGAAGCCGCCTTCCGTTTTGCCCTGAACGAAGACGCCATGGCCACCGAAAAGACCGCCGAAGGCATCCGCCTCTTCTCGGCCGACATCGTGAAACTCGAGCACCTCATCGCCCAAAAACGCGGCTGAG